>NZ_CM001373.1:2364499-2682541 GCF_000236165.1 Fluoribacter dumoffii NY 23 | reverse complement strand
TGGTTGGTGGTGCGGGGTAGTCTCCAGAAATAGTGGCCAGAATGATTTGATTGATTTTGTTTTTTTCTGTGGGTTTTGCTGCAAATAATTTTTCAGCAGCAAGTACCGCCAAATCACTACAAGCTATATCTTCATTGGCCCACCGCCTGTTGCGAATCCCGGTGGAAAAACTCACTAAAGCAGGGCTTTGAGTACTATTCATCCAATCAAGCACTTCCTGGTTGCTCATAATTTTTTCTGGCAACGCAGTAAAGGGACCTTTGAGGTAAATATTTTTTTCCGCACATAATAAATTCATGATGAGAGTATTCCTTCGGAACGCATAAGAGGTAACCCGCCACTGACTGTAATTACGGAGCCCGTCATAAAGGATGTTCTGGACAACAAGGGATCCATGGCTTCTGCTACTTGTGCTGCTTCGCCCATCATCCCTTGAGGGATAATCTGGGCCATTTTTTCTTGATAAGCAGGTCTTTTCCAAAATTGTTCTGTTCTGGAGGTCTTAATTAAACCTACACGCACTATATTGGATAAAATATTATTGGCACTGTAATCCACTGCCAGGTTTAAAAACAATCCTTCCAATGCGGCTTTGCTCGCACAATAAGCACCATAACGGCTGGTACCATTAATTGCAGAAAGGCTGGAAACCAAAATCAAACGGCCAAATTTATTAGCCAACAGGGCAGGTAATAACTGGTGAATCAACCAAATGTTACCATGTAAATTTGCATCTATATAATTACGTAATGCCGGATAGGATAAGGCGTGTAATTTCCGAAGCTGGCTCACGCGAGTAAAGGCGTTAAGTACTATACCGTCTATGGGATCCTGTAATAGATGTTCCAGATCTTCCTTGCTGTGTTCGGGATTGGAGAAATTGTATACCAGACCCTTCACCTGCATATCCAGCTGTTTGTAATGTGCTAAAGTTCTATCCAGGCTTTCTTCCGTGGAGCTGGTAATAATGACCCGGTCACCTGCTTGCAGTCTGCGTTTGGCTATAGCCTGGGCAATATCTGAGGAGCCTCCGGTTATCAGGATATTCATTTTGCCCCCAACTCATTAAGATGGTTCTCGATACTGCTTATCGATTCAAAACGTTCCTTTACCAAAGGCATTACTGGAATTTTAATTTTAAACTCGCGCTCCAATTCGATAATAAGCAGGGCTAGCATTAAGCTGTCGAGGCCTCCCTGCTCCAGGGGAGCGGAGGGATCCGGGGGAAGCTGAGGCAGTCCAATCTTGATTAGAGTTTTGCGGATTCGTTCAGTGAGCATGGAGTTTATCCTTATGGCTTAAAAGTAGTTTTTTTCGATCAAGTTTCCCGTGTGGATTTCGTGGCAATTTTTCTAAAAAGCGCACACTTATGGGTAGTTTTTTGGGTAGAAAGTGATTTTTTAATTGTTCGGAAAGCATATGTTCGGTGATATTAGCGCTGAAATTGCTTCGTTCCAGACAGGCCAGTAAACGGAAGCCATAGAGTTCGTCAGCCAAAGGCAAGACAATGACTTCTCGAATTCCTTTAATTTGACAAATTTTATGCTCTATCTCAATTAAATTTACTTTTTCCCCACCGATATTTACGATTTCATCCAGGCGTCCTTTAATGGCAATTAACCCTGAAGGCAATTCCTCTGCCAAATCACCGGTAAAAAACCATCCATCTTGTATTCGCGTTGGTTTTTCTTCACCCAGATATCCCAACATTAATTGACTGCCTTGAATGAGTAATTCTTGGGCATCTGATAATCGTATTTGCCAATCACCAACCGGATAGCCGGCATAATCTTCGAGAAATAATGGATCTTTGCTGGAATAGGTAAGTACACGCGGGGATGCTTCGGTTAAACCGTAATTATTGTAAACGGTTGCGCGCGGAAATGTATGCATTAAATGGTTTCGTAAAGAAATGCTCAAAGGAGCACCTGCTGAGACCACTGCTTTTATTTTGCCTGCACTTTCGGGGAAAAGAGCAGCCATTTTAGTGACAGCTACCCAATGAGAGGGCACTCCACTCCACATTTGAGGAACTTCACCGCTCTCCAACAGGGCTTTGAGATCCGTAAATTGAGAGATGAGTTGTGTTTTTATACCGGTAATTAATCCAGGAAGCAATTGACCCAGTAAACCAAAAGAATAGGACAGGGGTAAAAATAATAATTGATCCTCAACTTCGCGAAACTTAAGAGAGTCAATGACCGCCCGACAATTGGCAATGATATTTTTTAATGAAAGTTGCACCGCTTTCATTTGCCCTGTACTTCCAGAAGTAAAAAGCACCAACGCAAGCTCGGGATGAGGTGTTATCAAGGCATTTTCTTGTATATCTGACAGTTCACCCAGCTCATTAACAGTTATACTCGTACCTAACAGAGTCCTTTTATCTCCTGTCAGTTCCTCACCGTAAAGAGCTATGGGTTTTCCTGTATTCAGGGCTGCCAATAATTGAATCACAAACAGTGGTTTGGGTGCTGCTTGCAAAAGCAATATTCCAGAAGGCAGTTTTTTAAACTGCAAAGACATTTTATGGATGGCTGTTTCCAATTCAGCGAAACTTAAAGGCTGTCCTGTAAAGTCCAGTGCGATTTTGTTTGGAGAATCTGAATTCAAAAAGTGCATGATCTTAACCCTCAATCGTGTTCAATCGCCATCTCGCGATAATTGGCAGGGTATTGTCCAGTAGGTATTTCCTACAAAAGTTACGTCGAATTTTACCACTGGTTGTATGCGGCATTGCTTTAGGCGGGATAAGAATAATATTATGAAGTTCAAGCTGGTGATTTTGGTAAACCAGTTCAAAAATAGTATTGAATAATATGTCTTGTTCTTCAGGCGGCATGGAGCGATTTTTTAATTCGCACATGACAGTAAGTTCATATTCATGATCCGTTTGCATAACAAAAGCAGCACATTTCCCCAGGAATTCATGAATGGGGGCATGCAAAATGGAATATTCTATGTCTTGGGGATAATGATTTTTACCATAAAGAATAATCAAATCCTTGATGCGACCTGTCACATATAATTCCCCTTCATGTACAAACCCTAAATCCCCGGTTCTTAAATAGACTTGCTTTGTGGGATCATTGTGGATTCTCCCCTGAAATGCATGTTGGGTTTCCTCATCTTGTTGCCAATATCCTTGAGCTACACTGGCACTTTGTACCCAAATCTCGCCTATTTGATCCGGGCCACATAAAGTGAGAGATTCAGGGTCTACAATTTTTACTTTTTGCCTGAATTTACCGCAACTGACCAGGCTGTGGCTTCGAGAATTTTCTTCTTCAGCAAAGTGGACCTGATGATCCTGATAGTGCTCCTTTGCCAGATTAAGGGTGCGATAGGGGGTACCCGGGGTATTACCCGTTACTAATAGTGTCGCTTCAGCCAAACCATAGCAAGGATAAAAGGTCTCTTTGCGAAATCCATAATTTTTGAAGGCTTGGTAAAAATGTTCCAATGTTTCTTTTCTAATGGGTTCTGCCCCATTTGAAGCAATTTGCCAACAACTTAAATCCAAACCTTGTTTTTTTTCTTCCTTGATGCGTTTAACACAGTAATCATAAGCGAAATTAGGGCTGCCGCTAATGGTGGCTTTATACTTGCTGATGTTTTGTAGCCAGGAAAGCGGATTTTGCAAAAAAGAAAATGGGGACATCAGATAAGTTGGAACACCGGCATAAATAGGGGTCAAAATATAACCAATTAATCCCATGTCATGATGGGGTGGAAGCCAGCTGAAGGAAATAGATTCTTCGTTTAATTGGAAGGCTTGGGATATTTTGTGAATATTATCCAGCAAATTGCCGTGAGTAATAATAACTCCCTTAGGATGCATTGTTGAGCCTGAGGTGTATTGCAGAAAAGCTATGTCATGTTCCCGAATAAGTGGTGGTTTCCATAGAGAACTCATCTGTAATTCCACGGCGTCTATAACCAGACAGGGAACATTTCCCAAAAGGGGTTTTCCTTCTTTATTCAGCGTGGCAAATTTGCCTAAATGATCTGCTGTCATAATCGCCAATACAGGTTTCGCATTTTGAATAATGCGATGAGCCTTATCCAATAATTTTGTTTGAGCAGGGGGATAAATGGGTACAGCAATACAACCGGCATAAAGACAAGCGAAAAAGGCTTGAATCAATGGGAGGCCCGGGGAAAACAGTAATAGAATCCTGTCTCCAGGTTTTGCTCCCTGGGATTGGAGTTGCGCAGCAATCGCTCTTGCCCGTTCATCCAGTTCAGCATAAGTCATATTTTCTTCAAGATTTCTGTTTAGAAAAGTACAACTCTTCTTCTCTGAAGTATGAATGGCTCTGTATTGAATAGCCTCTACGAGCGAGATACTGTGGAAAATCTCTTGATTCATTACCGAACCTCAAGGTTTATGGAATTGAAGTACTTGCCCGGCATAGGAAAGGCCGCCTCCGACACTCATCAGCAGAATTTTTCCCGGCTGGTCAAAAATTTTTTCATTGACAGCTCTTGCCAAAGAATAAAGTACCGAAGCCCCGCCAATATTACCGATTGCATCAGAATCCCAAATAATCGATTTATTTTCCATCTGATTTTCTTGAAGAAGCTGGGTAATTAATTTGCGGTTCACCTGATGAGGGATAACCCAAGTGATGGCACTCCTATCTTCTTCGGTGGGTAATAAATTGTTCAGTATTTGTTGATACTTGGTGTAAGCAAGTTCTTTCATAAGCGATTCATCGCCAATGAGATGGTAACCTGGGGTATCAATTTGTTCTTTGGTGGGTGGAAAAACTCCCTGGGTTGTGAATGCTTCAACATATTTTCCCTCAGTAGAAAAGAAGGTTTTTTCCACTGTGAAGGAACCGGTGGCCTTTTTTTCCATGAATAGCGCAGCAGCCCCATCAGCTAAACCTATCCAGGTTTTTTCATTTTCAGGATCGATTACTTTCGATAAAGTTTCGGCGCAACAAACCAGAATATTGCTGTAGCCTAAAGCCATTAAAGCATAGCCGAGATGAAGTGTAGACAATGAAGTGGAACAACCTGTTTTTAAATCATAGGCAGGGGCGTCAAGCCCTAAGTGTCCAAGAACAGCTGCAGCCTGAGAACCTGTAAATCGTTTATTGGTTGTAGAGCCCAACAAAAAAGCATCAATTTTTTGGGGTGTGTACTGCGCCAGAAGTTTTTGTACTGATTCAATGGCTAGGGATTCCGCGGTCAACCCTCTGGAATTATCCAAAGATTCCCAAGGTTTATGACACCAATAGCGGGAATAGAAACCAAATTCTTCGCCGATTTTTTCAGCAAATTTTTCTAAAAAGGATAAAGAATGACTTGAGGTTCTAGGAAAGTTTTGCAAAATATCCAGATTAGTGACAGGGGGGGAGTCTGGAAGAACGCAGGAGGAAGCGGTTATTTCAAACCGAATGTTGGGGTGCAAAATTTCCATAGATTTCCTTTATTGTCTCGCGACCTTACTGTTTAGGCTAAGTCGTTAAAAAAATTTTAAGTACCCTATTATAGCTGTTTTTTAGGAAAAATTGACCCTTCAAGTTACGAAGTGTATATTTTATATAAATTTAACCTGAGATTGGGTATGTTATGTCCTCATCGTCTGTTGATAAAACCACGATGAAATGGATAGAAAGCCTCATTGATGAGCATAGTTTTCTTCCATTATCAGTTGAGTACAATTCTGATAATCAAACCCATTTGCAATTCGGGGCTGAAGTGATTACAGGATTGGCTAAAGTAAACCATAGGCCTGTTGCGGTATATGCCCACAACCATTCGGTTAATCGAGGCTATATCACCAGTCAAGGTGCAAAAAAGATTATCCGCCTTATGGATAGGGCCAAGGATTTATGTATTCCCATAATTGCTTTTTTAGCCTCCC
Source organism: Fluoribacter dumoffii NY 23 (assembly GCF_000236165.1). Classification (NCBI taxonomy): domain Bacteria; kingdom Pseudomonadati; phylum Pseudomonadota; class Gammaproteobacteria; order Legionellales; family Legionellaceae; genus Fluoribacter; species Fluoribacter dumoffii. The sequence continues at coordinate 2,676,663 of NZ_CM001373.1, read as the reverse complement.
CGGGTATTTCCCTTGAAGAAAATTTGTTAAGTGGGGATGAATACACACAAATTATCGCACGTAATATTCAGTTATCGGGACTTGTTCCACAGTTTGCAATTCTCGTTGCCCCAACTTTGGGTGCGCCTGCTTATTCTGCAGTATTGATGGATCTGCTTTTTTTTAACAAACATCGCAGCTATTTAATGGTTACCAGTCCCATGGTAGTGCAACAAGCAATTGGTGAAAAAGTCAGTATGAGTGAATTAGGGGGTACCGCAATGCATGCAAGTACCACAGGGATTGCTGATTTTATTGATGACAGTATCAGCGCTCAAATCAGCCATGTGAAAAAAATGCTCGATTTTTTTCCTTCACATAGCGGAGAATGTCCGCCGGTTCATGGCATCATGGAGCCACTCCATGCTGTACCCAAGATTCCTGTGGATCCCAGAGTACCCTTTAATATGCTCGATTTAGTTCAGGCGATTGTGGACAATTCAGAGGTAGGGCATTATAAAAGTATGTATGGACAAGCCATGATTTGCGCTTTTGTACGCATCCATGGATATGCAGTGGGAGTTGTGGCCAATCAGAGTATTCGATTTAGTGGTGCGATCGACTCCGATGCTGCACAAAAAGCTGCCAAATTTATCCGTATATGCGATGCTTATCGACTTCCCATACTCACTTTAATTGATGTTCCCGGATTTATGCCAGGTAAACGCGAAGAGCAAAAAGGTTTATTGCAACATGGGGCTAGATTGTGCGCTGCAATGCAAACCCGGGTACCCAGAATGAGTGTGGTTGTGCGCAAGTGTTATGGTGCTGCTGCGTTTCTAATGATGCAAACTGCTTCGCAACAGGGGGATCTTGTTTTAGCGTTGGAGACTGCAAGCCTTGGCGTTATGGGTAAAGATACCACGAAAAAAGTTCAAGATACCGACGGTCAACAGTCTGTAGAAGTTAAGTCCCAGGAAGAAGCTGGATTCAATCTTGATCCTTCTTTAAAAGATGCTTATGAATCAGGTTTAATTGATGAAATTATTACCCCGGAACAAATACGCGCACGATTAGGTCAACATTTGCAATATTTATATCGCAAGATGGATGATCTTCCCCTTGCACGACATTCTATTGTGTGAAGGTCTCCTTTTTCTTTTTGAAGAAGCGGGGAGCTATTTACTCTGGAATTTTGAAAGGAACGTTATGTCTTCTTACTCTGATTTGCTCCAATTAATTCATTCTTTTGAAGCATATTTGGGGAACCCTGAAACAAAGGCCAGCCCCGTCAACTTTAAAGAAAGTTTGCATTTTGATGAGCAAGAAGTGCTCGCCTGGAAGCAAATTAAATGCATTCAGCAATGGGGATTTATGGAATATCTAATCCCTCAAAGTCTTGGTGGTCAATTGGTTTCCCTGGATGTGGGGTATTTTTTGGTAAAGTCAATATGCAGGCGCGACTTAACTACAGGTATCGCTTTGGGCCTGCCGTTTCTGGGTGCTTTACCTGTATGGATTGCAGGCAATGAACAGCAAAAGGGAGAATTGATTGCTTCTTTTCGTCGCGGTGAGATTACCGCGTGTGCCTTGACTGAGGAAGAACATGGTTCGGATATTATGGCCAATGAAGTGGCGGCCTTGCCTCTAGGCAATGGTTGGGAATTAACCGGAAGAAAATGGTGCATTAATTTTGCTACGGAAGGACAGAACATTACCCTTCTTTGCCGTACTCATGAAGGGGGCGGACCTCTGGGCTTCTCGGTTTTTTTTCTCAATAAATCTGCAATTCAATCAGGATTTCTGCCCACTCCCAAACTTCCTACCCTTGGTGTTAGAGGATTGGATATCAGTGGTTTTTCCCTGGAAAAGGTTTATTTGTCTCAAGATGCATTGATTGGTCCTAAACAACGCGGCTTGGAAATTATTTATAAAACCTTGCAGGTTTCACGAACTTTATGTGCTGCTTTTTCTGTGGGTGCGGCAGATACTGCTTTGCGGTTAGTGCTGTCTTTTAGTCTGCAAAGACAACTCTATGGCAAGGCAGCTTTTGAAATCCCAGTGGTAAAACAACGATTGGCGGAACAGTTTACGCAGTTGTTGATTGCTGATTGTACTGCTTTAGCCGTCGCTCGTGCGTGCTCAATCATTCCTGAAAAATTATCTTTTTGGTCTGCCATTATCAAATTTCTGATTCCCAAAATTGCTGAAAGAATAGTTGATGAATGTGCCATCGTCATGGGGGCGCGTGCCTATTTACGTACAACCGAATGGTCCATGTTTCAAAAGATAAGACGCGATATTTCAGTCATTGGGTTATTTGATGGAAGCAGCCAGGTAAATTTATCGGTAATTGCAGGGAATTTATTACCGCAAGCAAAGATGAGGGGAAACTCGCATCCAGGCTCGCTCCAGCAAATGGATTCGATTTTTAACCTTAACTGCATTTGCCCTGAATTTTCTTTTCATCGCCTAGGTCTTTTCATTCATACTGAGGATGACATTGTAGCGGGTTTGTCTGTTTTAAAATCTAAAGAAATCAATCCCTTAATTGATGCGGTTCGTTTTGAACTTAATCGTCTGGATCAAGAGATCCTTTCTTTGCATGAGAAAAAACTATGGGATCCACGTAGTCTACAAGCTTTTCGTTTAGCGGAGCAGTATTGCTGGATTTTTGCAGCAGGTTGTTGCCTGCATTTTTGGCATTGCAATCAGGATCTTATGTCTAAAGAATTCCTTGGTAATGACTGGATTCATTTAGCCATTCAATTGATTCTTAATCAGTTGGATTCTTCTTCAGCTATTGAAAGCCGATGGCAAGAGTCTATGGCGGGGTGCTTATCCCAATTTTATAAAAACAAAAGATTGTTTTCGGTTCTGCCTATAAAAATCCCTGATTAAAGTTTCTCGCCAACTTCAATTTTTGCGGTTATTATTTCCTATCGCCTTCATTTTGGTTAATAATTAGGCATGAATTGGAAAAGAATATTTATTGCAGCGATTACTCGAAAAAAATACTTGGATTTTATTGAGGATACCAAGCATCCCGAGCGTTCGCGTGAACGCTTATGGAATGAAGAAGTTGTTCCTTTATTAAAAAAATCCGCCTACTGGCAGCCTTTGCTAAACAATTTACAGCATTTAACCCTGAATGATTTTCCCATTACCACTTACGAAGATTATGAAGAAGATCTTTTGACGGCTCAGCACAGTCAAGTTCAGCCATTTAATGGAGAAAAATTAATTTTTTGGTCAGAAACTTCGGGTACTGCAGGAGTTAGAAAATTTTTTCCCATCACTGCATCATTTCAGACTCAGTTTCAGCGAACGATGCCGCCCTATATTTATACTCTGGCCCAGCACTATCATGGGTTATTTAAAGAAAAAATAGCCTATTTGGTCGCGGTTGATGCGCATAAACTGACTCCGGCAGGCATCCCCTCAGGATGGATCAGTAATTTTAATTATCGAAATTTACCTTCTTTTATTAAACGTTTTTATGCTATGCCTGATGAACTATTCGATAACGCTGAAGTTTATGCCCAATGGTCGGCTTTATACGCTTTGGCGACGGACCTCAGTGCTCTATTTGCAGTGACCCCCATGGTTATAGAAACTTTATTTGAGCGTTGCCTTAAAGATTTTAAACATTTATTACCTTATTTGCTGGGTGAAAAAATGGTTCCTGATTTTTTACCACCCGTGAAAATTACCCGAAAACGCCGACGGTATTTACGTGAATTAGCGCTAAAGGAGCCACGCTCTTTCAAAGAGTTTTGGCCCTCTTTAAATGTAATAGGGTGCTGGATTTCCAGTCTTTGCGAGTATCCAGCCCGGCAATTGCAAAAAGTGCTGGGAGAAGGCGTTTCTATGGTGGATGGTACTTTATCAGCTACTGAAGGATGGCTTACCGTTCCTATAGACGACCAACCAGGAGGTTATTTGCATCCCGGTGCCCATATTGTCGAGTTTATAGAAGAGGGAAAGAGCATTAAAAAAGAAAATCTTCTCCAACCCTGGGAATTGGAACAAGGTAAAAATTATGAAGTGTTCCTAACTACAGCAATGGGTTTTGTTCGGTATCGGCTAAAGGATGTGGTGAAATGTACTGGTTTTTTAAATAAAGCCCCCCGGCTGGAATTTTGTTATAAAAGTCAAATGATTAAATTGGAAAACTGTTCTATCTCGGGCCAGGAATTGCAGAAAATGCTGGGTGATCTTGCTTTTGAAATAGAACCTTATTGGTATTTTGCCCGTAATAGCCTCGGAAATAGAATTGTTTTCGTTACCGATGATACGGTACAAATTCCTCCTTCATTATTAGAGCAAATGCATGAGGCCTTAATCAACATCAATGAACCCTATGCCCATGGAGTGATTACTAAGGAAGTGCTCCCCATGGTTTTGTTGCAATTGCCCAAAGAGGAATTAATGGCAGATAGTCATGCGCAGACCAAACCCAAGCTGATATCTCAGCGTGTAATCAGAGAAAAATAGGCGGTAAGATTTTCTGCACTTCATGGCTAAATTTATTAAAAAATTTAGGTTGAGTAAACCTCGGCCTGAGTATGAAAATAGGAGCTCAAAATAATGACTGAAAAGAAGAAAAACAAGGTAAAAAAGGCTCCCGGGAAGACCGAATTATCAGCTTCCATGCTTATCATCATTGATTTGGTCTCTATTTTATTTAGTTTAATGCCTGGTGTGGCTGCATTCAGTATTACAGGATTGTTTCTTTATCATGGTTATACATTGACCTGGTTGGTTCTTCCTTTGGCGCCCTTTGTTTTATTTACCTCGTTTATTGTAATTGTTGCAGTGATTAGATTATGTTTGCCTCGTTTAAAACCCGGTCGCTATAAACGCGAAATGAATAAAATGACTTTTGCCTGGTTTTGTCATTTTGCCCTGACTCGTTCTGCAAAAATAATCGGTCTGGCTCCTTTGTTACAAACGTTTAATTGTGTAAAATTTTTCTACTGGCGTGCCCTGGGTGCCAAAGTTTCTTTTCAGATAGTCAATTCATTCGATGTCGACTTTGTAGATTGTCCTTTAATCACTATAGGAAAAAATGTCACTCTTGGCAGTGGAGTGTCAATAAGTTGTCACTCTGATGTAGGTAATTTACTTTTTCTTGCCCCTGTAATCATCGAAGAAAATGTTTTTATCGGTATGTCCACTGCAATTGGGCCAGGAACGACTATAAAAAAAGGCTGTTGGATTGGTTATGGAAATACGTTCGTTAATCAGGTAGTTGAAGAAAATACCCGCTTAGGTAATGTCAGGCCTACACCGGATGCGCAGTAGTTATAGGGAAAAATCCGGGTCACCTACTGAAATAGTGTGGTTAATAGGGTTGATTGTGACCCACCAACTTGAAAAATAATAGGCATATAAGGAATATTGAATAGAAACACTCCAATTAGAAAAAACAACGCGGCACTCACGTTACCTATCCTTACCCATTTTTGTTCCCTGCTTTCAGAAAGCCATGCGGTCACGGCATATGTCAGGCCATACAATACCTCTGTTAGAATTACAATAACGACATTACTGTCCAGGGAGTAAAATCGGAACATCCTATAGGTCATCATTAAGATTAAGAGAAATAAAATTACCCGATAAACGCGCAGTAAGGACTGAAGCAAGAAAGAAGCCCCTGACTCTACGCTTCCATCTTGAAAATAGGCATTAAAAAATATAATCCCCAAGCACGTAAGCGGAATTAAAATAGCGAGGGGATTGATGAATTCCTCATTGTTCATTAAGGCATGGCTTAAAAAAAGGAGAAAATAGACAATGCTTATCAACGCCAGGAAAGGAAAGAGATAATACATCATCCTTAACATTAAAAAACGTAAGCTGTATATAATTTTAATATTCTGTTGGCCAACACTTAACCCTATAAAGAACAAGGTCACATTAGAAATCAAACGAAAATGCATGTCATTGGAATATAAATTCCATAGGTAATCACTTCCTACGGTCCTGAAGATAAAAGCACCCAGGAAGATCAGCAAATTACCCAAACTTGAAAAAATACCTGCAATACAAAGTAGAGGAATAGTATTCCACACTGCAGCAAACAAACTGTTGTAGCTGACATGCCAGGTATTATCCTGATGGTAGGCGTAATGAAATGAGTGTCCAACATAGACAAATATTGGCAAGACGCCCAAGAAAGTAAACCAATGCTCTAAGTGTGAGGGAGTAAACCCCGCATTCAGCGGAAGCATGGGCAGTGACAGGATCAAAGAGACAAGGAAGCTGCTTGCCGCCAGGCGGATGCAATTTTTTTCGTTGTAAGCCAGTACATATAACAAGGCAAAAAGACTGATTAATGCGTAATCGAATACTTTAGTTATTTCTTCCCGGATCAATCCATCCAGAGCCAATCCAAGGAGTAAGCCAATAAGGGTAAAGAGATAAATTCCTTTTTTTGACGACATTTATTGTTCACCTTGCTAGATAAAAATTAGCATAGCTGATTTTAAGGGAGTGTGCATTACTTCTTGTGGATACTTTCTCTGGCGTATTAAAATAAATTGATAAGTATTACAGTTTAATTTTAATCTGCCTTTTTGTAGAATGATTTAAGTTCCCTTCCATGAGTTCCCTTAATCACTATGCAGAGTAAAAGCGAACGTTTTAAACAATGGCGCGGCAGCCAATTCGATGCAGAGCAAAATGCATTAAAATCTGCACTGTTGATTAGTGATTATGTAAGCTCAGTAGAGAGTTTTGAGTTAATTCGAGATCAGGCTGAGCTAAAGTTCCAAGAGTTTGAGCAATTTAAAGCGCGATCTTTTGGAACGGTGGTTTTTGCCAAATTGTTTATTGATGAAGCAATTTCCCACCTCTCAGAAAATGCGGTCAAAGAAAAAAAATTACTTACGCAATCCAGTATGATTCTCTCCGAGGTGTATCAGAACTGGAAAAACAATACTAAAGAGAATGTTCTTACTTTAATTAAAAATATTGAAGAATTATTTCGCTTAAATACCCAACCGTTCACAGACAAACAACACTACCAATCTTTTCTGCTTTCTTCCTACATGTTGTTTCATATAGTGATGCAAGGAATTATGCAAGTAGAAAAGGACTGGAGAGCGAGACTCTTGGTCTCGGTTTTTTTTGATCTGGGTGAAATCAAAATCAAGATACTTTCTTTTTTGCAAAAAACAGAAGAGAAAATAAAGGGGGTAGCGCAACTAGAAAAGCTTTCTCAGGCCGATAATGATCCTTTAAAACCTGCGAAGGAGCGCTTAAACCAGCGCTATCTTAAGGTATTGGGTATTACTCCCTCAACCACTAAAAAACTACTCAGATCCCCTGATTTTTACAAAATAAAACCCCAGGCCCCGGGAGAAGGTAAACCTCTGATTGCAAGTAAAAACCAGCTACCCAAGCAAAGTATTTTTGATAGCCTTACTGTGCTGGAAGAGGATATAGAAAAAGCTTCTTCAGGTCTTGTCAGTTTAATCATGCTGCAAAAATTAAAAAATGCACTTGATGAAAAAATGGAGAAAGTGGGGAAATTAATTGCGGCAATAGATGAAAATGATAAAAAAATTATAGGAAGAAAAAATTTTTTAGAACTTTTGGAAGATGAGAAAGAGTCCTTTCAATTTGTTTTAGAAGAAACGGAAAAGCACCAAAGGAAAGAATTTCTTGAGAAAATAGAACAACTTAAATGTTCAGTGGAATCTCCAACTCTGTCTTCCGGAGTAATTCATGGGGTGAGTTGGGTGGCCACCCCAATTACCGCTGTTTATCGAACGACTACTCCGCAATCAGTCCAGGAAATAATTGGCTCTACATTGCCTGCTTCTTTAGAAAGTGAGTGTAAAAGGAATTTCAAGACTTTTGCAAACCAATTATTTTTGGATTTACAAAGCAAATTGGACAAGAAAAACAGGCAAATTAATATTATTAATCATCGTTCTTTCAGTCAGGATGAAATATTACTTCAATTAATAAAAAATGAAAGGCTTGAGCACCTTGTCCTTTTAAAGAAAGCTAATGATTCAATTAAAGATGCAGTGCAGAGTTGCCGCAATTTACTGTTTACTATAAAACAAAATTTACTTGTTCTTGATACCCTTCAGGGAAATAGCCAAACTTTACGTGAGTTTGTTCATTTGCATAATGGCTTCCTGGTAAAAATCAGCAATTTTTTAGCTCAATACTTTGCTTATTTTAAAACCCAGACAGCAAAAATGATTGATGATGCGGTTGTTTTGCAAGCAAAAATAGGACAATTAGCCAGTGAATATCAACAGGCTGTAAATCAGAGGATGCGCCAAATCGAGAGTACACCCCATCTGGATGATTCGCTTAAAATCTATATGAAAACTCAATTAATATTGGAAACTCAGGAACTTATTGAGGAAAAAAGGCATTATGTCAAGCCAAGCAAGCGGGCAGTGCGTTTATTAATCAACAATCTATCCAGTCTATGGGCTGAAAAAACGCAGCCTCATGACGAATTGGCAAAGCAAAAAGAACAAGAGGAAGAGCAAACTATTTTCAGTATGTAAATCAGGGAGCGAAATCCGCCATACACTTTTTAACAATACTTTTTAGCAGCTTAAAACTCTATCCTCTGATGGAAAAAAAGCTTTTCCCTGATTTTATCCACGCTTTGGAAGGGCTACATACAAAGAGCCTGTATGATTTAACTGATTCGCTTCTACGCCTGCATAGTCGCCTTCACCTTTATAGACATCAACATGAGCTCCCATAATGGCGCCGCCTGTATCCTGGGCTATACACCAGGAAGTAGATTTTTTGCAATTATAAATAAAATTCATTCCAATAGGGATTACTTTGTGATCGGTGGCACATGAAGCATGAGGTGTGAGGGAAATATTTTCTGAGCCATAAGGTCCACCGTCTTCTTTAACAAAAAATACATAGCTTTGATCCCTGTTTCGCAAGTCAGCAGCTTTATTGCGGTTTTGCGGGGCATCCAGAAATTGGCGAATTTGTTTTTCTGATGCAGCACTTTGTTTGATTTTTTTAGACACATTGCAGCGCAACTTGGCTTCATCATGGCATTTTGGATCCTTGGCACAACGTTCCATATTATCAATGTTGCCCCCGCAAGTTGGGTCTTGTGCGCACTGGACAATACGGCCAAGCATGGTGCGCGGTCTGCCGTTGGCACCGTCATAATTAATGTGGAACAGTTTCCCATCCAGAATTAATGAACCTGAGCCTTCAAGCATTAAGAAAGCCGGATCATTCGGATCCTTGACGTAGCCAATTACATATTTTGCATTTAAAGCCCCATGATCTATTTCTTCTCGATCTGGCACAGCAGAGTAGGTCCCATCAGCATTTTTCAGGCAAAACCCACGCACGGTTTTAGTGAGGGGATCGATACCGCACAGAGGCGCTTTTAAATTATATTTTTTGCATTCTGAAGCTACATTGACAACGCCCGGGTTGCTGTAAATAGGATACAGGAAGGGACCGCCGCGTTTGCTACGGGCCTCAACTGGTGCGGGTGCGTAATAGGCGGTAAATTGAAAATCGCCTTTTTTAAATCCTGCATGATTTTCTGGCCAACCGTCACTTTTATACCACTCAAATTGGTTTTTAATGGCGGATAAATATTTTTGAAAATCACCACGGGCGGCTTTGGCGAGGGCAAGCATTTTTTTATTGGTATCAAGACACCATTCCCGACGCTTGAATTGAGTGCCGGCAATCGTAATTGTGTGAAATTCAGCCCGATTTTTATTGCAATTTTCGATCTGATGATTTAAGGCTTTAATGACTTCGTCCATATTGCCTGCAGGATTATCCAGGGGCAGTTCTGATGCGGATATTTTATGGAATTTAAAACGCAATACCCCTGGCTCTTTAGCGGCCATTTTCTGTCTTGTGGTAAAGTCTGCAAGTCTTCTAACGTCGAGACAGTGCTGAATGGGATCGGCAGGGAGGACTGCGTGTGTGACCAGGCTAAACATCATTAATGCAATTATTAGGGCTGATTGAAACATTGTTATCCTTTACCAGAGTGGTTGAACAATCAACCATTGAGTAATGTCGCAAATTATATAGCCTATTGCCCAGTTATTTAAAGAGATGAGTTTTACTCGATGCTAATTTGTTTTGGCATTTGGTAATCGTATGTGTAATTACTAAATAAAGTGCTTGATTTTTAATAACTTCATGTTTAAAGTTTGTTCGAATTTAACTGCATTAAGGAGGATTATCATGTTAGGATTTTTTAACCCGGAAAACAGGGTGCGTAGAGGCATGCAAGTCTTAAATGGACTTGCGCTAATGATGGCTGCTTATAATCTTATATCTAACCCGGAGACCGTTTGGGAAAATGGTTTTGATATCGCAATGTGTGCACTTAATGTAGTGACCTTCAGTAGTAATGACAACGCCTTAACCAGTATAGGTAATGCCGCTCTCAATTTTACCGGTATGGGTACTGTATATGCAGGAGTTACCTCCGGTTGCTCCTCCAATTCGGTAGCGGTTAATATGGGTAAGGCAGCTTTGCATCTATCGAACGCGATAACCAGTATTTGTTACAAATATGAGGAAAACCAGGAAACTTCCCCCCAAACTCCAGCAAAAACAATGTAAACCACTAGGCACTGGGCTAAAAGCCCAGCGTCCCTCATGTATTCAAGCCGATAAAAAATAATCAATTCTTTCCAGAAAAAATACCCGTTGCATTAAAAAATTTGAGCTATATTAGAAATAACAGGATTTGAATAAATACAATAAGGACAAATCATGGGCTCTTTTCTGTTACTCTTACTCGCAGTAACAAGTAACTACTTTCCGCAACTGTCATTGGGAGTTTCCAAGGCCCCCGCAAATATAAATGACAACAGCCATTCCATCAGTGAAACAGCACAATATTCAAGTTCTCTGCAAATCAATGAACAAGCATTAAACGACATGAAGTTGATGTTGATTCATGAAGCACCAAATTTAAATCCACTCGTTATTAATAAAGTACTGACCAGTTTAAAATGTGCTATTGAATATAACGTGGACCATAATAATATCTTAACGTTGATTGATTATTCATTACCCTCTAATAAAAAACGCCTATGGGTTTTTGACTTAAATGCAAAAAAACTGTTGTTTCATACCTATGTATCCCACGGTATTAAATCCGGAACTTTACTTACTAATTATTTTTCAAATAAATTTAACAGCAAAGCAAGCAGTATAGGGGTTTATCAAACGCAAGAAGCTTACTATGGGCGTGATGGCCTTTCATTACGTCTGGATGGTTTGGATCGTAATTTTAATGACAATGCATCGGGACGAGCTGTTGTGATGCATTCCGGGTGGTATGTCGAGGAGCGGTTTATTAAAAAATATGGAAGGCCAGGTCGAAGTTGGGGATGTCCTGCACTCCCTTTGCAAAACTCTAATGCCATCATCAATACCATCAAGGATAAATCGTTATTGGTGATTTATTACCCTAGCGATGCGTGGTTTGCCAAATCAAAATTTTTAAATTGTGATAAAGATTCCTCTGATCAATACACGACAAACTCAACAATTCAAATTCCTTTATCTCCTCCAGATGAGCATCGTGAGCCGATTTTATTTGTAGGCAGCGGTTATAAAGGCGGGAAGCATGCGGAAACGAAACCTGTTGCAGTTATCTCTGCAGATACATATCAACGTGTATTTCATACCACAGCTCCATTGTCACGAATGTTAAGGCGTCAAATTAATAATGCTGAGTATATTGCCCTGGATGCCAAGGAGCTTGATTATTTGGCTCATCAGAATCCTGCAGGTGCAGCAGCGGCAAATGAAGGGATTAATTCAATTCTTTTTGTAATTCCTGTACTTAAAGTGGTTCGGGGTGGTTATTATGAAACGCAAATGCAAATTGTCAATTTAGGTAAAATAAAAGAAATTAAAGCCAATGATGGTTTAGCCCGCGAAAATAGTCCTGCAAGCAGTTTCACAGTCTATTTTGAGGGGAAATCCCCTGTAAATTTAAATGCATGTAAGGACTTTATCCGCTGGGTTGGATTATAAGTGCTTTATAGATCTGATTAAGTAAACCCGGGAATTGTCCCGGGTAACGAAATATCTCGTTTATTCTTTGTCGCTGTCATCAAGTTCAAGCCACATTGCATTTAAGATTGCAAAACAACAGGCCAGACCAGTACCCAAAATCCAGGAAAAATACCACATAAAAACCTCCTAATAGGCCGTATCTTGATTTTTATTAATTGTATACTCAGTTACTTTTCCTCGTAACACCCGATATACCCAAGCTGTATAGAGTAAAATTACAGGTAATAAAATCACAGTTGCTACTAACATGATAAATAAAGTTAACTGACTTGAAGAACTATCCCAGACGAGCAAACTTTGCTCTGGATTAGACGAGGAGGGTAGTATGAATGGGAACATACTAACCCCCACGGTTGCAATAATTCCGGCTACCGAAAGCGCGCTGCATATGAAAGCGGTTTTCACATGTTTCGCAGCGAATAGTGCTAATAAAGCCCCAAAGATTCCCACGCCTGGGGCCAATAGAGTTATTGGAGCATTATAGTAGTTGGAAAACCAGGCCCCTGGTTGGCGGAGCACGGACTTATAAAGAGGGTTTGATGGACCATCATGAGCTAAAGCACTCGTTAAACTGTAGCCATCAATGCCATAATTGAGCCAAACTCCGGCCGCAATAAAAAGTAAAAAAGTGAGTAGAGCCGATAGCCTGCCAGCCTTCTGGGCGCGTTGTTGCAAATATCCTTCCGTTCTCAGGTTCAGGAAAAAAGCCCCATGCATGGAAAGCATCAACACGGACAGCAAACCACATAGTAGCGCAAAGGGGTTCAACAAACTGAAAAAGCTGCCCGTATAGAACGGCCGTAAATATTCATCATAATGAAATGGAACGCCTTGAAGCACATTTCCTAAAGCAACACCAAATATTAATGAAGGAACGAACCCACCAACAAAGAGCGCGTAGTCCCAAAAAGAGCGCCAGCGATTATTTGATAGTTTTGAACGATATTTAAATCCTACTGGACGTAAAATTAATGCCAGCAAAACGAGGAGCATTGCAAAATAAAAACCCGAAAAAGAAAGTGCATATAAAGCGGGCCAGGCGGCAAATATTGCTCCACCCCCGAGAATAAACCAGACTTGGTTTCCTTCCCAGGTTGGACCAATGCTATTAATCAATATACGTCTTTCAATATCTGTTTTAGCAAGCCAGGGTAACCAGATGGCGACACCTAAATCAAATCCGTCCATGACCGCAAACCCTATCAGGAGTACCCCAAGCAGCATCCACCAAATAATTCGTAATGTTTCATAATCCAAAGGCATAGTGAATTCTCCTAGTGAGCCATATTATCTGGGCCAAGACGGATGTATTTAACCATCAAGAAAATTTCTACCACAGCAAGAATCGTATAGAAAAGAATAAAACCTGTGATTGAAGTTAATACTTGTGAGGTACTCAAAGAAGACGTCCCCATAGCAGTGGGCAGGATATCCTGAACTACCCATGGCTGCCGGCCATACTCTGCAACGACCCAACCCAATTCGGCAGCAATCCAGGGTAAGGGAAGGGCATAGAATGCCGCACGCAAATACCAACGGGTTGTGTGTAATTTACGTTTCATCGACAAATAGAAGCCTGTTGCGAATAATAGAATGAAATAGAATCCGCAAGCCACCATAATCCGGAAAGAGAAGAATAGGGGGGCTACTCGAGGCTTTAAATCCTGGGCTGCCTTGTTGATTTGCTCTTCCGATGCATCCACTACGTTCTCCGTGTATTTCTTTAACAGCAATCCATAACCTAAAAATTTACTGTGAGCAGTAAAATCAGTTTTGGCTTGTACGTCATTAGGATTTTTTTGTAATCGGGTCAATGCCTCATAGGCAAGAATACCTTCCTTGATTCGCTCTTTTCCTTGTTCGATTAACTCAGAAATTCCTTGCAGAGGTTCTGTGAATGAACGGGTAGCAATGATTCCCAATATCCAGGGCAGATCCACTGCATAGTCAGTTTTCATTGATTTTTCATCGGGAATACCAAATACAGTAAGCGGGGCAGGAGCTGCTCCTGTATGCCACATCGCTTCTATGGCAGCGAATTTCATTTTTTGATTGTCATTATCCAGACGGCCGCTTTCATCACCTAATACCACCACTGCCAAAGCAGATGCCAGGCCAAAACTTGCAGCCACAGTCATTGACCGTTTGGCAAAGTTGATATTTCTGCCTCTTAATAAGAAATAGGCACTGATGGATAATACAAAAATAGAGCCTGTAACATAGCCTGCACTAATTGTATGCACGAATTTGGCTTGAGCGACCGGATTAAACATTACTGCAGCAAAATCGGTTACTTCCATGCGCATGGTATGAAAATTAAATTCTGCTCCAACCGGATTTTGCATCCATCCATTGGCGATTAAAATCCATAATGCGGAAAGATTGGTTCCTAAAGCCAACATCCAGGTGCAAAACATATGCTGCAGGCGGGTTAATCTATCCCAACCAAAGAAAAACAAACCGACAAAAGTAGCCTCCAGGAAAAAAGCCATAAGGCCTTCAATAGCCAATGGTGCACCGAAAACATCGCCTACGTAATGAGAGTAGTAGGCCCAATTGGTCCCGAATTGGAATTCCATGGTGAGTCCCGTTGCAACCCCAAGAACAAAATTAATACCAAAGAGAATTCCCCAATATTTAACCAACTGTCGCCAAATATCACGCCCCGTCATGACGTAAATTGTTTCCATAATCGCTAAAATTAACGACAAGCCCAACGTGAGCGGGACAAAAAGGAAATGATAAAGCGCAGTTAGAGCAAACTGTAAACGGGAAAGATCAACCAGGTCACTGCCAGGAATCATTGCTCACCTCATATGTAATGTATTAATAAAGTCTTTGGAGTCTGCTGCAAATTGTAGCCACAATGGCCTGAAGCTGCTTTTAACCAGGATTTGTTCAATTTGCAAAGTCTCTTACTTAATCCTTATTCTCTGTCAATCAGGGCAGCACTATGTTCCATTTTCCGGGATACAGATTTTACTTCCATACAGATTACAACTGCCTTTTTAGAGAAGAAAGAAATTATTTTTTTTCTTGTACAGAACCTAATAGCCATTGCTCATTGCTTTGATGTGGTTTTTCCACATTTTTAAAACAAACAAACCATAATAAAATCAATAAGCTAATCTTAATCACTAAAGTGATTAGAATATCACGGGTTAATGGCTTAAGCATGGTTAGCCCCCTTTTCTTGGCTCAGCATTCCATATTTTAAAGATTCGGCAATTAGGGTGGCTTTTTGGAAAACCTCTTGTGCACAAGCCTCAGGCAAATGATTTACCGCTTCTTCCTGGAATAAATTAAGCCAACGATTAAAATGAAGTTCTTCGATAGGGAAAACTTGTTTTAGCAAAATATGCTTTTGGTAGGCATTACCATGATACTCGTTGGTTTTAAGCATCACGCTATTCCAAAATTGGCAAAGCAGAGGAATGTGTTCATTCCAGTTGACCTGCATCACATCATTAAAAATAGGGCCAAGGACCTCATCTTTTTGTACTCTTTGGTAAAAATGTGTGACGAGTTTTTCAATGTGTGTTTTATTCAGCTCGGTCATGCCACTATCCGCTGATATAAATAGAATAATAATACTTAAGTTTCATTTTGAATACAACTTTAAATGAGTACCAAATCGTATTATTTTTTTCTTTCCTTAATAAAGTTCAGCAAGGCCACAGCATTATTGTGTTGTTCGTCTCTGGCACTGTATAACAAAGTGACGGTGTGATGTTGTGCTTTAGTAATAATCGCGTGTAAGGGTTCTTCTTTATCTCCAAGTTCCTTCCTGTAGCGCTTTTCGAATTCTTCCCATTTGGCAGATTCATGATTAAACCAGCTGCGTAATTCATTACTGGGAGCAATATCTTTTAACCATAAATCCACAGCCGCAGCCTCTTTTTTCATTCCGCGCGGCCATAATTTATCAACCAGGATTCTGAATCCATCTGAAGATTCAGGATGCTCATAAATTCGTTTGAGTTTTATTTCGTGCATCGGACTCTCCTTTGGATGTTAAATTGAGCAGCGGATAAAGTTCTATTTTGTTATGAATGATATCTTCCAGACTAAATTGTTCGAGAACCGAAAAAAAGGCTTCTTGTGCATCAAGAAGAATCTTTCTTAATTTACATGTGGGTGCAATGCAACAATTGGCTTTTTCCTTATTAAAACAAGGAACCAGATCAAAGTGGGGTTCGAGTTTCGTCACAAGTGTTTTTAAATTTATTTCAGCGGGATTTTTTGCCATCATAATGCCGCCATTCTTCCCTCTAATGGTTTTTATAATGCCCAGCTTGGATAAATTATGGATTATTTTTATCAGATGATTGTGGGAAATATCATACACACAAGCGATATCCTGAATGGTGCAAGTAGTCCTTCTAATTGCAATGTAAATTAAAGCACGTAACGAATAATCTGTAAATTGAGTCAGTTGCATTCATTCTCCAAAGTATAAAAATCAAGGCATATTATTTCTTTTTATTAGGTGCATATCAAATACCTATTTACCTTGACAAAAAATCGACATACACGATAAATTTGAGGCATATTTAAGCTATAATTTAATTTATGGACATTAGAAATGGGAATTATCATGAGCAGAAATATTATGAATAAAATCATAGGGGTTACAATTTTTGCTCTCGGCCTTTTTACTGCTGGAGCAAGCTTTGCATATGGGGGTTATCACCACGGTGGTTATCATGGTGGATATTATCATGGCGGTTATCATCACGGTGGATACTATCACGGCGGCTATTATCGGGGTGGGTATTATGGCGGCTGGGGCGGCGGTTGGTGGGGACCTGGTGTCGTTATAGGGGTTCCTTATTATAATAATGATTATTACTACAACGATAATTGCCAAACTGTGCGCGTCTGCAATAGATATGGACATTGTTGGTTACAGCAATCCTGTTATTAAGCTGAGCGAATAAATGTTAAACCCACGGCATATGCTTGTGGGTTTTTTATTTGCTTTATTTTTAAGGTTGACTCTTTTGTGGATGCTGCGAACAAGTCGCGGCACGCAGAAAGGAGGATAGGGCGCATTGGTGGTGAGAATAGGGCACGTAGGTGATGAAGGTAGGGGCGCAGGTGCTGGGGGTTGAGGTAAGTCTCTGGGAAATGATTATGGTATCTGCTGGTGATTATTGATACTATTTTTGGTTTTCTTATGTCTTATTAGAGTCTAATTATGGAACACACACTTGCCTATTTAAAACAGATGGATTGGGAGCGTCTCGTCTTTGCTTTGTTTTTGATTTTTTTTGGCTATTTTTTTGCAAAGAAAATAAGTCATTGGATTGAAAGATTATTTGAAAATCGATTTTCAAAGCACCATGCTCTGTTGTCCAGTCGAGTTGTTTTTTACGGTTTGTTTTTATTGTTTACTGTTTCAGCATTGCATGAAATGGGATTTAAACTGACTATCCTGTTAAGTACAGCAGGCTTGTTTACTGTAGCTTTGAGTTTTGCTTCACAAACTGCTGCCTCCAATCTCATAAGCGGCGTTTTCCTTTTATTTGAAAGGCCTTTCCAAGTTGGCGATGTGATCTCCTTTAAAGACATTAAAGGGACAGTCGAGGCAATTGACTGGCTGTCTACAAAAATCAAAACCAATGATAATCGTCTGATTCGTATACCCAATGAAGGTTTAATTAAATCGGAAATTACAAACTTGAGTACCTATCCCCAAAAACGTGATGAAATTGTACTCCGCATTGATTCGGTACATGATGTAAATACAATTAAATCGTTACTCTATAAAATTTGTGAGGAATGTACCCATATTTTGCCTACCCCCAGCACCAAGATTTTATTATCGCAGATGATTGATAGGGGCGGTGTCGAGCTTAAAATATTGTATTGGTCGAAAAATGATCTGGCGATAGTGCGCGATGAAGTGCTTTCAGCAGTGAAAACGACATTTGAACGAGAAGCGATTACTTTTGTTAATGAACGAGTTGTCATGCCGCCGATTGCATCTTCATCCACTCCGCTTCCCTTATAAATGTTGATTCACCGCCACGAATTGGATTTTCGATTTTTGGTGGATCTTTATCCAAAGCTGGCATAATTTCAACTAACTTACAAATCTTAGGACACTTGCGAGTCGCGCATACTCGGTGTATGTTGAATAGGAATGGATTGTAAGTTGGGAGTTGAAATGGAATCAACGATCGAAATTATAGGCTATGTTGCCTCCTGTTTGGTGTTAGCGACGTTTTATGTCAAAAGGATTTTGACATTACGTCTTATCGCAATTTGTTCCAATGTGGCATTTATTTTATATGCGCTTGGAAGCACGCTGTATCCGATTTTTGTTCTGCATTCTTTATTGTTACCGTTGAACTTATATCGGATTTTTGAAATCAAGAGAAGTAACTTGCACACTTAACTATTTCAAGCCGAACTGTTTTTTTCATCAGAAAAAACACGCAAATAACCGCATGAATGGTTAAGAAAATGTAAATAATCATTGCAAGAGTTAAAAGAGTTAAGGCGATTTGCTACTATATGAGCTTGAATCATTTGGTGCATGACGATGGAGTAATATGCCTGATTTAAAATACTCAGATAGTAGCAAACTTATCATCGAGGCTCTGGCGCTTGCGTCGCACCGTGCAGGGATGAAACCTGGGAATCCTTTCAAAAGCAGGCCCTTGAATGTGCCCACAGAAGATGAATTAATTGCACAAGATAAAGTTGCGATGGATTTATTTGACCTTGAAGAAATCACTGAATTTTTTTCGTTTGGCAATGATGATGGGATAGGCGCACTAACTATTCGCCCCAAACCTGATCTTTTACTCTACCATGACAAGGATATTCAGGAGATCATCCGTATTTTAAAATTAGCTTTTGATCAATTTAAAATTTCCCTGGAAAATAAGGGGGTTCCAGTGGAGAATTTCACCGTAACCCGAAACAAAGATGAATTGATTGTTTGTAAGGCATTTATTAAAGAGTTAATCGGTAAAAATTTACTTCCCAAAGCCTATGCCCCCAATCTCGAGCACGGCAATCAACCTGCCTACATGACCCCTTTTACTACTACCCCAGTACCCTCACCCCGCAATAAAAGTGCGGAAGAAAATGATGAGCAAATCCTGGTGGAAGACAAGGATTTAGAGCATGATTCAGGAATAGATAGCGTATTTAATCCGTCTCCCTTCCCCCAGCTCAAACTGTTTAGTGGATGCTCCTAAACTGGAGAATCATTTTTAACTGCAAACTCGCGGATTGCTGCATGCTAATCCGGACTGCTTGTTGCCATTGTTATTATTTATTTTTCCGTTCATGTTCTAAAAGCCATTGTTTACGTGCTATCCCCCCGCCATAGCCTCCCAGATTGCCACTAGAATTAATGATTCGATGACAAGGGATAATAATTGAAAGCGAATTGGCACCATTGGCATTGGCTACTGCTCTATATGCCGTGGGTTTGCCAAGAGATTGTGCTTGTTGCGCATAACTTCTTGTTTCGCCATAGGGAATAAGAGTTAACGCCTGCCAGGCCATTTTTTGAAATGGGCTGCCCAATATATGTATTGGGGTGTTGAATTTTTTTAGATCCCCAGAAAAATAAGCCTTGAGCTCCTCTTCAATAGAACGGAGGGCAGGGGTGTCTCCGGGAATAATGGCAGCATTCATTTTATTTCTCAGCCGTTCGATTTCTCGCTCCAGGCCCCTTCTGTCAACAAACTCCAAAAGATATAACCCCTCCTCATCCGCTACTGCGAGAATTGGACCTAAAGGGGAATCGAACCAGGCAGCTTTCAAAACAAGGTGATGTTTGTCTAATTGTGAAGGGGCCGCCCCCATTATTTTAGAAAAAGCATCACGAAAACCACTACCCGATTCATATCCAACATTAACTTGTGCTTCAATCACTACTTTACCCTCGCGAATTTGTTTCATGGCCATACCCATTCTCCTTGCACGTGCATAAGCAACGAAGGTCATTCCAAAGCGCTTTTTAAATTGTCTCCGTACAGTGGATGTATCAATTCCTAATTCTGCAAAATCCCGGTCCTTCCATCTCTTTTCAGGATTCGCTTCTACAGCCGCAACTAATTTTTGAATGATATGCGAAGCCTGATTCGGATAGGATAATGGCTGGCAGCGTGAACACGGTCTGTACGATGCAAGAAGTGCGTCTTGAGCGGTTCTAAAGAACTCACAATTTTCAAATTTAGGTTTTTTTGCAGGACAAGTGGGTCGACAAAATATTCCCGTCGATCTAACTCCTACATAAAATATTCCTTCATACCTGGAGTTTTTTGCAAGTAAGGCTTGATAATATTCTTTCTTTACTGGATCGGTTAACATGAATCACTCAATGAATTGTTCCATTAGTTACTATAGCTTTTTTTAAAAAAAGTGCGACCGAAATTCAGGCATTGAATTTTTAATGGACCAGGCTATTTTTTGGAATAGGTTAGGTGTTCTTGATTCCACTATAACAAGATGGTTTTTTTATTTCCCCTTTAACAGGCAAAGTAATTTGAACCATACCACAATGGTCAGTTCTGTAGAAGGGAATGTCTAAGGATTTCATGCTGAACAAAGTTTTGGCATGCGGGAAATGGAAGCGATTGTCAAAGCCCAATGAAGCTATCGCATAACGTGGACGGACTTCCAGCAAGAAACGATAAGAAGAGGACGTTTTACTGCCGTGGTGCGGAACAATCAAGACCTCAGAGGCAATTTCATTTCCGTAAGTTCTTATTAGATAGTCCTCAGCTATTTTTTCTATATCCCCTGTTAAGAGTACTTTTCCGGCTGCAGTACTTATTTGCAAAATACATGAGTTGTTGTTTTTATTTTTGAAATGAGTTTTTATGGGCAGGAAACGAAAACGAACGCCGTCCCAGTCCCATTTTGGATAATCATGACATCGCATTCCATGAGTATAGTAATGGGGCTCATTTACGAGAAGCTGTTCCACGGGTATGCCTTTCTCCAAGGAATTGAGCCCGCCTCGGTGGTCTTTATCTGGATGGCTAATGACCACAGTATCAATTTTTTTTATACCCAAGGCCTGCAGATAAGGCAAAATTACCATTTTTCCCAGATCATTTCCTTGGAAAAATCGATCTCCTGTATCATAGATGAGAACATGGGAATGGGTTCTTATTGCTACGGACAGCCCTTGACCGACATCCAAAATGTCTATTATTGCTTCTCCGGAGGGGCTTTTCGCGCTGGGAGGAAAAAAGGGAAGAATAAGCCACAGCAGCATAATCCACCTGAAAGGTTTTATTGGCAATAATACTCCCATCACTAAAGCGCCCATCAGAATGGCAGCCAATTCAATGCTATGTAGTGATTTGTTAATGTTTATGATTGCAACATGCTCAATCAAATTTAAGCCCTGTAACAATAAGCTAATCAGCAAGGACAAGGGTTTCATGAGCATTACAGCAATGCTGGTGGATGAAAAAATCATGGTGATTAAGGAAAGGGGTACAATGAGCAGGCCTACCAAGGGTATGGCAAATAGATTCGCAATAAACCCGTTTATTGAACCGTAAGAATACCAGAAAAGGGTTAAAGGCATGAGCCCAATTAAACAACTCAACTGTAAGGCTAAATTTCCCTTAAATCCTTTTAATCTCCACCGTTGTTGCGTTAAAAGCAAACAGGCAACTGCCAGGAAGGAAAAATAAAATCCTTGCATGAACACGGCATGGGGTTCAATACATAAAACTCCAAATAAGGCATAACGCCAGATTTGCCAGGCAGATAAGCGTTGTTTTCCTAACCGGTAAATCGTATAAAAGAAACAGCCGATTAACGCTCTTTGCACCGGCGGGGCGAATCCAGCTAAAAAAGCATAAAATACGGCGCTTAACAAGCCAGTAATACTGGCTACATACGGTGCTGGAATAAACAAACAGCAGAAGGCACTCTGACACCACAACTTGCGGACCGCCCAATAAATTATTCCTGATATCAGTGCTATATGCTCTCCAGAAATTCCAAATAAATGAGTTGTTCCTGTACGTCGGAACAATTCCCAATTTTCCTGACTGATATGATGGGTTAAATTCAAGGTTAGGGCTTCTACAACACCCGCTGTTGATTGATTCGGTGCCAATTGGGTGAGTCTATTGCTCAAATGTTCACGTAATTGGAGCCAATTAAAGGAAGAGGAAGTTTGGGCAAGCTGTTTATGGCTTTTAGGAAGAATATAACCTGTCCAGAAAATATGGCGTGCAGCAAGTGAACTCACATAATCCATACTTCCTGGATTTAGAAAATTTCGCGGTTTTTTCAATTTGACTTGAAATATCCAGCGTTGTCCTGCGCGTAATTGGGGGGCATTGTTATACCAGGATAATTGGATTAAGCCATGTGCAGGAAGATGATTGACTTGGGCAAGGGAAAATAAAAACTGGGTCTTGGTAAAATCCCGGGTGGGAATTGAGGCAATGACGCCCTCAACCGTAACCTTAGGTATTACCGAAGTATTTGCCATTCCTTGGGGGGTAACAAAAGATTGATGCAGCCATGCAAAGAAGATTCCTGAAATAAAAAATAAAATTAACGGGTATTTCGGACTAAGGTAATAAAAGAGGACGCTAATTAGGAGTAAAGAATAACTGGATGTATATAGGTAAAGAATGCCTAAAAAAAAGCAAAAAATTTCCATTTCATTTTAAGTTGGACTATCCATTGCATTTGATAGTAGGGAATGGAAATTTTTTTGTAAAGCAAAATTTTTATCCCAAAACAGTTGCCATGAGTAGTAATGCGCCTAATATGCTACAACCACTAAACTGATTGAATGAGAGCAGCGCCTAAGAGGAACCCCAGCAAATGGTCTGCGCAGTTCCCGAGGTATCTACAGCAGTTTTTGTATTTGCTTGGTCAACTGTCATACTGGCGCAGGTTGTATCTTCGGTTTGGCTGCCTATGGGGGTTGCGGTCAGCGTATATGTGGTAGACCCCAAATTAGTCAAGGTTATTGAATAGAACCCTTGTGCGGAGGTTTGCGGAAATGAAGGCAATGAGCCACACGCCGCACTATAGGAAAAATTTTGTGAATAACATCGTTCCAGGATAATCTGATCTTGTGCCAGGGTAGCTAACGCATCAGAACGTCTTGCTTTCAGCAAAAAGTTTACATAAAAGGGATAAGCAAGGGTAGCAAGTATCCCCATAATAAGAACGGCTATCATCAATTCGATTAAGGTAAAGCCTTTACTTCGAGTGTGCATCATTGTCGCATCCTTATTGCAGCTCTCATCCTGCTTTCCGTTAAGTACCATCCCGATTCAATATACTCTCTTTATCTTATGGGCCTCATGTACCCTTTATCATTCAAATACCTATTGTTGTATTTGGACTGTACTTTGTAACATTACCGAAGTATTCCCGCTAGCACCTAAAGAGCGGGCGGTAATTCGATAGACATAAGTAGGAGACTTGATATTTTGTCCGGGCTGAATAATCGAGGGTAATTGTTCTATTATATAGCCTGCCTGGGAATTGGAGTATCCTTGGAAACTGGAAATTACTGAGGAAGAGCTGGACCAATTCACCGTCGTCCATAGGGGCGGATTATTAGGATCCAATAGATATAAACCATTACTGTTTTTTAAAAAACTGTTTGCGCTGTAAGTCCCGTTCATTAGATTATTAACAGCCTCGTTTAATGCTCCTTCAGTTTTTTCCAAAGTGATTTCGCTATCGGTGGCATTGGCAGCAATGTGTGTTTGGGTTGTATTAAGGGATACCCCGGTAATCGCTAATACCGTAAGCATAATAAGGAAGATCATGGTGATTAACAAAATATACCCGTGGTTATTCATTACTACATTCTTCCGCTCATGTTTGGATAAGGGGATGTATGTATCCCTAGAACTTTGCTTGTTTCCAGATACGGGAACACATTTTGTCTTGTGCAAAAAAAGTTTCATGAGCTCGCATTCCTTAAAGCAATATTGACTTCATACACATGGCGAAGCCGATTATCATTGGGCACAGTAACTAAAGTATCCAAGACTCTATATTGAGTGCTATTCTGATTCCCGGAAGCAACTTGGCCTTCAACCAGGAAACCTAGACGAATTGCATATACCTGAGCCCAATTGGTGACAGCATCGGCCGTAACATACTGGGAAATGCTCCCATTGCCTCCAATACCGTACTGGACTTTCATGACTTCCACCCCAGGAACAAGCGGTTGAATGGTCCAACCTGTCTCAGTCAGAATACCGCGCATCAACGCACTTTGCCCTCCTTGTCCTTGTCCTACAAAGAAAGCAGTTTGCTGCAAGGGAATGAATTGAGCTCCGGGTTGGTAATTGACAATGAACGCAGAGGTAGAATTATCGTATGGGCCTGATCCGGCTTCATGGGAAATGGTTGTTGCTGTTGCCCCTGTAATCACGAATACGGAAGTTTTAATGCAATCGGACACAGCGGCAAATTGTCCCAGATTAAGACTCAAGCCATTGGTACTTTGCACCGTAAAGGAATTACTGGCTGAGTCAATGGTGGTTATTGAAACAGGAAAACTCCCGGGAGCCGCCCCCAGAACTACCAATACATCACTGGTACTCTCTACATTTCCTGCCAAAGAAGAGTCTAGAGAAGGTGTCCAATTCCCAGGATTGCTGTCATTAGGAGAATTGGTTTGGGTAATTGAAATTGTGGTGCCATTTCGGTTGTAACCAGCGAGCAAGGCAGGAGTAACCCCTAAAGTTCCTAGAGGGCTTGAGCCCCCGCCATTTAAATTGGACATGGCCGTATTGATTGTCCCACAACCTGCGAATCCGGATGCGCGAATTACTGGTGTTACGAGGTTGGCGATAGCATTTTCAGTATTTTGAATAAGAGCCTGGGTATTACTTGTTCTATAAATTTGTGTTTGGGTGATATAAATTTCCATTACTGCATAACTAAGCAGGAGACCAATAGCTGTGGCGACCATTAACTCGACTAGGGAAAAACCTTTTTGATGCGCGGTATATTTATTCATAATTGACTTTGTATGCTCAGTTGAACGTAGTTCGGATTAACAGGCGAAGCAGTACTGCTTGCACCAACCTCATTTTGGGCAAGACTATCGTCCCATTGTACCGTTACTGTAATGATTGTATTGCCTCCTGTCCCTGGCGCAGGTGACGAAGTAATTGAACCGCTCCCATTGGGTAATCTGCTCACATCATAGGTTAACCAATACCATGTGTCATATGCAGCCAATTGGGGGCTTGAACAGGGGGATTGGTTGCATAAAACTCCCGGGGCCGCAGGGAGAACAGGTGAGCCGCTGCTGTTGATATTGCTAATATTGTAATTACCATTAATCGCAGCCTGGCTGTTTGCACGAATTTTATCAAATATATCATAAATACACTGCACCGCTTGTTGTTTGGCATAACTTGAATTATTGGCTTTGTTGGACAAAATTAACATCCCTGCTATCCCTAACATACCAACAGCCATGACCACTAAAGCAATGAGGACTTCAATTAAGGACATTCCTGTTTGGTGGATAATGAATTTCGCATTACCATTCATAAATAATCTCCATTAAGGACATGCAAGTGCACTGTTGTCCCAAACAGCTTGTCCCGGTGTATCACCCGATTGCACAAATCCTGTGGACATCACTTCTATGGAGCGCGCAAATGTCCCGCCTCGGCTGTCGCAAAATTTAAAATTACTTGGTGTTGCGGTTAATCCGTGGGAATCAAAGGTTACACTCCCAACATTCCCTGAAAGGACAGGGTCCGAGACTGATAATTGTTGGCTTTGCAATAAGGTGCTGGTACCTGATGAAGGCTTAGTGACCACTATCCATCCTGCCCCCCAATTACCACCACACGTGGTGGATTGGACGGCTCCAAATGGACACACCATGACATCCATTGATTCATTTAAAGCATTGTTGCGTGCATAATTTAATGCATTCACTAACATATCCGTATATGCAGTAAGGCGACTGTTCATGAGCATATTACTTAAGGCTGGAAGTGCGACAACCAAAGCCACACAGAGCACCAGCAAGGTGATTAAAAGCTCAATTAAAGTAAAAGCTGCATATTTAACTAACATGAATTCAAGTCCCTTGTAAATAGAACAAGTCCCTTTATATTAAGTTTAGGTGATAGCTATGTCTTTTACCAAAGAATTACCCCTTTTCACTGACGAAAGCGGGTATAAGGGAGCAGGGCATTGCAGGCGTCCGTCCATTTATCTGGTAGAGGAAATTCAATTCCTGCTGGGTAAATGGGGGCAGCACCTTGATGTACTGCAATCACTTCTTGAAACTATAAAATGAAATCTTACTTGGAGAGATTATTAGAGTTTGGTTTTCTAATCCCATTCAACGAATGTCTCCACGTCATTTTTTGTCTTTTGTTGCAGGGGCATTTTCTTGTTGTGGGCTAAAATTGCATGTCTGCTGCACTGGATTGGGTATTTAAATGTTTTTAATGCCTCTTCCAAATTGATAAATTCATAACCTTTTTCTTTATATAAATTAATGATATCCGGCAAGACATAAGCGTTAAGCAAATTCGCATGAATCAATAGAATTTGCGCTTGTTGAGGGTTGCGATGAAACTGGTTGTGTTCTTCGGCCCGCAAAGTTTGTTGCCAAATAAAATCAAGATAAAAGGGTTTCAGTTCCTCAAGATAAGCGCGTCTATTCAGCTCGGGAACAGATAACAATCGTTGATTAAAGACGAAGTCTTTAGAGTCTACGGTAATGGGGGCAACATGGTAATTTTTTTTGGCAAGATAACACAGTATGTCTTCTTTTTTTTGTCCAGAGCTCATTGCCAAATAAGGATAGCGAAAATACTTGGGCTCAGTCAGGACCGGATGCAAAATACGGTCTGCTCCTTTAATTTCCTGTATATACTCCTCAGTATTCATTTTATTTAAATTTGCATGTGAGAGGGTATGATTCCCTAATCCAAAACCGGCATCACGAAATTTACGCAGTATTTCCCAGTTATCTTTGCGGACTTCCCTGGCAATAATGAACCCGGTTGCAGGTACCTGTTCCTTGGTCATGGTATTAATCATCATGTTGAGATGAAAATTTCGATACTCACCCACAAAAGGAAGATCATCGATAGTTATGGATACAGTCTTTTTGAGTGCCACTGGTGTTTGTTTGGGGGGTAATTCCGGTGGTTCAGGGGCCTGGAGTTTGTTTTCAGAATCAAGAGTACTGTTGTTTGCATTAATAGCAATCTCATTGGGATTCAAGGAAAAACTGAGATTGGAACATGCCATTAACAGCATCAGCATGGAAGGTATTTTTTTAATAATATTTTTAATTTTCATTTAGAGCGGGTACAAACAAAATAAAGAAAAATGACATTGTAACAAAAAATTAATCTAAATGGCTTATCTTAAGTGCTTTTGCCACAAAAATTTTTAGAAGATAAGGTGATGAAAAGCAGATAATTCGATCACCTTATTTGAGAGTTAAGCTAAAACATAAGTAAGAATAAAACTAATTGGGACCATTTCCAGTGGAAACACCTGTTTTATTAGTATATTCCAATTGTTCCTCATCGTCTTCTTCATCTTGTTTTGCTTTACTAAAGAACAATGCAGTAGTCAGACTGCTTAAATAGCTTTTAGCAGCTTTTTCGGGCCCTTTGGTTTCCTTTTTAAATTCTTCAACAACCATTTTTAATGCATCCATACGGCAAGAATAAATCATATCAATCATTAAATTAAAAGTTGCTTTTAAATCAAAGTCCTCAATTCCTGAAAAAATATGCGCAGCACGGATGACTTTTTTACCGTTATTTTTTGGCTCTACTGTCATGAACTGAATATATTGAATTGCGGAAGTAACCAATGCTTCAACATCCTGAGGATTGACCTCATCTATAGCAAGAATTTGGTTTAATCCTTTCTTTTTCTTTTTGCCTGTTAGAATAACTGAATTATCTTCGTTTCCAATATACGAGGAGGCATATCCATTCTTGATTTGTTGACGCACCAAATGCATTGAACCTGCGAGAACAGCAGTTTTTTCAGCTTCATCAATCAAGGATTTTTCCAGGGATTCTCTTATTTTATTAAGGAAATGAAGTTGGGCAACACGCTCCCTTGACCTTAATTTTTCAATTTTCGCAACATTCTTATCAGCAAGCTCTTCTTTAATTAATTCATCAAGATCAGCATTGAGTTTGTCCCAACCTCCAAATCGATGAATTGCAGAGACGGGAGATTTTTTATTTGCCTTGAATTTATGGTGCTCAGGAGCAATTTGTCCTTCTGCAGTAAAAGAGGCAACGATGGCATGTTGTGCATCTTTTTCCAGCTTATATGAAGTTTGAATGAGTTTGTTTAGGTCATCTGTTGGGATAACAGTCAACATATGCTCTTTTGCAAATCCATTACGAGAATCATGTCCAATGAAAATCTGACTTAGAAAAGCATTTAGTGCTGTATGAAATTTAGCAATTTGGTAGAGGTCAGGTTTGTCTTCTTGTTTCACCTCATCACCAATTCCAATTGCATCTTTTAGACGATCATTAAGTAATCCTGGGGATTCAATTAAACTTCTATTATTTTCGATATCCTGCATTACAGTTAACATGGCGCCATAATAAGCGTTGGTTAGATTGATAATCGTCTGGTGCGACTTTACTTGTTCCTCTGCTCTAACTTTTTCTTTTACTTGTTCTTCTATTTTAAGCAGGATAGAGCCGAGAAATTGAAGTTCAAATTTTCGGTGGGGATTAGAAAGATCCTCGATTTTTCCCTTACCTTCACGTTTTAATATAATATCAACGGTATCGTCGAAGTTTTTTCTTAAATCACTTAGTTCCTTTAGTCCAAACGTCATGTTAGTCTCCAAATGTCCAATGGAAAAATAATGTAAGATCTTCTTACACGGTGTCAGTGTAAACTAAAGTAAACCTCTCGTCATGTATTTTCATTATACAATTTCCTATTTTAGAAAAATGAATTAAAATTCAGTAGGTTAGTAGTTTTAATTGGATTAAAACTTGAACTGTTCTTTGATAAAAATCATAAAAAAATTGTATTAATTTAAATAATGGGTAATATTTCTGTCATTTTTTATTAAGCGTATAAATCCATGATGCTCCAGGCACGGGCAATAGAACATTGAGTTCGTCTTCCATAGGATTGCGTGCATGAGAGGAAGTTTTTTCTAAGAGGTCTGTTTTGAATAGTACAACTGATAAACAGTTACAACACTTTTTTAATAATGCATGGTTTGCATTAATCTTTCTGCTTGTCTGTCGCATAATTTCGATGTGTTTCATTCCCTTAAACGACGTTTCAGAATCACGTTATGCAGAGATTGCCCGTAAGATGCTGGAAACAGGTAATTGGGTGACTCCATTACATGACTATGGAGTGCCTTTTTGGGCAAAACCGCCTTTGTCAACCTGGCTTTCTGCATTGTCAATGAAACTGTTCGGGATTAATGAGTTTGCTGTTCGTTTACCTGGATTACTCTTGTCTTTGGCAACCCTCTGGCTTGTTTGGGATTTAGCTAAAAAACACAGCGGACCCTTCATTGCCATGCTGACTGCTTTAGTTCTTGCTGGAACTCTGTATTTCTTCCTTGATGCAGGTACGGTGATGACCGATCCCTCTTTGGTTTTTTGCATTACTTTGGTTCTGGTTGCATTTTGGCATGCGGTAGTCGATTGCAGTAAGGTTTGGTCCTATGTTTTTTTTATTGGCTTGGGATTGGGGTTATTGGCAAAAGGCCCTGTTGCTGTCGTTTTATCAGGATTACCTATCTTTTTTTGGGTGTTGTTACGAAATCAATGGCTTAATTTATGGCAAAGGCTACCTTGGATAAAAGGTGTTTTTTTAATGCTTCTTATCGCACTGCCTTGGTATATTTGGGCTGAAATTCGGACGCCAGGGTTTTTAAATTATTTTATAGTAGGCGAGAATTTTAATCGATTTTTAAAGCCAGGATGGACAGGAGATAAATACGGTTATGCCCATAAACAACCATGGGGGATGATTTGGATCTATGCTGCAAGCGGAATTTTTCCCTGGTGTCTTTTAGGTGTGGCATGGTTTATCAAATATCGACATAACGTGCGTAAAGTATTCGCAGATAAAGATGGATGGTTGAGTTATTTCTTTCTGTGTACAGTAGTCCCTTTATTCTTTTTTACCTTTTCCAGCAACATCATTTATACCTATGTTTTTCCCAGTATCCCTGCCTTCTCTCTGTTTTTCGTTGAATACTGGAATCGGGTAGATGCTATAGCAAAAGCAAAGCAGCTTATCATTGGACTTTCTGTGGTTATTGGCGTGATATTCCTGCTGGCTACCTTTGCATTTAATGCACTACCGGAAGTTGTTTCCAAAACCCAAAAATCAGTGGTCGCTGCTTGGGTCAAACAAAACCCCGCTGCAGGAAGCGCTCTCATATATTGGGATTATAAAGTTGACTTTTCGGCGCAGTTTTACTCTGGCGGCAGAGCGAAATCTGCCTTTAGTAATAAAAAGCTCTGTGAATTGTTACATAACGGACGAGAAAATTATTTGGCAATTGAACCTCATGACACCCGCAAGATTTCCCCGGTTTTATTTTCCAGGATGATTTTGCTGCAACGGGTGTTTGCCGGTGATAAACCCATTTTATTAATGCGTATTCCGGTTTCGGTAAAAGACTTTTGTAACAATAAATGAATAATAAGCTGACCACAGGGAGTATCTTTTCCAACGCCAAGTTCTAAATTTGTTCAATAAAGATACCAATTCATTTAGAGTTTTGATATAATCCGGCACAATTTTTTAAGTCATAAGGAGTAACTGTGTCGCAATCCATTACAGTGAATTCAAGCACTTTTGTGCCTCGCGGTGACTTAATGGCCTGGGTTGTATGTTTATCTGCCGGATTGTTTTTCCTATATGAATTTTTTCAGCTCAATATTTTTGATGTAATCAATCAGCCCTTACGTGACGACTTCCATATTGACGCAACTCAATTAAGTTGGATGTCCAGTGCTTATCTGTGGGCGGATATTCTATTCCTTTTGCCTGCAGGAATTATCCTTGATCGCTTTTCTACACGTACTGTCATATTAAGTGCAATGTTCATTTGTGTTCTTGGTACTGTAGGTTTTGCGTTAACCCACTCCTTTATTTTAGCTTCGTTTTGTCATTTTCTCTCAGGAATAGGCAATGCATTTTGCTTTTTATCCTGTGTTGTATTGGTATCGCATTGGTTCCCCCCGAGAAGGCAAGCACTTGTTATCGGCTCTTTGGTGACGATGGCTTTTGTTGGCGGAATGATGGCTCATACTCCTTTTGCTTATCTTTACGAGCTTTTTGGATGGCGGAAGGCATTATTAATTGATGGTGCGGTTGGTGCTGTATTGCTGTTGTGGATTTACTGGGTGGTCCGGGATAAGCCAGAAGATTCGCCAGCAAAGATGAACACCAATCAAGGGCAAGTAATTTCCGGATTTATCAAGGCATTATCCAATTCTCAAAATTGGCTGGCAGGATTTTATACGTCGTTTCTTAATTTGCCTATTATGGTTTTGTGTGCTCTATGGGGTGCCAGTTATTTACAAGTAGTGCATCATTTACCTGAAATGGCAGCAAGTAATGTCGTGAGTCTGATTTTCATGGGAAGCGTTATTGGTTGTCCTTTAGCCGGATGGCTTTCTGATTCCCAAGGGCGTCGTAAGCCTTTAATGATAGCGGGTGCAATCGCAACGCTTGTCACCGTAATTCCCTTATTCCTGGATATCGCTTTATCGCAAACAACCTTGAGTGTGATCTTTTTTGCGTTAGGTTTTTTTACAAGTACCCAAGTTATCACCTATCCTTTGGTTGCTGAAAGCAATTCAACAGATAATACAGGGGCTGCAACTGGTATTGCCTCTGTGATTATTATGGGAGGGGGCGGTGTAGGGCAAGTATTATTTGGTTGGTTAATTACGCATCATGCAGGGGCGTCAGTTGCTAATTATACTGTGGCTGATTTTCAATACGCCATGTGGATGTTCCCGATAACTACGGTTGCAGCTTTGCTCGCCGTGTTAATAACCCGCGAAACTTATTGCAAGCGGTAAGCTGAGGAGTAAAAATGCAAGTGGTGGACGAGTTTCAAGAATATAATGATCTTAAGTCATCATTATTGCCCTGGATGGTATGTTTTGCTGCAACCTTATTCTTCTTTTATGAGTTTATTCAAGGGAATATGTTTGCATCCATCGCTGCAGATATTATGCAAGCTTATCAAATTCAGGCAGATAAAATGGCCTGGTTATCAAGTATTTACTATCTTTCCAATGTTTTATTTCTTTTTGTTGCGGGAATGGTACTTGATCGGTTTTCGATAAAAAATACTTTATTAATCGCTATGTTCTTGTGTGTCGCCAGCACTTTTCTTCTGGCTCATTCTGATTCTTTTTACATGGCATTATTTTGCCGATTTATTACCGGTATTGGCAGTGCATTTTGTTTTCTGGGACCTGTGCGCCTAGCCTCGCATTGGTTTCCACCCAGGCGGATGGCTTTGGTCACTGGGGCTATAGTCACCATGGCGATGGCTGGGGGGATGTTGGCTCAATATCCGTTGACCAAATTGGTTCTGATGGTAGGATGGCGTCAGGCTGTTCAGGATGTTGGAATTCTCGGTTTTGTCATGTTGCTCGTGATGTTCTTCTGGATAAAGGAAAAGCCCAAGAACCCATTAAAAGTTGTCCCGCCCATTAATGTTATTTCAGCTGCTAAAAAAGCGTATTTTAATGCGCAATATATACGGGCAGCTTTCTATGCGAGTTTAATGAATATGGCCATTGCTGTATTTGGTGCGATGATGGGAACTTTATATCTGGTACAGCGTCTGGATATCAATTCTGCACAAGCATCTATGGTAAACGGTATGTTATTCCTGGGGGCAATCATTGGTTCTCCACTGGTTGGCTGGATATCTGACAAGATGGGGTTACGCATTGTACCTATGAAAATAGGTGTGATTGCCTCCTTACTTACTTTACTCTCGGTACTCTATCTTCCTGTTTCTTATAGCCAAATGGCTTTTTTATTTTTCTTGCTGGGATTTTTTACTTCAGCGCAAGTGATAAGTTATGCTCTCGTAGCTGAGAGTAGCCCTCCAGCAATGACTGCAACTGCTGTTAGTGTGATTTCAATATTGACTCAGGGCGGTTATATTGTATATCAAAACCTATTTAGTTATTTATTAACAAACCATGGGGGTATGCATATGGTGAACGGAACTCCTGTTTATCTGCTTAGTGCATATCAATATGCTGCAATTATTTTACCAATAGGTTTATTAATTGCTTTTCTCATGCTTTTCGGTTTAAAAGAAACACACTGCCAACATACTGAGGACTAAGATGACAGGGCGAGTTTGTATATTACTCATGGATTCTTTTGGCATAGGTGCCAGTTTGGATGCCGCTCGCTATGGTGATGCAGGTGCCAATACCTTTGTTCATATCCATCAAGCTTGTGAGCGGGGAGAAGGGGACAAAACCGGTTTACGCCAAGGTCCATTAACATTACCTAATCTGGCACGGTTAGGACTTTACCATGCTGCATTAGCCAGTAGTGGATTACGCTTTGTGGAGTTATCCGCTTTTTCTGAGCCTGTTGGCTATTATGGGTATGCAGTAGAGCAGAGCTTAGGCAAAGATACTCCCAGCGGTCATTGGGAGCTGGCGGGGGTTCCCGTAACCTTTGAATGGGGTTATTTTCCCGAACAGCCTTTTTGTTTCCCAAAAAAATTAATTGATGATTTTATTCAACGTACTGGTGTACCAGGAGTACTTGGTGAGAAGCATGCATCTGGAACTGAAATTCTTGAGGAATTAGGTGAAGAGCATATGCGAAGTGGTAAGCCAATCGTTTATACTTCTGCTGACAGTGTATTTCAAATTGCAGCACATGAAGAAAGTTTTGGGTTACAGCGTTTATATGATATTTGTGAAATTGCCCGTCTTCTGGTAGATGAATACCAGATTGGCCGTGTCATAGCCCGTCCCTTTATCGGCAAACCAGGAACGTTTAAACGAACTGCAAATCGTAAGGATTATGCCACCTTACCTCCGGAAAAAACGTTACTCGATTATTTAAAGGAAGCAGGGCAGGAAGTGATTGCTCTGGGAAAAATTGCTGATATTTACGCGCACCAGGGTATCACACAAACCCTCAAGGCTGATGGTAACATGGCACTATTTGATAAAACGTTGGCTGCGATGAAAACGGCACCCGCAGGGAGTTTGGTTTTTACCAATTTTGTAGATTTTGATTCATCTTTCGGCCATCGACGTGATGTAGTGGGATATGCCCACGCACTTGAGGAATTTGATGCGCGTCTTCCAGAACTTGAAGCGATATTAAAACCCGACGATCTTGTGGTTATTGCAGCAGACCATGGGTGTGATCCTACTTTCCCGGGTTCCGATCATACAAGGGAACATATCCCGGTTTTAGTCTATGGCCCAAGTCTGAAAGGTCGCTTTATAGGACGTAGAGAAACCTTCGCTGATGTGGGGCAAAGCATTGCGCAACACTTAGGACTAAAAAACTTGCCTCATGGTATATCTTTTTTAATCTAATTCTACAGCCAATCAGGATGATGAATATCTATTTTTCTTTTAATGGATAATTATCATTCTGATTAATGGATAATTATCATTCTCAGACCCCTTGTTTTTTTGTTTATCATCCCCATTTAAATGATTCCGGTTTGATTTGAGGATTTAATTTTGGAACAATTTCATGGGACAACCATACTTTCAGTAAGACGCGGAAATCAGGTAGTTATCGGCGGTGATGGGCAGGTAACTCTTGGAAACACCGTGATGAAGGGTAATGCACGTAAGGTGAGACGCCTCTATAAAGATCAAATTATTGCTGGTTTCGCTGGTGGAACAGCCGATGCATTCACTCTTTTCGAACGCTTCGAGAGCAAGTTGGAAATGCATCAAGGCCATTTAGTCCGCGCAGCAGTTGAACTTGCTAAAGATTGGCGAACCGACAGAATGTTGCGTCGACTTGAAGCAGTGCTTGCAGTAGCAGACGCCAAATCTTCCTTAATAATTACAGGTAATGGTGATGTAATCGAGCCTGAAAATAGCTTAATTGCTATTGGTTCGGGAGGGCCTTTTGCGCAAGCAGCTGCACGAGCATTAATGGAAAATACTGAATTATCGGCTATGGAGATAGTGCGTAAAGCATTACTCATCGCTGGGGATATCTGTATTTATACCAATAACAATTTAACTATAGAAGAATTAAATAATGGCAACAAAAAATAGTAAGGTAATGACTCATCATGAGAGTATCCGGGAGGTGATGACTCCTCGGGAGATTGTCCAGGAATTGGACAAATATATTATTGGGCAGGATGATGCAAAAAGAGCAGTAGCTATCGCTTTACGTAATCGATGGCGGCGGATGAACATTAAAGATTCTGCCTTGCGCAATGAAATCATGCCAAAAAATATTCTTATGATTGGTCCAACTGGTGTAGGAAAAACTGAAATTGCCCGGCGGTTGGCTAAATTGGCACGCGCTCCCTTTATCAAAGTAGAGGCAACAAAGTTTACGGAAGTCGGATATGTCGGACGTGATGTGGACACCATTGT
Organism: Fluoribacter dumoffii NY 23; assembly: GCF_000236165.1. Classification (NCBI taxonomy): domain Bacteria; kingdom Pseudomonadati; phylum Pseudomonadota; class Gammaproteobacteria; order Legionellales; family Legionellaceae; genus Fluoribacter; species Fluoribacter dumoffii. The sequence goes on along the minus strand of NZ_CM001373.1, from coordinate 2,640,979 downwards.
GCGTGATTTGGCTGATATCGCAGTCAAACAAGAACGTGAATTCGCCATGAAAAAGGTGGAGCATCTTGCTGAGGATGCAGCTGAGGAGCGAATTTTGGATGTGTTACTTCCCCCGGCACGCGGTAGTTTAACGCCGGGTGAAAAGGACAGCACAGCCAGACAAGTTTTCCGCAAGCAATTACGCGAGGGGACTCTAGACGACAATGAAATCGAAATAGAAATTTCAGCAAACTCAATAGGCATAGAAATTATGGCCCCCCCTGGCATGGAAGAAATGACAAGCCAGCTTCAATCGATGTTTCAGCAAGTAGGTAGCCATAAAACAAAAACACGTAAAATGACTATTGCCAAAGCTAAACAAATTTTACGCGAAGAGGAAGCAGCCAAATTAATTAATGAAGACGATATTAAAATTCGCGCCATAGAAAATGTGGAGCAAAATGGTATTGTGTTTATTGATGAGTTGGATAAAGTAGCGCGACGTGCCGAAAATGGTGGTGGCGGCGATGTTTCGCGAGAAGGGGTGCAACGCGATTTATTGCCTTTGGTGGAAGGAACGACAGTTACTACCAAATACGGGATGATTCGTTCTGATCATATCTTGTTTATAGCATCAGGAGCGTTTCATGTAGCCAAACCCTCTGATTTGATTGCTGAATTGCAAGGTCGATTGCCTATCCGCGTGGAGCTATCTGCTCTATCTGTTGACGATTTTGTGCGGATTCTCACTGAACCTACAGCTTCCTTGACTTTACAATACAGTGCCTTGATGGCTACTGAAGGTTTGACCTTAACTTTTGATGAAACAGGAATTAGACGTATCGCTGAGGTGGCATGGCAAGTAAACGAGCGTACTGAAAATATTGGCGCACGCAGACTTTACACCGTGATGGAGCGCTTATTGGAAGTTGTTTCGTTTGAGGCTACTGATAAATCAGGCGATTCGGTCCATGTTGACAAAGACTATGTCGAAAAAAATCTCGGGCAGATTGTCGCGGACGAGGATTTGGCTCGTTACATTCTATAATCTAATAGAGCCTGGATGAAACACGGATTAATTCGTTTTGCCCAGGCTATCAATTATGAAACTCTGTTTTACCCATAAAAATTAATGAACAAATAATAAAGAGTGCTTTTATTCTAAAAATTAAGTTATTCTTTTATTTGCTTGTTGTGATAAATATTGTCCAATGATTAAGGAAAATTATTAGGACTTTTGCTCTTGCTTATTTGATTCTTGGAGGTTTGATTCATCTGAAATGAAGTGTGATTAAACAGTGGTTCTCAGGGAGGAGATAAAAATGTCATATGATTCACGCTCTATTGCTAAAATGATAAGTAAAGATTTCGAGCTTTCTGGTGCATCTTCAGGAAATTCCAAATACCATTCTCTTTTTTCATCTGTAGGAGTGAAAACAAACTCATTTTTTAATCGTTCAAAATCAACTTTGGATTTTCCAGATTCGTACCCCAGGATTTGGAACAAAATTAGCGGGGGCTCTAACTTGAGAAGGATTAAAGCCTTGCTTTTAGACTATACCAAAGAAAAATGTTTTTTAGGTTCTTTTTTTGGTCGGGTAATTACAGGACATTGGAATAGGCATCATGTGAGTGCTGTAAGCCAGATTATTGCAAATATGTCCATTAAAAATTATTACGAATCCACTGATGATGTTGTTGCTGATTTGAAATTGTTAAAGCCAGAGAAAGGAGGATCCCTCGATCAGCGAATTAAATTTATTGAAATGAAATTAGAAGAACAACTAAACTATGAATTTAGAATGTAACCGGGAAGGGCAGGTGAGTTAGAGTCTGCATAATCGAAGCAATTCACTTGCTCCATAGAATTTAATGCTTTTTCCACTTAGGTAAGGGAGCTGTTTTTGATGTCTGATCCTTATATTTTGATTTTATATTACTCGCGCACCGGTTCTGTAGCGCAATTAGCCCAATACATTGCGCGTGGGATAGAGAGTGCGGGAGGTATTGAGGCACGCTTAAGAACAGTGCCCCCGGTATCTAATACGTGTGAAGCAGTGGATAAAGCCATTCCAGATAGCGGTGCACCCTATGCAACCTTGGATGATTTACGTTATTGTTCCGGACTTGCCTTGGGCAGCCCTACTCGTTTTGGGAACATGGCTTCTCCTTTGAAATATTTTCTCGATAGTACTTCCGCTTTATGGCTTGCGGGTGATTTGGTGGATAAGCCGGCTTGTGTGTTTTCTTCTTCTGCCAGTATGCATGGCGGTCAGGAAACTACCTTATTAAGCATGATGCTGCCTTTGTTGCATCATGGCATGATTTTAGTAGGCGTCCCTTATTCTCAGCCCTCTTTGAATGATACTGTGACAGGGGGGACCCCTTATGGAGTCACGCATGTATCCGGTGTGGCAAATAATCAACCTCTGAGTCAGGATGAAATTAATTTAGCCAAGCATTTGGGTGAGCGTTTAGCGCGTACTGCTCTAAAATTAAATAAAAAAAGGGGAGATTAATTTGAACTGGGTTGGACAAGAATGAGTTAACCCTGATTTCCAGCCCGAGTGAGCCCTTTGAACTCTGGCTATAATAAAGTTGAGTGAATTTAAAAATGAAAGTAATTAGTTTTAATGCCAATGGTATCCGCTCGGCGGCACGTAATGGTTTTTATGAGTGGCTTACAGCACAAGATGCTGATTTTGTTTGTATTCAGGAAACGAAAGCACACCCTGAACAGTTAATCCCGGAAGAGCTGTATTACCCCCGCGATTATTTTTGCGAGTATTATTCAGCACAAAAAAAGGGATACAGTGGGGTGGCAATTTATGCCCGTCACAAGCCACATCGTATTATTAGGGGCATGGGCTTTGATCATTGTGACAATGAAGGCCGATACATACAATTTGATTACCCAAAATTCAGTATTGTTTCGCTTTATTTACCTTCAGGCACAAGCGGTGAAGAACGCCAGACAGTGAAATATGCATTTCTCGCACAATTTGCCGAGCATTTAACGCGATTAAAAAATGAGGGGCGGGAATTAATTCTGTGTGGAGATTACAATATTGCCCATAAGAAAATTGACTTAAAGAATTGGCGCGGCAATCAAAAAAATTCCGGATTTTTACCCGAAGAACGTGCCTGGATGGATCAATTATTTGGTACTTTGGGTTTTGTCGATGCATTTCGCGTGCATAATCAGGAAGAAGAGCAATATACGTGGTGGTCCTTCAGGGGGCGCGCATGGGAAAAAAATGTGGGATGGAGAATTGATTACCAGGTTGTTACTCCCGGCCTGATAGAGCATGTAGTCGACAGCCGTATTTTTAAGGAACCTCGCTTGTCTGATCATGCTCCTTTATTAATCGAATATAAAGGGGATTGGTGTGCTTAAATTAGCAAGCTGGAATGTAAATTCATTGAAAATAAGACTGGATCAAGTAATACAATGGCTAGATTCTACGGGTACGGATATTCTGGCATTGCAGGAAACTAAATTGCTGGATGAACATTTTCCCGTAACTGCTTTTGTGGAGAAAGGCTATTATGTAGTGTTTTCGGGACAGAAAACTTATAACGGGGTGGCAATAATCAGTCGATATCCTTTTTCTGATGTTTTGACCGCTATTCCTGATTTTGAGGATCCTCAAAGGCGCATCCTGGCTGTGACTGTTGCAGGTATTCGCCTTATCAATTTATATGTCCCCAATGGTTCAGAGCTTACTTCAGAAAAATATCAATATAAGTTGAACTGGTTACAAAGGGTGACTTCATTTATTCAACAGCAAATGACTATATATCCCAATGTAGCGGTAGTAGGTGATTTTAATATCGCTCCAGAAGACCGTGATGTGCATGACCCTGCTGAATGGATAGGCTCTGTATTAGTAAGCCCTGCAGAACGGGAAGCATTTACACAATTATTACAACTTGGATTGCATGACAGTTTTAGGAATTTCATTCAGAACGAGCAGGCATTCAGTTGGTGGGATTATCGTGCAGGTGCTTTCAGACGTAACCGCGGTTTACGCATCGATCATATTTTGTTAAACGAAGCACTCAATACTTTATGCAAGCAATCCATTATCGATAAGGAGCCCCGCAAAGCCGAAAGACCCTCAGATCACGCACCTGTTTGGGTTGAACTCGATTTTAAAGTGAGTTAATTATTGTAGCCTGGCAGCGGAGCTTTTCGGGTTTCGCCCGCCACTCAGGCTATTTTACTGCTGATTTGGTTTTCATCACTTATTTTGTAAGGTTTCGAATAAGAACCAAATTCGTCGTTCCGTTTCATCGATATAAACTTCAAGGACACTGGTGGTGGCAAAATCATTTTTGTTGCTACACACCTCATGGGCTTTTCTTAAATTTTTCAAAAATGCCTTATTATCTTCCAAAAGGGCTTTCAGCATATCATCTGCAGAAAGAGTTTCATTAGCATCTCTAAGCGTCTGTAATTGCTTGATCTGTCCGATAGAATGAATGGTTCTTTCGCCAAGCTTGCGAACCCGTTCTGCCAAAACATCAATCATTGCAAAAATTTGTTCACTGTGTTCATCTAAAAGCAGATGATAATCACGATAATGGGGGCCAGTCATATGCCAGTGGAAATTCTTGGTTTTAACGAATAAAGCAAAAGTATCGGCTACCAGTGGATTAAGAGCCTCAGCAATTTTATGCCGAGCTTTGATATCAAGATCATTAGGTGTTTCCAGTTTATACAATTCCAGTTTTTTCATTTTAACTCCTTTTTAATAATATGTTTTTATAAGAGTAGACCATCATTTATAAATTGTGCATATTGTGGAGAAATATTCCTCAAAGTACTGCATAAAAACATAGAAACTTCTTATTAGTTATTAGAAATGATCGGTTTCTCCTCATCCGGATCTTTAGGGGGCATTGGTTTCTCTTTAGAGTACAGAGGTGAAGAAATGAGCGGTGGTTCTACTGCAGTCATTTCGTCATTTGTTGAGAGAGTATCCAGTTGAGTTAATAAAAGACTGTATGAATCACGAGTTTCAGGGGCTTCTGCATAGTCGAGAACGGTTGCCAAATAACTCTTGATTAACTGTTCGGTTAATTCTTGTCCATCACTAAACACATAATCAGGATGTTTTTCAAGGATAAATTTTGCAATTCGTGACGGATTAAAAGCTACCCCTAAATGTGAAATTTCCCATTTCAGAATCTTGACATCTTTTTCTGAGAATTTTTCTTTAGCGTCTGAAAGAATCATTTGGTACGTTTCACCCTGGCTGACTTTAGCAAGAGCAAGCTGATATTCTCCATGAAGTCTTTCAAGATCGCTGAAAGTTCTAATCTTTCTTATAAACTTTTCTTCTGCAAAATCTTGCGCGTATTCAGCCAAAAAAACCTGCATTCCTGCATCGAGTGACATTTTGGGTTGATCCCGAACTTGCAGAAAGTTGAAAGCAGACTCCAGTTGCCCATCAAGACAATACCCTAAAAAATTACCGCTCCATTCATAGAGCAAATCGGCATTTTTTGCTCTTTCGTATTGGGAGATGAACGCGTCAATTATTCCGTTCAAACCATTAGCTAAGCTAACGTGGGAATAAGCATGGTTGAGAGGGGCATAGGGATCAATATGCAGCTGTATCCCATTGATTGATAACAAACGGGGCTGTGAGAGATTGTGTTTGATGGACTCGTATCCCATTTCCATATAGGCTTTTTTATTTTCGGCCAATGCTTTTATTGCTTGCAAACAGTCAAAATGGTTGATGCCATTTTTTGAGCACTCCTCGGCAATCTCCACCAGTTTTTTAATTCGTTGCCGATCTTCCTCTCCGCCGTTGTTTTGATGTGCAGTTTCTATTTCCTTTTCGATTTGTTTGCGGGCAATTTTGTGGGCTTTAGTTTCTTTACTGCCGGAAGATGGCGACGGTATACGAGTTAACAAATCTTTCAGTTTTTCAAATGGAGTTTTTTTATGGAAAAAATCGGCCATTCCTTCTTCCAATAGCTTGCTTAATTTGAGATCCAGCGGAGGATACTTTTTAAGCAGACTGGCAAATTCTGATTTTTTAAATAGGGGGTTTAATTTATTGGCGGGGAATTTTTTTCCGAAATCAACTAAAAAATCTGCTAAATTTCTTTGTTCAAATTCACTTCCTGGGGGTATCTCCTTTTTTAATGCAGTGAGAAATACCCGTATGTCAGCAGATTGGGGTTTAATAAGTTCTAAAACAGTTCTTAAACTTTGTTTTTGCCGATAGGCAATAACAGATTCTTTTTGCTTTTTTTGTCTTTCAGCTGCTTCATCATCGTTTGCTGTACTCAATAAACCGGTTAATCGAATAACTTCTTCCTCAGAACGATCAGGTAATTGATGTCCATCGAAAGGAACTATCGCCCCGGAAACTACCTCAATAATATTTGCAGAACTATGAACGCCGCAGCTTAATTTATCTTTTTGTTGGACTCCTGAGGCACTGGTGATTTCATAACCATCCAAAATACCTTGTTCGACACATTGGGAAATTTGTTTTTTTGCTTCGGTGTAATCTTCACCCAGAGAATCCATTATGTGTACTTGTTTATTTTTTCTGTCGATTACAATAGCAACCGAATGCTCCCCAAGTTTCGTCGGCAATGAAAAAAATACATAACGTGGTTCTGCTTTGTAAAAATCAATATTCTTTTCTTCTAACTGGTTCGCCAAACTAAAATTATTGCCGACTTTATCCGGACCAACCATCAGAGTAACGAAGTTGTGAATATTTAGACTCTTAAGTACTCGGGAGGCACTGTTAACTATCGAGGAGTTATCGAAATCTATTTGATTTTTCCTATATCTTTCACCGCGTTTAGTTTGTACCTCGCGCTCCAGATCATCAAAAGGTTTGTAGGTTACTGCCATAACAATTACCAAAGTAAGCATTATATGATCTTATTGTAGTTTATTTGCAGACAATAAGCTCTAAATAAACAAGAGTAATAATAGAGCATAAAAGATGTAACACTTCATGCTATCTTTATAGGTGATGGCGTTAGGAATTTGCCTTGGATCTTCTAGGGTTAACAAAAGGGAGGCAATCTCTGCATTTTGATATAAAAATTGCTTTGCAGCGATTTTTCTGCTATTGTTTTGCGTCATTTGTGTCGAGTATGGTGCTTGACCTTGGGTTCAGGTGGCGATACTCATTACTAAAGAGAGTGGTATTATGAAAGCATCAATTCATCCAGAGTATAAAACAGTTAAGGTAACATGCAGTTGTGGCGAGCAATTTGAAACTCGTTCAACTTTGTGTAAAGATTTGAACATTGAAGTATGTTCACAATGCCATCCTTTTTATACTGGTAAGCAAAAACTGGTAGATACTGGAGGTCGTGTACAGAAGTTCCGCGATCGTTACAGCCAGCGTTCTACACAAGCAAAATAAGAAAAGAAATAAGGCGCGGTATTTTGCGCCTTATTTCTATATACTTCATTCGAAGTATAACTTGTTGACAGTTTGTTCCTGCAGTGCTAATTTGCCGTGATGTAGGTTCATGTCGTTCGATTCTTGTCTCAATCCTCATCAATTCATGACTTTTTCTCTTGATTCACAAGAGATTTCATAGTCAGAGGTTTGTGTGTCCTGCGAAATGGTGAAGGGTTCATGAATCAATAAGGGTTAGTAGGATTTTAGACCTTACTTAAGTTTTATTTTCATATGTAAGAGAGTGAGTACTTTGGATAATGAAGTTTTAAAGCAGTGCGCATTAGATTATCACGAGTTTCCAACTCCTGGAAAACTTGGTGTTCATATTACCAAATCAACTGACTCCCAGAGTGATTTGTCCCTGGCTTATACGCCTGGCGTTGCAGCCCCAGTAATTGCAATAGCAGAAAATCCTGAAGATGCCTATCGTTACACGAATAAAGGAAATTTAGTCGCGGTAATGACTAATGGTACCGCTGTATTGGGTTTGGGAGATCTTGGACCTCTTGCCAGTAAACCGGTTATGGAGGGAAAAGCAGTTTTATTCAAGCGTTTTGCTGGTATTGATGTATTTGATATAGAAATTGATGCTCATGACTCGCAAGCTTTTATCGCCACAGCGAAACGTATTGCTCCTACATTTGGTGGGATTAACCTGGAAGATCTTAAGGCCCCTGAATGTTTTGAAATCGAGCAAGCTTTAATTGAACAATTAAATATTCCAGTATTTCATGATGATCAGCACGGTACTGCCATTGTAATTGCAGCAGGCTTGCTTAATGCCCTTGAGTTACAAAACAAAAAATTATCCGAAGCAAAAATTGTGTGTATTGGCGCCGGTGCAGCCGGAATTGCTTCCATGCGCTTACTTGTTGCTTTAGGTGCCAATAAAGAAAATATGTTGCTTTTGGATACCAAAGGCGTCATTCATTCCGGGCGAGCCGACCTGAATGCGTACAAATTTGCTTTTGCCCGCACCACAGAATGCAGGACTTTGGCTGACGCACTCGTGGATGCTGATGTATTTATCGGCGTTGCAAAGCCCGATTTATTAAATGCTGATTTATTGAAATTAATGGCACCAAAACCGGTTATTTTTGCTTTATCAAATCCTGACCCTGAAATTAGGCCCGAGTTGGCTTTTCAGGTACGTGACGATTTAATCATTGCTACTGGACGCAGTGATTATCCCAATCAGGTCAATAATGTGTTATGTTTTCCCTATATTTTTCGCGGTGCGTTGGATGTGCGTGCTAAGTGTATTAATCAATCGATGCAAATTGCAGCAGTTGAGGCAATTCGCCAACTGGTGCATGAACCCGTTCCCCAGGTAGTAAAGGATAATTACCCAGGTGTTACGCATTGGGAATTTGGTCCTGACTACATTATTCCCAAGCCAATAGACCCTCGTTTAAGAGAACGAGTTCCCGCTGCTGTAGCTCAAGCTGCAATTGCAAGTGGCGCGAATCAAATGAGTTGTAATTTAGAATAAAAGTAGCATTCTGCATGGAATAGGGCATCTCAAGGTATAGCTATATGTCGGATGAGATATGCCTTATTTCATATGGGATAACGATAGGTAAATTATAAAGTTAAGAGTATGACTGTTGTATTCAAAACAGTGCCTGCTCTTGCTTTACAAGTATTAAGGAGATTGCCTTGCTTTCTGAAAACCGTAGAAATTACGCATTAATTGGATGGCTTATTTGTGGTCTTGGGGCCTTATTTTACAGTTATGAATATTTGCTCCGGATTGCGCCCAGTGCAATGGAAACTGCTCTGCGTGAGCATTTTAATTTATCCGCCACAGGGTTTGGGCATATTTCTTCTGTATATTATTATGCCTATGTCCCCATGCAATTACCCGTAGGGATTATGATGGACCGATACGGTCCTCGAAGGTTGTTAACATTTGCCTGTCTGATTTGCGTTATTGGAACTTTTTTATTCACCAGCACCACTTCTTTTTGGGTTGCTGCTTCAGGACGTTTCCTGGTCGGGTTAGGCTCGGCATTTGCGTTTGTTGGCGTCTTAAAGCTCGCTACCATCTGGTTGCCTGAAAATAAGCTCGCTATGGTTTCCGGTATCACCTCTGCATTAGGTACAGTAGGTGCGATGTTAGGCGATAATTTTTTAGAATTATTTGTGAATAGATTAGGATGGATTAGGACATTAAACCTCACTGCTTTCTTCGGAATTGTATTAACTTTTCTTTTATGGTTGGGAATACACGATAAAAAAGGCCGCTACCGACAAAGCGGCACAGTTCCGAATTTTAGAAAAGGGTTAGTTGATTTAAACATAATAGTCAGTAACAGACAAATTTGGATCAATGGTTTGTTTGGGTGTATGGTTTATCTGCCCACTACTGTTTTTGCGGAATTATGGGGAATACCCTATCTAAGGAATGCCCATGGTTTGACAGCACATGGTGCCGGTTTAGCAAACTCATTACTGTTCCTGGGGTTTACTATAGGCGCTCCGTTAATGGGTTACTTTTCTGACCGCATTGCGCGCAGAAGATTACCCATGTTTTTAGGCGCCAGTGTGGCAACAGTTCTTATGCTGGTTATTCTCTATGTCCCCGGCTTGAGCGAAACCAATGTCCAGGTGCTTATGTTTTTCCTGGGTCTATTTTATAGTGCGCAGGCAATTGTATTTGCAGTCGGCAGGGAGTTGAGTCCTGGTGAAGCAGCCGGTACAGCTATGGCATTTACGAACATGATTGTCATGTTGGGCGGCATGTTATTGCAGCCTTTAGTGGGACATTTATTAGATTTTAGTTATTCCTTACGTAGTGGCACCTCTATTTCTACGGCATTAGTCATGGAAAATGTTGATAGAGTATACAACATGACCGACTACCGAATTGCGCTGGCATTTATACCGCTCAGCATGTTAATTGCAGCTTTATTAACCTTCTTATTAAGGGAAACTCACGCTCATGCACCTAAATAATACCGTTTCAAGAAAACAAATGCTTTTTGGCATGTTTATCTGCTTTGTTGGGGCTGTTTTTTACTGCTATGAGTTTATCTTACGCATTATCCCCGGGGTTTTGCAGACGGAACTAAGCACTGCACTGGGGCATATATCAGCAACTACGTTTGGACAAATATCTGCCTTATACTATTTTGCATACTCTCCAATGCAAATGCCTGTCGGAATGCTGATGGATCGCTTTGGTCCCCGGCGTCTTTTAACGTTTGCCTGTATCTGTTGTACAGTCGGCTCCTGGATGTTTTCCCTGACCTCATCCATGTTTTTGGTGGGGGCAGGGCGTTTTCTAGTCGGTTTTGGTTCTTCTTTCGCTTTTGTTGGAGTTTTGTCTCTTGCATTACACTGGTTACCTAGACGTTATTTCTCCCTGGTTGCAGGCTTAATGACTACTTTAGGGATGCTAGGTCTGGTTTATGGTGAAGTGAAAATTACTGAATGGTCGCAGAGCATAGGCTGGGAACATGTATTATTTCTGATAGCCATTGTAGGCTCCGGATTGAGCTTGTTAATGTTTATTGTCGTTCGTGATGGACCTGAAGGACACCAGCCTAACAAACATCCCCTACCTGAGTTCTTTCAAAATGTTCTTAAGGTATTGATGGCCCCTGAAGTTTGGGTTATCGGTTTTGTCGGCGCATGTTTGTATACCTCTTTGTCGGTATTTGGGGAACTGTGGGGAAAAACTTATCTGGAACAAGCCCATCATTTGACTAAAGTAGAAGCGGCTAAAACAGTTTCTGCAGTTTTTCTGGGTTGGGCAGTTGGTGCTCCTATAGCAGGCTATTTGTCCGATCATACCGGAAGACGTTTGTTGCCCTTAGTTCTAGGCGCCATTTTAGCCTTGATTTGCATAAGCCTCGTATTGTACTGCCCTGGTTTATCCTATTTTAGCTTAAACGTTTTATTATTTTTGTATGGGGTATTTAGTGCTACAGAAATTATTGTCTTTATCATGGCTAAAGAATGCAGTGGGGCTCAATTGTCAGGTACCGTGTTTGCTGCAACGAATATGATAGTTACCCTCGGGGGCGTGGTGTTCCAACCCTTGGTTGGTAAATTACTGGATACCTTTGGAGACAGTGGTATTGTGGAAGGGGAGCATATTTATACTGTAGTGGATTATCAGGTCGCTTTATCCATTTTGCCTCTTTCCTTGTTGCTCGTTACTATCCTGGCTTTCTTTATTAAAGACCATAAGGACAGTCCCATACATTAGGGATGATGAAATTCCATTTCAATAATCCGGGTGTGCTTTGCAGCCCGGATTCTACTGGCTAATTCGCCTGCAAATACCTCAAATGACTAATTAAAAATCGCAATTAATTCTTTAACGGGGCGGCGTAATGCACCTTGGCAATTAATAAAACGAGCGACAGGAAAGCTTTTAATTTCTGCTTTTCTATAATGGTAGCGAGTAAATTCAGTATCATGATTGGATAAAATAACGGGAATACCTTGGGATGCTTTTTCTCTGGCCAATTCCGTAAGTTCGATTTGATCTTCTGTGGTAAACAATTTTTTCGTATAAGGCAGGTGGTGCGATTTTTCTGAGAGAAGTACATAAGGCGGATCGCAATAAATCACATCACCGCGTTCTGCCTGTTCAAAAGTTTTTCTGAAGTCATTATGCACGAATTCTGCATTTTGGCTTTTTTGATGAAAAAACTGCATTTCCTTGTACGGAAAGTAAGGCTTGCTATAAAGCCCGAATGGAACATTATAAATTCCTTTGGAATTATAGCGGCACAACCCATTATAACCGTGGCGGTTCAGGTAAAGAAAAAGAGCGGATTTGTGGGGGGAATGGAGTGATTCATTAAAATCAGTTCTTAATTGATAATATTTTTCTTTCTGGTTAAATTCTGGGTTGAAATAGGTTTTGCAAAATTCAATGAATTCTTCGCCTTGTTGTTGTAAGGTAGTAAAAAGAGAGATTAGATCCTGATTACTTTCTGCCAACAAATAAGCAGAATAATTTGTATTCATAAAAATGACGCCTGAACCAGCAAAGGGTTCGATCAGACGTTTACCCGGAGGAAGAAAGGGAATAATTTTTTCCAGGCAGTTATATTTACTTCCTGCCCATTTAAGGAAAGGCCTTATTTTAACCATAGGTTTTACCACGATTTATTCAGAAAGAAGTATTGCCTATTTTTAAGAAAAAAAACAGAATTTTTGATGCAAAATTTAGTCTCCAGCTGGAGTTCTGTTTCAAAAATTTTAACAATACTTAGTTAATTCAACTACCTTAGGGATTTCACCTTATCAAGCGCCTAAAATCACGACGTTATCATCAAATACTTGCAAACTAAACTATACTGATCACATGCAGATTTGTTTTGTTTTTGCACAATTATGTGTTTCTAAGGAGTGGCTATGTCATCAAAAATCATGCAGCTGATTATGGTTTTCACTTTGAGTACTTTTGTTTCCAGTTCATTTGCTGCCTGGGGTTATCATAAAAGTTATACAGTGTGCCGTGGAGGTAATTGTCACCATACGAATGTGAATAAGGGTTGTGTTAACGGTAATTGTGCTGTCAAGCGCACGGGTACTACCTGGCATCGATAATGAGCACCAAAGCGTACTTTGCCTCGATAGATGAAATTACTTCCTGCCTTTGTTGGTAAATGGTTTTCTCAATTTTCCCAAACTACGGGAAATAAAGCATGCTCCATTGGAGCATTTGCTGCAAGCTGTCCTGCTAAACCTGGGAAATCAGGAGATGTTGCCCAGTTTCTTGGTGCATGAGTTATGTCGTCTCCTAGAAAGCGGATAGAAAATACTCTTCGGCGTTGCGCATAATCCACTCCATTGGAGGCATGAAGGGTAAGCATATGAAAGCAAACCACGTCTCCGGGCGTTATTTCCCAACCTATAATGGGATAATGCTCCCGGTGGGAATCAATATCTGGGAGCTCTGTAAGGCTTCCTTCTGGGAACCACTTGGCCTGGTTCTCCATAAAAGAACGGGGCATGAGCCAAGGGCCTTTATGAGATCCCGCAACAAATTCCAAAGTGGACGTACGGGGAACGGGATCAACCGGTATCCATAAACTGCAATTTTGTGTTCCTTCGATATTATAGTAAGGTTGATCCTGATGCCAGGGGGTTTTTTGGCGAGTACCGGGTTCTTTGACCAGAAGATGATCGTGATAAAGTCGTGTTTGCTTGCTCTCCATAAGTTTCCCGGCAATTACGCTAACCGGGGATTCAAAAATAAATTGCTGGTAATAGGGATTTGTTTGCCAGGTACAAAAATCCTCAATAAATTGACCGGGATCCTCATTTTTACTGGCAATTTTAACTCGATGGCTTGGGAATTGCAGGTTGGATTCAATACCTTCACGAAGTAATTCTATTTCTTCAGCAGTTATAATTTGGCGAATACAAACTGCCCCATCCTTTTTATAGGCATCAATATGGGTTTGCTTCACAGCGGCCTCTACACGTTGCAAGATTTGCTGGGAAATGGAATGTTTTTTCATCGTTGACCGTTTAAAAGTATCAGTTTTATTGATGATACTGAAATTCATGAAAAAGAACTATTCCACAAGGACTTACTTGGTGTTGAAACGATAAAAGGAATCCTCCTCTTATTTTAAAAAATCCATGAGTGCAGATGAAACTTATGCTATGTTACAGCTTTGCCTAAACAGGGATGGGTAAAGTGCATGAATTAAAATTGTGTCCAAATGAACGAAAAGTGATTTTCCTGGCTTCTTTGGGCGGTGCTTTGGAATTTTACGATTTTATTATTTACGTTATTTTTGCACCAATAATCAGTCAGATTTTTTTTCCCAAAACCGACAAACTGGCTTCACTGATGAGCGTGTATGCTGTTTTTGCCATTGGTTATCTCATTCGCCCCTTAGGGGGAATTGCTTTCAGTCATTTTGGAGACAAATACGGCCGTAAAAAAACTTTTATTTTCTCGGTTATACTGATGGCTGTTCCCACCGTTATTATTGGATTTCTCCCCACGTATCAACACATAGGGATTTGGTCGAGTATTCTTTTGATTTTTTTACGCTTGTTGCAAGGGTTATCCATCGGCGGAGAAATTCCAGGAGCATTAACCTTCACCTGCGAGCATGTGAACCCTCGTGCGCGAGGGCTTGCCTGTGGAGTGATTTTTTCTTTGCTTAATCTGGGGATTTTTCTAGGGGCGCTAATCAGTTTAATTCTTACCAGTCAACTTTCAAATGACCAATTATCAAGTTTTGGATGGCGTATTCCATTTATCTGCGGAGGGTTGCTGGGGATATTTAGTTTTTATATTCGCAAACGGTTGGCTGAAAGCCCCTTATTCCTTGCATTTAAAAGTTCAGCAGAAAATAACCGCATGCCGTTTGTTGAAGCCGTCACCTTACACTGGCGAAAAATATTACAGGGCATTGGTTTAACCTGTCTTGGTGCGGTCATGATCAATTTGTTGTTTTTATATATGCCCACCTATCTTTCAACCATTCTTGTTTATCCAAAACAACAAGCGACCTTATTTAATACTCTGAATTTGGGTTTTTACTCGCTGTTATTGATTTTCTTTTGTTGGAGCGGAGATCGAATAGGGCGTAAACTGATCCTTTTAATAGGAGTAGTCGGTTTTATTATACTAAGTTATTTTCTGTTTATTCTTTTATCCTGGCAAACTACGTTTTCCCTGATTACCGCTTTGGCAATTTTTGCTATTTTAAGTAGTTCCATTATGGTATATCCCAGCTTGCTGGTTGACCTCTTCCCGGTATCTATCCGATATACAGGAATCGCTATTTCCTATAATCTTGCCTTTGCTTTTTTCGGCGGATTAACTCCATTTATTGCTACTTATTTAGTTGAATCATTAAATACCAAACTTGCACCCAGTTTCTATCTGGTCTTTAGTGCACTACTTTGTTTTGTAGCTTTGTTATCCATTAAAAAACTATATAGAGAGACGGAGGTCTCATGATGAGTTCTGCAGTAAGGCTGTTTGTATTCTGTGTTATATTTTTGCTGTCTAGTTTAACCGATGCAGCAAGATCTTTTATTATCGATACCGATGTTGGCGTAGATGATGAATTGGCAATACTTTATTTGTTGGCACAAAAAGATATTGATATAAAAGCGATTACTGTAGTCGGTACAGGAGAGGCCCATTGTCCCGCGGGACTCAGAAATGTTGCTGGATTGTTGGCTCTAATGCATCATAAAAATATCCCCATAGCCTGTGGAACCGATGTACCAATGAAAGGGACGCATCAATTTCCTGACTGGTTGCGTCAATTGGCGGATAATTTAGTAGGGGCTGCAGATTTATTGCCTCAAGTAAAATTGCCTCCTTCACAAACTGCAATTCAACTGTTGGAGTCTACCTTAAAAAAAGCAAAGGAACCTGTTGAAATTTTAGCAATTGGTCCATTAACCAACCTTGGTGGACTGGTGACCCAAGTGCCGGAAATTAAAAATAACATAAAAATGATATATATTATGGGTGGGGCAGTGGATACTCGCGGGAATTTGGCAGATGTGGACCATACGATTAAAAATACCAGTGCAGAATGGAATTTTTATGTGGATCCGTATGCTGCTGATAAAGTATTGCGCTCAGGGATTCCAATCACCCTGGTAGGCCTCGATGTGACAAATCAGGTGCCTGTAACCCAATCTTTTTATCAAAAATTAAAAGAAAACCAAACGAATCTTGCCAACCAATTTTTCTATGAACTGTTCCATCGTAATGAAGCAGAAATATATGAACATAAATGGTATTTTTGGGATGTACTTTCTGCAGTTATAGCCTATGATAATTCAATTGTGCAATCCAGTCATAAAAAACTGCGCGTAGTATTAAGCCCTGAAGAGCAAGCAGGTTCTACAATAGTTGATGAGAAAGGGAACAACGTCCAGGTATGTACCTCGGTAAATAAGGGACGCTTTGAAAATATCTTAATGGAAACTTTAACCAAGAAAATGGCTGGGTAGCCTTTGCCCGGGTGCTTGTAGGTCCGAATTAGCACTTTCGAATTCGGACTACGAACATCCCTGGATGTGTTTTAATTGGGAACCGAACGTTCTTCTTCAAAAAACTCCACTTTGCCTGTCTTGATGTCATGTACGCCCGCTACAATTCCAATTTGTTTTTTACTGATTAAATCTTTAAGGATTGGGCTTCTTTCTTGTATTTCCCTGGCGACTCTCAAGGCATTTGCTTTAGCAATGGCATCAACTAATTTAGGGTCAGTACAATTTTTTGTTCCTTGTTCTTGCATGGTGGGTTGCACAACAGGTTTGATTTTATCCAGGACATCAGTCAAATGCCCAAGTTGCACATCATTACATGCACCTGCTACCGCACCACATGAGGTATGTGCCAAAACTACAATAAGCCGGGATCCCGCTGCTTTTGTTGCGAATTCCATACTTCCAAGAATATCATCATTAAGTACGTTTCCAGCTACACGTAAGGTAAACAAATCTGCCAAACCCTGATCGAAAAATAATTCAGGGACGCTTCGGGAATCCATGCAATTGAGGATTACTGCAAATGGAAATTGTCCGTAAGAAGATTGATGCGCTTGTTTTAAATAATCCCTGGATATTTGTGTGTTGGTTAAAAAGCGGTGGTTACCATCCTTTAAGCGTTGCAAAGCTTGTTTGGGGGTCATTTTTTGCTGCTTTGCTTGAGTTATTGTTTTACCTAAAAGAGGTACTTCTGCCTCAGCTGTATTTGCAAAACTGGTGACAGCACAAGTAATCCCAAAGGTAAAAGTTAAAATTTTTGTCAGTTGCTGCATTGATGCTCCTCCTTTTTATAATTAGAATTCATTCCTTTATTGATAATAACCCAATCTCACCCTGTGTCCATCCTTTCATAAAAAATACCCTGTTTAGCCTCTTGAATTTTAAAAAAGCGCCTCTATTTTCCAAATATAAATAGTAACATGATGAGGAGAAAGTTATGAGTATCGTAAGACGTGATTATTTTCCTGTTTATAATGAAATTGGTTCCCTATTGGATAATTTCTTTAGAGGACAGCAATCCGATTCATCGATTGTTGATACCAGCACATGGGCGCCTCCCGTAGATATTAAGGAAGAAAAGGAGCGTTTTTTAGTTCTTGCGGATATTCCGGGAGTAAATAAGGAAGACATTCAAATATCCCTGGAGCATAACATTCTGACCCTGCGTGGAGAACGCCATTTTGAAAAAACAGAGAGTAACACTGGCTATACACGAATGGAGCGTTCCCAAGGGCAATTTTACCGGCGATTCAGCTTACCGCAAACTGCGGATGATACTAAAATAAGCGCAAAATACAAACAAGGCGTACTTGAAATCTCAATACCCAAAAAAGAAATGGCAGTTGAGAAAAAAATTGATATTACAGTAGAAGAATAATTTATAACCCACACCGGTAGCGGTACACGGACCTGTTTTTGAGACACCCCCCTATAGTCTCCTTTAGGCTCTGGATACCGCTAGGTGTTGTGTTATACGCCAAAATATTTTTTAATCTATTCCGTGCTTAGGATTTAAGTCTAAATTGTTCTTCAGGTTCGGGTAAAATATCAAAAAAAATACCTATGTTTTTTCTTTCATTTTCAAGAAAATCCATAAAACCGTTATAAGTTTTTTTATCCCCAAATTGAGGGTCAGTTACTTCAAAGTGTTCCTGGTTTTTTTTTCCCAGCAGCGTATGTAGCACTCCTGTATGTATCACAATGAGCGTAGTCATACCCTCAGGAAAATCAGCCTCACTTAAATGAGTAAGAGTTAATTTTTTTCTTGCGGGCACCTCTTTCTTAAAAAGCGAATAAAGCGACGCAATTACCGGATCTCTTGAGTATTTTTTAAGCGAGGCTTTAGATAATTCCTTAATTTCAACTCCTACTGCATGGAGATTATGTCTTTGGAAGAAGGAAACTATCTTTTCTGGTGATGCTTCTTTTCCGGGTGCAAACCAAATTTGTTTGTATATTTCCAGTTCTTTGCTGGGAGAGTAATCGTGTTGATCAATTATCCCTCTTTCCAGAAGTATGCGCATGATGAGTCGAGCAGTACAAGAGTTCTTGAATTTTTGTTTATCTATTTGGGGTTCCATATCATCAAGTTTTGCTTTGAGCATGGGATTGCTCAGCACAAAATCTGCAATTTCACTGGAGGTTACGATTAATTTAAGAAAACTTTGAGGATCGAGCATCCTCACAAAATCTTCTGAAGAGAGGAGCACTTTCAGGGTATCCAGGGAAAGACTTTTCATCGTTCCTAAAGTAATAATACCTTCCAGGGGTTTTTCATGGGTTCGATGAATTTCTTTAAATTTATGGACAAAAGTATCTAAACTTTCTTTATTAATCGCGCTGTTTGCATCCTTACCAAAATTAAAGTCAATGCTTTTATAGATATTTTGACTGTATTTAATATCACCAAGAATTCTATCTGGAAATTGTACGGCGGTAATATTCAGAATCATAAAATACCTTCCTGCCATGAATCATTATTATTCATTATAGAATATTACAAAATTTAATCACGCCGGCCTTTATTTGATCATTAAATTTGAGGAACATCCTTATTGAATCGCAAATTGATTTTTAGAAGCGAGAAAGTGGATTCGAGTAGAATTTTTGAGAAGGAATGAATGGCGATTTACCAGTAAACGTGCTTCTTCCCTTACAAATCTTTGTTTTATGAAAAGATGAACACTGTTTTGAAAGTCTCTTTAAAAACAGTGTTTAAGTTATCAAGCATGCTGAGGTTTTGAAACGGACTCTTGTGTTGATTCTTTTGCTGGCATCTTGAAACTATCAAGTTTGGGTAGATCCTCCATTTCACCTTCTTTGGGTGTTAGAGATTTTCCCGTAATCTCCTGAGGGCCGTCTTTCCCAGGTCTATAGATCTTTCCATCCCCATTAGAATAGGCCATGACTTTTTGGGTTTTTTCATCAACCATGATGAAACTTTTTCCTTCGCTGGCTTGTTGCTTGAAGAAGTCCGTCATATTCTCTTCCGATTTAAAGGACAATTTTAATTGGCCATTTTTATTTTCAGGAGGATTATCCTTTACCCATTGTTCCCCACAATGCTTTTTAAATGCGTCAAGCAACGAATTGATTTCGTCACTTTGAATACTGACGCTCTTCTTCTTGCGGGCCGTTTCTTCGTTATCCAATGCCTGAAGATCTTGCATCTGGGTGGTCCCTGATGTTGTTTTTTTGGGAGGTGATAAGGGCAAATCATCTGTTAAAGTGGAATGTGGCAGTTTATCCTGCACCCACTCATTGATCATTTTCTTTTGGCCTATTGTTTGCACAGCAGAGGCTACACCACCGCCGATGGCCAAACTGCCTTGGGGCGTTTTTTGGTTCGTCCAGCCTAATAAGACACCGCCGCTGTCCATAAATTGAGAGGCATGCTCAAGACTTTTTTTCACTGAAGAAGGATCCGCAGGTTTTGGATTACCTTTACTGTCATATTGCATGGTGGTTATAGGAACTGTCTGATATACCCCTTGCAAATGCTGGTACTTGGGTGTTGTAAGTAACTGCTCAATTTGGGCTACTACCGATGCCTGATTCGCTCCATTGGTGCCCGTTTTCCAACCTCCCTTTTGGTAAGTATCTATAATCTTGTCCGTTTGCGCCTGATTGGCAGAATAAGTGATCCCAACTTTTTTAGCTCCATTAGCATGTAATTTGTTTACTTCGTCCAGAATTTTAATTGCCTGATCCCTGGAGGAAACAGGAGTGCCATTTTTTGCGAAATCTACCTGAAAAGGAACGATATTTTTTGGCATGTGAGGATCCTTACACAATCTATGATAACTTTTTAATCATAGTTAATTGCACCTGAGTTTTCAATGAAACTCAAGATGGGTGACAATAATTTTTGCAAAATGAGGTCAAACTTAAGTACCAGGAATTTCTCGAAAAAACTCCAAAGCATATGCATTTGACCTCCAATAAATAGGTTAACTCATAAGTAAACCCTGTCCAGATTTAAACTTTCTTTTCAAGGTGCAACGAGACAACCCGAAGACGATGTTGGTCTGGATCAAGAGCCACAAAGGTATAACCAAAATCCATCATTGCGGGTGGCTGGGCCATTTGAATTCCCTGGTTTTGCCAGAGTGAATAAAGCTCATCGATGAAATGATCTTCTTCCACTTGCAGAGAAAGTTCATTTCCACCTCCAAGCAAGGCCGCTTGAGGTTTGACGGCCTGCTTTGCCCATAATCCCAGACGCATACCTGACTTCAAAACAAACATCACAAAAGTAGGGGATGATTCAACGGGCTTTTTTTGCAGGAGACGTTCATAAAAAGAAAGGCTGACCAAGGGGTTTTCGACATAAAAAATTACTAAGTTGGGATCAAGTTGCATTATCTACTCCTATTGATTTAAGGGAGTTTTAGTTTAAAAGATAGTGCTGACAGTTTTTGTCAGCAATGATTGATCCCTGCCGTGCAATACATATGGATAACAAAGAGGATTGATGTTTTAATATCGCCAGGTTACCCTGCTTCAAAGGTCAGGGCAGGGGTATTTAAAAGGAAGTTGATCATGAATAAGTTTTATGTAGATCCCGATATAGCAAAAGCCTCTACTATTCCCGCACATTTTTATACCTCTCCAGAATGGTTTGCACAAGCAAAAGAAAAAATATTTGCTCGAACCTGGCAATTTTGTTGCAGTATGGAAAGCCTACGCCTGGAGGGACAGTTGGTGCCTTTTACTTTATTGCCCGGATTACTGGATGAACCTCTATTATTTGTTCGTGACGAGCAAGATCGTTTCCGTTGCCTCAGTAATGTATGCACCCATAGAGGCAATATTTTGATTGAAGCTCCATGTACTGCTGAAAAAATAAAATGCTCCTATCATGGACGCAGATTTAATCTTTGTGGGGAGCTTTTGCATATGCCTGAGTTCGAGAGAACCTGTAATTTCCCATCGGCAAAGGATAATTTACCGCAAATACCATCTGATTGTCTTGATCCCTTCCTCTTTGCTTCATTAGATCCCCAAGCATCATTTAAGGAAGTGTTTGCTGAGATTAAAGAGCGGCTTTTCTGGTTACCAATGCAACATATGCGGCTGGACAGCACCCGTTCACGGGATTACCTGGTTAAAGCTCATTGGGCACTGTATTGTGAAAATTACCTTGAAGCATTACATATTCCCTTTGTCCATCCTTCGTTAAGGAAGGTGATTGACTGCACCACTTATACTACAGAGCTTTATCGTTATTGTAATTTACAATTGGCATTGGCAAGCCCTGGTGAAGAAAGTTTTGATTTACCCAAAGATTCAATTGATTATGGCAAAAAAGTAGCTGCTTATTATTATTGGATTTTTCCAAATACAATGCTTAATTTCTATCCCTGGGGATGCTCTGTGAATGTAGTAAAACCATTAGGTCCTGAATTGACTAAAGTTTCATTTTTAACTTTTGTTCTTGATGAATCCAGGTTAGGAAAAGGAGCAGGGGGTGATTTGGATAAAGTAGAGCGCGAAGATGAGGCTGTTGTAGAGTCGGTCCAACGAGGTATCCGTTCCCGTTTTTATGAAAGCGGGCGATTTTCACCGACAAAAGAACAAGGTACCCATCATTTTCAACGCCTTCTCTGTGAATTTCTTAATGAGGATTAGAAAGCACAGTAGTTAAAACATGGGAAAAACATTTTCCGCATTCAAGGATGAAATATGCATGATTTGGTATCAGAGCCTTCGCTTCAGCGAAAGCTCAATGCGCGTGTGTTGGGAATGATCACTTTAGGGGGATCTATTGGAACCGGTATTTTCCTGGCGAGTGGTAATGCCTTATCAGTGGCTGGTCCCGGGGGGACTTTACTGGCTTACCTGGTCATGGGAATCATGGTTTATTTTTTGATGGCAGGCCTTGGGGAGATGGCTGCCTTTATGCCTACTACAGGATCGTTTTACGTTTATGCTGCCCGTTTTTTTGATCCTTCTTTAGGATATGCGCTGGGTTGGAATTACTGGTATAGCTGCGCCGTTTATATAGCCTCCGAAATTTCAGCGTCTGCTTTAATCATGCATTTTTGGTTCCCAGGAAGCTCTTCGTTGCTATGGTGTTCTGTTTTCCTCTTTTTGATTATCGGTTTTAATGCGATTTCTACTAAAGCATTTGGTGAGTTCGAATATTGGCTGTCATTTATTAAAATTTTTGTGGTTATTTTATTTATCCTTACCGGATTTTTTTTGGTTTTCGGTCTGACGGAATATAAAGCAGGAGGTTTCCAGAATTGGCGTATTGGGGATGGTCCCTTTCATAGCGGGTGGATGGGTATGCTGGGGGCATTTGTCGCAGCAGGTTTTTCTTTTCAAGGTACGGAATTAATTGGAGTCGCGGCAGGGGAGAGTATCCATCCGGCAAAGACAATTCCCAAGGCAATAAGAATGGTATTTTGGCGAATTCTCATCTTCTTTGTTTTATCCCTATTTATTATCAGCCTTTTAATTCCCTATACTGCGGCTCAATTGACTGGTTCGGATGTGGTAACAAGTCCTTTTACTTTAGTGTTTCAACAGTACAATAAAGCGTCTGCCGCAATGATTATGAATGCGGTGATTCTGATTGCAATTATCTCCACTGCTAATTCAAGCATGTATGTGGGAAGCAGAATGCTTTGGTATTTAGCCAAGCAGGGGCATGTACCTCGTATTTTTTCAGTAGTAAATCAACGGGGAATCCCGGTTTATGCTTTAGCTTTGACGAGTTCTATTGCCATGCTTGCCTTTTTATCATCCATTTTTGGCAATGGCAGGGTGTATTTTTGGTTACTTAATGCCACCAGCCTTTCCGGTTTTATTGCCTGGATGGGAATAGCCATCAGTCATTACCGCTTCCGCAAAGCCTATTTGCATCAGGGAAAAGATCC
This sequence comes from Fluoribacter dumoffii NY 23, assembly GCF_000236165.1. Classification (NCBI taxonomy): domain Bacteria; kingdom Pseudomonadati; phylum Pseudomonadota; class Gammaproteobacteria; order Legionellales; family Legionellaceae; genus Fluoribacter; species Fluoribacter dumoffii. Next base: position 2,617,659 of record NZ_CM001373.1, on the reverse strand, counting down.
GGCCAAACTGCCTTATTTGGCCAAGGGGTATCCCTTCGGACCTATGTTTGCGTTTGGGGTATGCATCGTCGTAATTGGCGGCCAAAATTATAATGCCTTGATGGCAACTCCTATTGATTGGTACGGATTGTTTATTTCATACATCGGGGTTCCCTTTTTTCTGATAATCTGGTTGGGACATAAATGGATTAATAAAACCCGGATTATCCCCCTTAAGGAGTGCCAGTTTCACTGTGAATAAGGAGTAATTTTCTGGTGGAAAAGGATGAAACCCTATACACTTGTTTGACTGTTTGCTAAGCGAAAGCCAATTGACGCAAAAAAGCATAAGGGATTGATTAATTAATGGAAATTTCTACTATAATAATGTTTTATTCCATGGAAAGTTTTCATGTCCAATAAAATACCCCATATCATTATTGTAGGTGGCGGTGCGGGAGGAATGGAGCTTGCGGCAATGCTGGCCAATAAATTTGGCAAAACCGGTAAAGCATCTATTACTTTAGTAGATTACTCACCTACTCACATCTGGAAACCGCTTTTACATGAAGTTGCGGCAGGCAGCTTGTTTACCAATGAGAATGAAATTGATTATCTCGCCTATGCAGCGACGCATCATTTTCATTTTGTTTTAGGTGCTTTCGAGGGCCTGGATCGAAGTAAAAAGGAAATCTATTTGTCGCCTTTTTACAGCCATGATGAAGAAGTTCTGCCCAAACGGGCAATCCCATACGATATTCTCATTATTGCCGTAGGCAGTGTGGCGAACGATTTCAATGTCCCTGGAGTGCGCGAGCATTGTTTGTTTTTAGACAATATTCAACAGGCAATTTATTTTCATCGTGAGTTATTAAACCGTTGCATGCGTCTTTCCCAGCAATCCCAGCAGAGTCAATTTAATCTGGTGGTCGTCGGAGGAGGGGCTACGGGAATTGAATTAATCGCAGAATTACACAGCACCATCCACGAGATCATAAATTATGGGATAGGTATTCAACCTGATATTATTTCTTTTACTCTGATTGAAGCGGCAAACAGATTATTGACCGCACTGCCAGAGGATCTCTCAGAAAAGGTGGCTGGGGAATTGACACGTATGGGCGTAAAAATTTGCCTTAATCAACAAGTTACCGAAGTGACTGAAAAGGGGTTGCATACCCAGGCAAATGAATTTATTCCTGCGGATCTTGTAGTGTGGACAGCAGGTATTAAAGCTCCGGATTTCTTACGTCAACTAGATGGGTTGGAGGTGAATCACCTCAATCAGCTGTTAGTAAAGCAAAGCTTACAAACGACCCTCGATGATTCTATTTTTGTTTTGGGCGATTGTGCGAGTTGCCCACAGGCCAATACTGGTAAGACCGTTCCCCCGCGGGCACAGGCGGCACACCAACAAGCAAGTTTTTTGTATAAAAATTTGCCTAAATATTTCGAAGGAAAACCTTTGCCTGTATATCATTATCATGATCATGGCTCTTTAGTTACATTAAGCCATCATGTAATTGGTAATTTAATGGGTAAAATTACCAGCAGGTTTATGATAGAAGGTAAATTGGCACGTTTATTTTATTTATCTTTACATAAACAGCACCAGGTATCTTTATATGGCTGGTGGCGAGTTTTTTTACTTACCTTGTCGAATTTATTAAGCCGGCGGGTAAAGCCTCGACTCAAGCTCCACTAATCAAGGGCTTTGGTTAGGATGCGGGTGTAGTCGAGAATACTAGGTATTTCCTAATGTGAGAAATGAGATTAAAAAAATTTAAGCAGGAAGCAATAATGTGGGATCAGATTAAAAAAGAATATATAAAACGTCTGTCTGGGGTAAAACCTTATCTTCAACACAATAAATTTGTAAAGGCGCATGATTTAGTCACCGTACTTTCTAAACTTATCCGTTCGAGTGACCGCGTATGTATCGAAGGGGATAATCAAAAGCAAGCCAGTTTCCTGGCTAAAACTCTGGCTCAGTTAAATCCGGTGGAGATAAATAATTTACATATGATCCAATCGGCAATAGCCTTGCCGGAACACCTCGATATTTTTGAGAAAGGTATCGCAAACCGTATTGATTTTTCTTATTCTGGCCCCCAATCCGTTCGCCTTGCCCACATGGTAACAGATAAAAAAATCCAGATTGGTAATATCCATACTTATAATGAACTTTTTGGGCGATTGGTAGCCGATTTGACTCCCCATGTCTGTTTGTTGATGGCAGACAAGGCAGACAGGCAGGGTAATCTGTTTACCGGTGCAAACACCGAGGAAACACCTGCGCTTGTTGAAGCTACGAATTTCAAAAACGGGGTGGTCGTTGTGCAGGTTAATGAGGTGGTTGAGCAATTACCGCGAGTTGATATTCCCGGAGATTGGGTTGATGTCATTGTTCAAGGTCCGGAAGTTTCGTATATTGAACCACTCTTTACCCGGGATCCAGCACAAATAGATGAAATTAAAATATTGATGGCAATGATGGTCATTAAAGGGATATATGCCCCTTATCAAGTGAATATCTTAAATCATGGGGTAGGATTTAATACCTGCGCCATCGAGTTGCTTTTACCTACCTATGGGGAATCATTGGGATTAAAGGGAAAAATAGCGCAACATTGGATAGTAAATCCATTGCCTACCTTAATCCCTGCCATTGAGGCTGGATTTGTCAAGACAATTTATCCTTTCGGGGGCGAGGTGGGAATGAATCGTTACGCAGCCGCACGCCCTGATATTTTTTTTACAGGCAAAGAAGGAGAATTACGTTCCAACCGGATGTTAGGCCAGTTGGCTGGACATTATGCGTGTGATGCATTTATCGGTGCTACCTTGCAGATGGATCTTGAAGGAAACAGCTCAACAGCAGTTGCGGGGCGTATTGCAGGTTTTGGTGGTGCGCCTAATATGGGCTGTGATGCTCCTGGTCGACGGCATTCTTCTTATGCCTGGTTGAAAGCCGGACAAGAGCGCAGTCAGGCATTGGCAACTAAAATGCCGCGGGGCAGAAAATTGGTAATTCAAATGGTAGAAACATTCCAGAGTTCGGCACAACCTACATTTGTAGAACATCTGGATGCCTGGGCCTTGCAAAAATCGATGAATGCTGACTTACCTGCCGTAATGATTTATGGGGATGATGTGAGCCATATAGTAACCGAAGAAGGCATTGCCAATCTCCTCTTGTGCCGCAATCTTGAGGAACGTGAACAAGCCATCCGCGGCATCGCAGGATATACTGAGGTAGGCATTGCCCGTGATCGGATGAAAGTGGAGGAGTTGCGTCAGCGTGGAGTGATAAAACGTCCTGAAGATTTGGGAATCAAAGTTTCTGACGCAACCCGCGATTTATTGGCAGCTAAGTCTATTCGGGACCTTGTTGATTGCTCACAGGGTTTATATGAACCCCCAGTAAAATTTAGAAATTGGTAGGGCAAAAATATGGAATACATGGAATTTCGTTTTTCGCTTTCTGGCAAACCTCTTGAAGGTAAAAAAACAGTATGTGGGGTGGTTGGCTCAGGTAACTTGGAAGTCATCATTGAGGCTAATGCGAGTTGCGAGACTGTTTTTACAATCCAGACGGCGGTGGAACATTATAAACCGGTTTGGAAAATGGTGATCGGGGATTTTATGACGCAAAACCAACCGGTGGGTTTGAACTTTACCCTTAATGATAATGGAGCGACCCCGGCAGTGGTTTTATTACGCTTAGCCCAAGCCTTGGAGGAATTTAAAGGTCATTATTCCATGGGCAACAATTATGCAGAGCTTGATGGACGTGAACGAATCCAAATACTTCTCGATAAAGACTCCTTCACTGAGTGGCTTGCTGATGAAAAGTTATATAGTCCCTATTTGGCCGCCTTAAATTTGCCCGGTGAAGCTGACGACGGCATTATCATTGGTTCTGGATTGCTGCACAAAAACAAAGTGCTCATTGCTTCCCAACAAAAGGATTTTATGGGGGGGGCTGTAGGCGAGATCCATGGAGCAAAGCTTACCGGCTTGTTCAAAGCTGCAGTTAAAACTCAAGCCAAGGCAGTGATTCTCCTCATTGACAGCGGCGGAGTCCGTTTACATGAGGCAAATGCTGGAGAAATTGCCATTTCAGAAACGATTCGCGCTGTCTTTGAGGCAAGGCAAGCAGGAATCACCACTATAGGTATAATTTGTGGCAAAAATGGTGCTTTTGGGGGTATGGGTATTATTTCTGCTTGTTTGGATTACCTTATAATTAATGAAATAGGGCGTATAGGGGTATCCGGCCCTGAAGTAATTCAAGCTGTTGCAGGAGTCAAAGCATTCGATTCAAAGGATAGGGCTTTGGTTTGGCGTGTATATGGAGGAAAAACCCGTTATTTACAGGATGTTGTTCAAAGTTATGTCAGTTCAGATGTTGCAGAAATACGCGAGCGATTAATTGCTGCTCTTGATAAGAGAGTGCCTCTCGAACTTCACTCCATGAAGCAAAAACATGCTTTGTTAAAAAAACGGTTTGAAGAGACAAAAGGTTTTCAGGAAGAGGGGGCTTACCTTAATCATATTGCCCCTGACTATGCTGTAACTCTTTTTGATATGGACGAAAAATCATTTTTACAGGCGGTAAAAAATATAAAATCGTAATTTAGGGCAAAGCCAGGCATTCAGGCTGAATACATGACAGGAATAAGAAATGGTAGAAATAAAGGACCTTCTCAAACAGATATTTTCTCAAGAAGTGAAGCTAACAGAAAATCAATCGGTTATTTATGGCCAGGCGACTCTCAAGGAGCAAAGGCTTCATATTCTTGGGGTTAAGGAGTCAATATTTCTTGGTGCAGAGCAGGCTTTGATTATGGCACAGCATGTAATAGATATTCTTGAAAGCCAATCTACTGATCCTGTTTTGCTTTTAGTTGATGTAGCGGGTCAAGAGTTAACAATGCGGGATGAATGGTTGGGGATGCAACAATATTTTGGACATTTGCTGGAGTGTTTGGAATGTCTTCGCCAACAAGGGAATATTTTAATATCCCTAGTGTGTAACAAAGCGTTAGGTGGCGCTTTTATCGCTTATGGTTTAACTGCAGATACCATTTTGGCTTTACCGGATGCAGCTTTGGCGGTGATGTGGCTGGAGGGTATTGCCAAAGTCACCAAAATAGAATTAAGTACACTTCAAGAGTTGAGTAAAACATTTTCCGTTTTTGCACCGGGCGTGCAAAATTTTTATGAACTTGGAGGGTTACATGAGATTGTGAACCCCTCTGAACTTGCGGATAAAATTAATGTAGCCATCCAGAAACAAAATCCTAAAGACGATCGTGCCTTGCTGGGGAGTGAGCGGGGGGGCAGAAAACTTGCTTATTCGATTATTAATAAAGTAACCAACTATTTATGAATCCGCAACGACACCATTTAATTTATCTCAACCCCGATGCGGAGATTACCATCAACTCCTGTCATGCAGATCAGAGATTAATTAAGAATGAAGTGCTCTATTGGCTTAACAAAGGGTTGCCTTGTATTTACGCCACCCAAATCCCCCTACAGAAAAAATTGAATCTGGGGTTGACCCTTTTGCTCCAGAATAAAAAACAACGAGTCGGTTTACAGGTTGACCCATTATTTGTCCAGAAACAAACCCCACCTCCTCAACTGCATAGGATGCAGGATTTTTTTTCCTGTCACTATGGAATAAATGACTTAAAAAGTTTTATGCCCCCCGTTGCGAATATCGCGGTTTACGGCTCTTTTTTATTTCACTTTTTATCGGGATGCTCTTTTGTTACCCCCGATTCTGATCTGGATCTACTGATTCATTATCAAGGGCAGTCCTGGGTTGATTTGCATAATACAATTGATGAGTTAACCCACAAGTTTAACCGTCCGATTGATGGAGAGGTACGTTTTTCTCTTTTTGGTGATATCCCAATCAAGGAACTACTTGATGTAGCTGCAGAAAAAGTGCTGTGTAAAAGCAAAGAGAAAGTTGAATTACTAGCAAAAGCTGAACTTTATGAACACTACCCCTTGCTGTGAAAGATCACTTGCCAAAATGGCGGTCCGAGCACTTTACTTAGAAGTGAAAGCGTATCCCAAACCGGGTCTGGTCAGTTTTATCGATGCGGGTGCGCATGTGGATATGGATGGCGAAACGTTTTATCGAAGCCTGTTTACCTTACGTCATTATTTTTATCATATTACCAAAAAAGGACGTCACACCCATTGTTTTGAGGATTTAAAACAAATCGCTATTGAAGCGGAGCAGGGGATGCTGGAAAAAACCGGGGGTGTGAATACTCATCGGGGTGCTATTTTTGCTTTGGGTATTGTTTGTGTTTCCGTAATTCGCCTGGCTCAGGCCAAGACGCGCTTTACTCCTGCTGATGTACATCAGCAGTTATTAAGGGATTGGCCTAAACATTTGCAGCTCCATGCAGGAAACCCTGACAGTCACGGGGCGATCGTGCGTCGACAATATAAAGTCATTGATGCCAAGCAAATGGCAATACAAGGCTATGCGCCGATTTTCCAGCTTCTTCCTGATTTCATCGACATTTTTCTAAACACCCAATCCCTGGATTTTGCCTGCTTGTTTGCCTATATTGGACTTTTACAGACCATGGATGATACGAATATCCTTTATAAAAAGGGAAAATTGGGATTGGATTATGCACAAGCGAAAGTGAGAGAGCTTGCTGTAATTGATTGCTTATTCACCCGCCATCAGAAGGCGACGGAATTACATCGCCTTTTTTCAAAAGCAGGAATCAGCCCCGGTGGGGTAGCCGATTTGATTGGCCTTTTATTATTTTTAGGCCAATTATTTTGTAAACCTCTTCGAGAATATTCCCCTGTCTGCAGCAATTAGGTAAAAAAATCGACCAGTTCTATACTTAACATAAACCATTTACTTTGCTCAAGAAATAGAAAACTTCGCAAAACAATGGCCATAAGTAAACTGGAACGAGACTAAATAATGAGAATCCCAGCAACTGTTTCTGATTACCGATTGTTAGCAAAAAGAAAGCTTTCCAAAAAAATTTTTGATTTTATTGATGCTGGCGCAGGTGATGAGATTACCAAAAGGAATAACAGGGATGCTTTTGATAATATCAGCCTCAGACCTTTGTGCCTAAAAGATGTCTCTTGCATTGTAACTGCGACTTGTCTGTTGGGTTTGGAACAAACTTTTCCGCTGCTTATTGCCCCGACAGCTTTCCACCAGCTTTTAGACGAAGAAGGCGAGGTAAGTACTGCAAAAGCAGCTGGATTTTGCGGAATCCCTATGGTTGTGAGCTCCATGTCAAACAGGTCGCTTGAAGACATTGCTCATTTTTCCTCAAATGAGAACCTCTGGCTGCAGGTCTACATCTTTAAAAACAGAGAATTGACTGCAAGTTTGATCCATCGTGCAGAAAAATCGGGATATAAAGCAATTTTAATCACAGTGGGGGTACCGATAACAGGTAAACGGGATAGAAATATCCGTAATCCATTTGTTCTTCCCCCAGAGCTTTCCACTGGGAATTTTACCAGCACCGCTAACAGTGAAGTGCTGCATCAGTTTACTGCTCATGAGTTTGATCCATCTCTAACCTGGAAAGACATTGAGTGGGTACAATCTTTGACGGCTTTACCTATAATTTTAAAAGGAATACTTAATCCTCTTGATGCAGAAAAAGCATGCAGCCTTAACGTTGCCGGAATTGTTGTTTCCAATCATGGTGGCCGCCAACTAGATACCGCTATGTCTACGATTACAGCTTTATCTGATGTGGTTAGAACAGTTGCCGGGCGTACCATGATTCTTCTTGATGGGGGCATTGAGCGGGGCACGGATATGTTTAAAGCTCTTGCCCTGGGAGCGGATGCTGTGTTAGCAGGCCGCTCTATCCTTTGGGCATTAGCCGTTAACGGAAGGGAGGGGGTGCAATCCATGTTGGCTTTACTAAGAGAAGAGTTGGAAACAACGATGATGTTAACAGGGTGTCGCGATATCCAGGAAATAAAGCAGCTGGGGAACGACATTTGTTGTATGGGAATGAAAACATTCTATGAAAACTGAAGCTCGGGAATATGAGTCACAAGGTATATATCAAGTCGGTTTGAATCGACAACGCGAGGCTGTTATTAGTGCTCATTTTATGCATAATATAAATCAGCGCTCAAAACATCAGCTTTATAGTTCTGAAGAATTTTCAAAAAAAGCTTTATTAGTCAATGCAGAAATAATTATTGAACGCCTAATTCCCACCCTTTTATCGGCATCAGACACGTTTATTCTCGAACGAGCCTCTGCGGCAAAAATCAGGGCCAGGAAAAACTTTAAAGAATATGGGTTAAATTCAGCACAAAAAATCAGTCTTTCTGAAGTAATTACGGAAGTCATGTTTGATCGGCAATTTTTAAAAGGCTCGAAATCAAATACTTCCCGGCGGATTTTAGCTGAAAAAATAAGAAAATTAATTGCTGAGCACAAACCGATAAAAATGGTTATCCCTGCCTTACCGTATAAAGTATCATCCCCTCTTAAAACCCGAGGCAATTTACCTGATTTATCGGAAATAAATTTTTTACTTGCATTAGTTGAGATCGCTAAAACAATTGATTTGATTTACAGCAGTACAATTGCAGGTCTCAGCAACAAGATGGCCTCCTTTACTGTGATTTGTGATGGTAATCGGTTTAACCAATTTTTGAATGAAAAATACACAACCATTAAACAATATCAGAATCATTTACGCTGGTGGATAAGCAAGTTAGGTTTTTCAAATTATGTAGAAATCAGTGATTATCAGCATATTATAAAAAATAATCTCCCTCAAAAAACGCAAGAGGAAAAAACAGTTATCCGAGAGCAGGTAGGAAATTTTTATAAACACTTAATGCTACCTCTGTTGGACCCCTATAACATGGAGCAAACGATTAACAAGGCAATCGAGTGTGATCCTGACCCGGAAATTACTAATCCTGAAGGAAGATTCATTCCTTTATTCAAGTCATTAATTTATACAGTAAGATATGAAAAACTGTCGCTCTATAGTGAAGTGCACCAGGAGGACTATAGCGAGTTGTATAGCGTGCTTACCCGGCATCTGTTTCAACCCTATGCCAAGTTGACCCAGGATGATTATGTTACAATTGAAGCATTTATCGGTAATCCTCAACCACGCAATTCCCCCTCCAGAAATAAACTGCTTGAATATTTACGGCAATCCATGTTGTCGCAGGCATGGCATGCAACCATTAATTATATGGCGGAAATTCGCAGTGATCGTGATTTGCCAAAGGAGCCTCTCAGTCTCTGCTATCCTGATTACATCCGCTGGACAATCCATGCTAAACCAGGTCAATTGGCTGTTTTAACAACTACGGCTTTTGGAGACCCTGTGCAGCCGTGGCATGGCGTGGGCGTTTTTATGCGCACAAAAAATAATAAAATAAAATTGTATACCCTTCCTGTTTTATCGCTGGAAAGTTGCGATGCAGTTCCTGTAATAGTGGAAAAAACAGGGCAGGAGCCAAGGATGAAAGGACAACCCTTATTTTATATACATCCAAATATAAAATGGAATCATTTTGATGACTTCATCGAAGAATTAAAAAAAGGATTAACGCGCAAGAGAAAACTCTGACGAAATATTGAGTGCATTCAGAGCTGGTTTGAGGAAATGAATTAAAGAGGTTGGCATGACATTATTTGAATTATCAAATTATTACAGTCGGGCTCTCGCTAAAATTAAAAATTTTCCCGATCGGTCCTCAAAGACCAGGGCGCTGACGCTGAAACAAACTCAAGACTTACTTGCAAGTTATCCTGAGTTTAGAAATGAATTATTTTGTTCCAAGCAAAGGCTGCAACACATTCGCAATGAGCGGCTTAGAAAAATATTAATTTATGCAAAATCCTACTCACCCTGGTACCAAAAATCTTTGGCTCATATTGATGTAGAGAATTTCCGTGAAGAAAGATTAAGTGAAATTCCGGTTATGAATAAAAATATTTTAATGGAAAACTGGAATGAAATTGTAACCGATAGAAAACTTTCCCTGGCCCATGCTGAAAAGCATATCGCAAAAATGCGTTGCGATAAGGATACCCTGTATTTGAATAATCGTTATCATGTGCTGGCAAGCAGCGGCTCAAGTGGTAATAGAGGAGTGTATGTTTATGATTGGGATGAATGGAATTATTTCTATTTATCTACCGCTCGTTATCCTTTATATAACCATAATCGTTCCCAGCGGTTAATCGATCCCTGCCAAAAACTAAAAGTCGCCCAGGTGGTTATTACCAACACAATTTATGCAATGTATTCCATTTCAAAAACATTTTTCTTTAGTAACATAGAAAAGTTTTATTTGCCTGTAACCCTGCCAATCAGGCAAATTGTGGATGGTCTTAACCAGATTCGACCTGACATCTTATTAGGAACACCAACAACCATTTATAAATTATGCCAAGAAGCTGTTGAAGGACGATTGAAAGCGCAACCCAAAATTATTGGCGTTTCCGGAGAGCCTTTATACAAACCCATACGCGAGTTAATTACCAGCATTTGGCCTGAAGTTAACCTTTTTAATACTCTGGGATCATCTGAGGGATTATGGGGGGTAAACTGCCAGGCTAATTCCGAGGAGATGCATTTAAATGATGACTTATGCATTGTTGAGCCAGTTGATGAGAAGGGTCACCGTGTTGAGAAAACAGTAGTGCCTCAAAAGATTTATTTAACTAATTTATATAATTATACCTTACCTTTGATTCGCTATGAGCTTTCCGACCAATTAGTGTTTTTGGATAAGACGTGCGAATGCGGAATACAGCATCAACTTATCGTAGAACCACAAGGCAGGCCGGAATTTGATTTCCTTTACCCCGATAACATTTTTGTTCATCACCTGGTTTTTGTAACCCCTATCCTGCTCGAAAAAAATATTCGAGAATATCAGGTTATCCAAACAAAAAATGGTGCAGACATTAAGATTTTAGCTACGGGTTCTGTGGATAAAATACAATTGCAAAAAACAATCGCTAGCCGATTAATTCAACTTGGTTTGACACAGCCGCAAGTAAATTTATTTGAAGTAACGCAGTTTGATTATCCTGAATCAGGTAAACTAAGAAGATTCCTAAAACTTGATTAGGTTCTCTACTTTTTTACTGTCTCACGGTCGTAAGTTGCGCCCAATTTTTATAAAAATCAATCTATACTCTAATTAGAGAGTTTTTATTATCTATAAGGAGAAAGTGATATGGAACCGAGTAACCATCTATCTCAATCAGAAATAATTCCGATACTTTCTCGCGCAACTATTTTTACAGGGATAGGTCTTATTGAACAAAAAATGCTTGCTGATAAATGTGTGATTGCAAACTATAGACCTGAAGAGATTGTTATAGAGCAAGGTGAAGTAGGGGACAAGCTTTATATTATCATTCGCGGGAGCGTGCAAGTTTCTGTAAAAACCCAATCCATGGGTTGGAAACGCGTTAATACTTTGGGGGCGGGTGATGTGTTTGGGGAAATTGCCATTCTCCGTAATATACGCAGAACGGCGCGCATCAGTACTATAACTGCTTGTCAGTTCCTTACGATTAATGCTCGGGATTTTTTAGCCGTTTATCAATATTTTCCACCGCGCGCGCGCGATAATATTCAATTGGTTGTTGCGAAACGTCTCCAAGAAAGTGGTGCTCATGTGCGCTTGTAAGACGGCAAGAAGTTTGTACGTCAACAAACTCCTGTCTGCCTCAATACATTACCCCTCATTTGCATTTTACCGTTACTCCCGGAATAAAAATGGAAGCAAATTTTCTTAATATTCTCTTGGGGTTTATTGAAGGATTCGGGCTTATTATTTCCCCTTGCATTTTACCTATCCTGCCTATTTTTTTGGCGGGTTCACTCACGGGATCCAAAAAAAGACCCCTCGGAATTATCATTGGTTTTACTTTATTTTTTTCTTTCCTGGTATTTTTTTCTCATCAATTGGTGCATTACCTTGATATTGATTTTAATTGGGTTCGGAATATTGGGTACGGCATTTTGCTCCTTTTAGGGTTCATTATGCTCTCGAATTATTTAACTGAACGCTTTGCCAAAATAACTCAGGGATTTGCACGCATAGGCAACTTTTTTTCTTCCGCCGATCAATCTAAAGGAGGGTTTTGGAATGGGCTCTTTTTTGGGGGAGTTATTGCCATTGTTTGGACTCCTTGTGCCGGACCGATATTGGCTGCGGTTATCGTACAAACGGCCTTGCAGAAAACAACGATTATCAGTTTCCTTACTTTGAGTGCCTTTGCCCTGGGGGCTGCAATTCCTATGTTCATTATTTCCCTATATGGCAAGAATCTGATGAACACATTCACGTTCTTTAAACGGCGTGCCCTTCTTTTCCGTAAATTTTTAGGGGGAGTGATAATCGCAAGTGTTGTCTATATGGTCTATTTTGAAGGAGATGTCGTTTCGTCTTCAGTTTCTCCTCAAACAGGCATTAAAACTTCCAATTCCCTGATTAATGGCTTATGGTTTTCCTATCCAGCACCCCCTGTACAAGGTATAGATGCCTGGATTAATTCACCTCCATTAGATTTATCTGATTTGCATGGGAAAGTTATTTTAATCGATTTCTGGACCTATTCGTGCATTAACTGTTTGCGCACGCTGCCCTACATTAAAGATTGGTACTCTCGTTACCATGAAAAAGGCTTGGTGATAATTGGTATTCACACTCCGGAATTTGACTTTGAAAAAAATCTGGAACATGTTAGAGCAGCAGTAAAGCAGTATGGAATTTTATATCCTGTAGCGCTTGATAACCAATTTGTAACCTGGAGAAATTATCATAATCATTTCTGGCCTGCCCATTTTCTAATTAATAAAAAGGGATATGTAGTCTATAAACATTTTGGCGAGGGAGAATATGATGTTATGGAGAATAATATTCGTTTTTTATTGGGAGTTAAGGATCTGGCTACTTTAAGATCTTTAAAAGGCACTTCATTTAACCTAACCCAAACCCCGGAAACTTATTTAGGCTATACGAAGGCAGATCCCTATTACAGTCCCAAATTTACTAAAGACAGGACCACGCAATATCATTTTCCTAGCGAATTATCCATAAACGAATGGGGCCTGGACGGATTATGGCAAGTCACTGCCGAGCATGTCATGTCGGAGGAGGCCAATGCGGCTATAAAAATACATTTTAATGCCCGCAAGGTCTATGCGGTGATGGGGAACAGCGCCACAAAACCCATCAAAGTCCAGGTGATTTTAACTGACGAACAATCCGGTAAAAAAATTCAGGCAAAGAGCCTTCTAATCGATAAATATTCCCTATATGAATTAGTTTCACAAAATAAATTCACCAGCGGCAATTTACAAATTATTACAAATGAGCCCGGTCTTAAAATATACACTTTTACCTTTGGAAGCTAATGGTGATAATTATCCCAATAATTATTTTTTGATGATGGTCAGAATTTTTTTTACTTCAGCGACCACTTTCCCTTCTTCATCAGTTATAGGAATTAAAAACTCCGATTCAATTTTTTTGGCTTCATTCACTTCAAGTCGGATTTTTTCAACCTGTTCGTGAGATAACTCAAAGCGTGCATAAATAGTTCCTTTAGCCGGTATTTTATAGCGAATCGAGGCCGATTTATCCCAAACAATGTAGCCTTTTCCCAGTAAATTCATAAGCATTAACATGTAAAAAGGATCCGTCATCGAATACATGGACCCTCCATAATGTGTTCCCACGTAGTTTTTATTCCAAAAGCGCATTTTCATTTGCACAATAATTTGGGTTCCATCCCGCTTAAAGCTCTTTACGCTAATTCCGGCCCCCCAAAAAGGAGGCCAAAACCGCATCATCCTTAGCAATGTTGAGAAATTCATTCGATTATTCCAGTTTTAAATTGGGGCAATTTCCAGTTCTTTTTATTCTTCATTTTATGTCTGATTCAGTCAATTAAATAGTATATACTTCCCTTTTTTGGATTGGTTTGATTTTATTATGTATCGGTTTATCCCCCAAAAAATGCTTATTTTTGCTGCCCTGTTTCCGGTGGTGGCAACTGCAAATCACTCATCCTATCTTCCGCCCGTTTTTACTGAAAATAAACGGCTTGCAAAAATGCAGCCGTTATTTCCCGTTATTGATAAAATGTACAAGAAATATGCCGAAAAAAATCATGTACCTGGGTATGCATACGGGATTTTTCTGGATGGTCGGTTAGTACATACAGGGAACGGGGGGTATACGGATATTGCAAAGAAAATTCCTGTTACGCCTCAATCCATGTTCCGCATCGCCTCCATGACCAAGAGTTTCACTGCTATGGCAATTTTAAAACTTCGGGATGAAGGGCGGCTAAGATTGGATGACCCTGCCTCTTTTTATATCCCTGAGCTAAAAAATCTAAAATTAACCCAAGACGCAGCAGAGATTACTGTCCGCGATTTATTAACTCATTCTGCCGGGTTCCCGGAAGATAATCCCTGGGGAGATAGAAACCTGAGTAAGACGGATGAGGAGCTCGTCGCTTTGGTAAGACAGGGAATAGCGTTATCGCATGTTTCAGGGACGTCATTTGAATACAGCAACCTGGGATATGCCCTTTTAGGACTGATAGTTAAAAATGTAGCAGGGATTTCCTATCAGGATTATATTGCGGCCAATATATGGAAGCCCCTGGGCATGGAGCAAGCAGCCTGGGAATTTGCACAGCTTCGCCCCAATCAATTAGCGCATGGTTATCAATGGGTGAATGATCATTGGCAGGAAGAACCCCTTCTGCACGATGGAAGTTATGCTTCTATGGGGGGGATGATTGCCTCCATTGAATCGTTTGGCCATTATGTGGGATTGCATCAATCTGCCTGGCCGGCACGAGATGATCCAGAAACTGGGCCAATCAAAAGAAGCTCTATCCGTGAAATGCATCAACCGTGGCGAATCTATGCCCTCAACCCCAAAAACCGCGTATATGGCAGGGTTTGTCCCTCAATAAATGCATACGGATTTGGGTTAAGGTGGTCGCAAGATTGTAATAATACCATCGCGGTAGGGCATACGGGGGGATTACCTGGCTTTGGAAGTAACTGGTTTATTGTACCTGAATACGGTCTTGGTGTTGTCTTATTAACCAATGTAACCTATGCTGCGGCAGAAGCAACCAACGTGCGCGTAATAAATAAGCTCATTAAAGAGGCACGACTCAAGCCCAGAGAGTTACCCCCTTCACAAATATTAAAGGACAGACAAAAAGCACTGGTAAAATTATTACCTGAGTGGAGCGATGCAAAAAAAAGTGGATTATTTGCAGGGAACTTCTTCCTGGACTCACCAGTGGAATCGTTACAAAAGAAAACCCAAAAATTATTTGCTAAGGCAGGGAGAATTCGTCGAATTAGCAGAATTATTCCCGAAAATCAATTACGTGGATATTTTCTCCTTGAAGGCGAAAAAGCAACCCTGAAAGTGAGTTTTACCTTGTCACCAGAAAGTACTTCCTTAATTCAACATTTTGAAATAGAAGAAAAAACTTGACCCATAATTGCACTTTAGGACTGTATTTCAAAGAAGGCGCATACCGGTTTGCTAAAATACTGCAAACCGGTGTGCAGTGGCATCACCCGGATTAAGATAGTATATAAACTTAAATTATACTTTGGGCAGATACAGCCTTCTCACACAACATACGCAATGCAGTAGCGATTTGTTTTAACTCCTCATTGTGTAAATGATATTTCTTCCCTAACAGAATTGGATCGGTGAAGCTTAACCATACCTGACCCTGGGTATCTTCTGTAGCCATTATGCGCAAGGGTAAGTCCAGCGCAATTGCTGCATTTTCTTGCATCAAAGGAGTTCCTTTAGCGGGGTTGCCGATGATAAGCACTTCTGTCGGAAGTAAGGTTTGATTCACTTTTTGAGCTTCGCTGCTGTGATTGATGTGAGCAAAGATTTTCCCGCCTTGCTGGGTAATTATATCAATTATCCGTTCCATTGTTTGTGAGACAGGGTAAGGACTTTGCAGTGTTTGCGATCCAGATCCTTCAGGAGCGCCGAGTTTCTTGTCAAAGGCTGCAGCAATTTTTCGTCCCAGGATATCCAAATCCGTTAAATTTTCTTTATTGGCCAAGAGGGTGACACATAAAAGTTCGTCGGGTGCGGTAAAACGACTTAAAAATGCGGAGAAACCTGGGGTATTTCCCTTAATTTCCATTAATCCTGGATGTCCGGGAAATAGCCACCCTGCATTTCCAGGAATTGAAGTATTATTATCCAGAGTAATACAGCGATATAGAAAATCCCTATTTTCTTTTTCTTTGATTAAAACAGATCCTGCAAGGCTAATATCCCATTGGCTAATGTCTTCGGCAGAAGCAATGATTCCACAGTGAGAAAAAGTACTTGTCCAGGTAATTGCCGGAACAGTTTTATTTCCATTGTCATACCCTAAAGCAACTTCCACTGGATTTATATAGGAGGGCTGGAGTAAAAACTTGCTATGTGTATGGGGAAGGGTGCCATTATTGACTTCATTATCAATTGAAGAACTATTTTTGACAAAAAACGTCCGTTGTAAACCCACCCGGGTAATTTGATTTTTTATTACATGTTCTTCGTAATTCATGCCGCTTGCTTTTTCAATGATAAGCCCTAACAGATAGTAGTTGGTGGCACTGGGTAGCATTTTGCTGCCTGGGGGGAAATGCAATTTCTCATTGTGCAGTAAATGCAACAAATCTTCTGGTTGATACTCTTTATAAAAGGAAAAGTTGGCGTTTTTAGTATAATCAGGGAGCCCGGAACTATGGGTTAATAATTGACGGATACTAATGTTTTGCCATGATTGCGGAAGAGAAGATAAATAATCTGAAACGGGGCTATCTAATTGCAATTTCCCTTCTTCTTTTAACTGCATTATCGCTACTGCAGTATATGCATGGGTTAATTGACCGACATAAAAGAGTGTGCGTGTCGAAACCAGAAGTTTTTTTTCTGTATCAGCCAATCCATAACCTGTTACCCGGGTAATATAGGGAGCTTGGACAATAGCCAGGGAAATTCCCGGAATGTTATTTTCTTCCATATATTCCATAATGAGGTCATCTACAGATTGTCCTTGATACAGGACATGATAATCACCGCGTCCACTACCGGAATGAGCGTTCATTATTCTTCCTTATGAGGGTTACAAAACTATTGTTTAGTATAGATGACTATCGAGGATTAGAGGAAAACCCGAGGGATTTTACAAAAAATCCTCGGGGAGTTATTGGCTAACTCAATTGCGCTTTCTGCTCGCAGGGAAGTTCTATAAATGAATCTGCGCCACAATGAATTTTGTTGCGGCAAAAATAAGGAGGAACAACTGTATCCGGAACCAGAAATCCCTCTTTCATACTGACAAACAATTGATCGCTACGGCTGGCAAATTCTAAAAGTAATCGTTCCCCCTTTTTTAAAAGGGTAGCCACTGGGGTCATGCTAAAGCGCAATAAAACAGGAATATTACGTTGAAGAGGGGTCACAATGGATGTATTAATTGCCACTTCACAGCGCGAACCACTGTCTTCATCCACGGTGCGGGTAGCTGGTCGAAGGTGACCCATGGATAAAGGATGATATTTTCCGTCATGGTCCATTTTCCCTAACCGGGCGATTACATAGGAATCAATCTCATTACAACTGAATTTAAGCTGTACGGTAATAGGGCCTGCAATAGTTGTTTCTTGTTCGAAAAGTAATTCATAAGCCAGTTTTTGCTTTTCAAATTGTTCTATACCAGGCAAGACTTCACTACCTGGGGGAATAGAAATCCAGCAATCCTCAGCTTCTGCGGGGATTTGTTGTTGTAATCCCCGCACCTCCGCTTCCTGGGATTTTTCGAGATAAAACTTGCGTACCTGGGTTTCCGGGCTGGGGAAGCTTGTGGCAGACTCATACTGATTTTTCCCTTCAACCCAATACCGTACCGGAGGCAAATTGGCATAACCATTGTCCACTCCTTTGAGTATATGATCAAAAAAGGCAAGAGCCTCCAATTGCCAGGAATAGACAGGCAACTCATATTCAGCCGGACCAAGAATCATCCATTTTTTATTAGCCGGAGTACTGGAGTGTTCGAAAAGGTCATAGCAACCAAATTGATGCAATTCAATGTTGCCTAAGTTTTGTGCAACGACAAAAGGAATATCAATCTTGTTTAATCTTTTAAATGGTCCCTGGGTTATTTTAGTCTCTTCTCTTGAATTGCTATCTATCATTAGGTGAATGTACCATTGCAGCACCTCGGGTATGGGATGATTCTTTTTAAATTCCTGCACAATTTTAGTTAAATTGGGTTTAATAAACCTTTTCCAGAACCAGGGATAACTGATGAAATAGCTGATTAAGGCCCTTTTCCATGGCGCTACATAGCGATGTACTGTAGGTGAGTTAAAGTTAGCCCCTACCCATAGATTCATAAAACCGGCATTAAATACTCCACCATAATGGAAAACATGACGGTAAAAATCAGTACAAATTTCATTTGCAAAAAAGGCCCGTAAAGAAGGCGGGTTAAGTGAAGCAACACTGGCCTGATTCATTCCGTAGTAAGAAGTGCCAAACAAACAGACATCGCCATTTGACCAGGGTTGCTGTGCTGCCCATTCAATACAATGGTAATGATCCTGGGTTTCTTGCTCATTTTGCCAAGGTTGAAAATCGCCTTCAGAGCGACCAATCGATCTCGCAGTAACTACTACCTGCACATAGCCCCTATCAGTAATAACAGGAGGGGAGCCAATTTCATTATTTCCAGAAGGCAGCCCTGTTGTATGTAAATCACGGTTGTAAGCAGAAAACTGGAGGATAACTGGATATTTACCCGCTTTTGCAGGCGTGTACACATCTGCAGAAAGATGGACCCCATCTGGCATGGGAATCATTACGTCGGCTTGGAGCTTACAACCTAGCCCAGACTCGGCAACACGGGCAGGTTTCCATCCTGCTAATTGATAATGATTTAAGCGTGCGCGAGGAATAAAATTACTGTTTAACCATTTTTTCATAATTTACAAATTCTTATTTTTAATAGCTGTTTGATTTAAAAGAAAATATTTTAACAAAACCGCATCTATTAATCCCCAGATAATTTATAAAATAATGAAAATAAATGACTCACCTCTTCCTGGGAATGACCAAATAGTATCGGAGAGGGGAATTTGCTATTTACATGCTTTAGCATGCAACTTTAAAATTGTAATTTTGCCCTTTGCAGCAAATGATTAAAATGGGTATTGCCGCGGGCGCTACAGGTTTATATTAACAGGGATATTTAAAAATGTTAAAAATTGAACTTTTACAAAATAATCTTGATGCAATCCCGGAGCTTGCCCGCATTTGGCATGAGGTTCTGGGTAGCATTTGGTTGCCTGATGTTCCGCTTAAAGTCGTTGAGCAACGTTTTCTTGAACATGCTAACGCTGATAAATTGCCTATGACTTTTGTTGCATTTGATGGAAAAATGCCGGTGGGAATGTGCAGTTTACGTGAAAATGATGGGATTCGACCTGATTTAATGCCATGGCTAGGCTCCTTAACTGTAAGACCCGAGTACCAAAGCCAAGGTCTTGGGAGGCGGCTTATCGAGGTAACTAAGGAACAAGCAAAAAAAATGGGATATGAGATACTTTATCTTTTTGCTTTTGATCGAACTATCCCTGCTTATTATCAATCGTTGGGATGGAATATTATAGATAAGGATGAGTTTAAAGGACATCCTGTTACTGTAATGCAAACCCATATGAATCCCTGATTGCCCCTTAGTGCAAACCATTAGCATTTCCAAGGGTAACCCTTGGGTTTACCTAAGGATTTTGCTAATTATTTGCCTATTCAGTTCTGTTTTTTTGCATTTTCCAAAATAATTGTCTAGTCTTTATTTGCATTAATAAAACTATCAATCTGATATTTTAGGGAGAAAATAATGAATCAGAATATTTTTCAAGGGAAATGGATGGAAATCAAAGGTCAAATGAAGCAATTTTGGGGAAAGCTTACAGATGATGACCTGCAACAAATTGAAGGAAATCAGGAAGAAATCTACGGAAAATTAAGAAAGCATTATGGCTACACTCAAGAGCAAGCCAAAAAAGCCGTGCAAGATTTCCAAAAAAAATTGCATCACTAAAGGATCGCTTTGGAAGGAGTCTTATTATGGAAAACAGAGGAATTGTTAAATCCGGCGAACTTACAGGCACCAAGGTTATTAATAGTGCCAATGAAAATCTGGGCGAGATTGCAGAAGTTGTAATAGATAAGGCATCTGGAACAGTGAACTATCTGGTATTGGATTTTGGTGGTTTTCTAGGTTTCGGAAATAAATTTTTTGCAGTGCCCTGGAATCTTTTTTTGTATGATAACAAAGATGATTGTTTTATTCTTAATGTTGAAAAACAGCATTTGAAAAATGCCCCTGGTTTCGACAAAAGTCATTGGCCAAATTTTTCAGCGCCTGAATTTAAAACAACAATAACAGGATTTTATACAGGAGGAAAGGAAGCATGAAAATTTTAGCAGGAGTATTATTCAGCAGTATGGTGTTAGTCTCTATGTCTTCATTTGCTTCTGATGATAATAGTTCCAGTAGCAGTTCAAGCTCAAGTTCTAACACCACCAAGACTTCAATGAAGTCCAATTGGATTTGTACTACCAATGCAAGTTCAAGTGATAAAAGAGCGGATCAGGATGCAGACAAGAAAATGTCAGAGAAAACTTCTTCTGCTTCCAAATCATTCACTTTTGCACAAAAACATTGCAGGGATTGTACGCAAATTACTTGTAATGTAAAAAAATAACCCACTTACCTGCATTCCTTGAATCAAGGGATGCAGGTGTTTTTTTCAAAATTTATTTTTCCAAAAACAATTAAGGAAATCCATTAGTTCCCGCCCATCATCAATGAATTATTTTCTAATTATTTGAAGAATTTGAAAATTCTTTCTATGCTAAAAAATAGTTTTTGGTAATTCATTTTATGCTAAGGAATGCGAATGAACATTTTAGAAACCAAGATATTGAATGGTCCTAATTATTGGTCAAACTATAGAAAGGAACTTATCGTTATCAAACTGGATTTAGAAAAATATGAGGAGCTTCCTACAAATCGTTTGGCTGGATTTAAGGAAAGACTGGTTCAGGAGCTACCTAGTTTAAAAAGTCACCGCTGTTCCTTGGGAGTGGAGGGTGGATTCTTAGAACGGGTTGAGGAAGGTACATGGTTAGGGCATGTGATTGAACATGTTGCTTTGGAGTTGCAATATCTTGCCGGAATGGATTGCGGTTTTGGCAGAACTTATGGGACTAAAGATTATGGCGTCTATCATGTCATCTTTGCTTATCAAATAGAGGAAGCCGGGTTGCATGCAGGAAAAACAGCGGTAGAATTTATACGCTCCATTGCCGAGGGAAAAAAATATCCCCTAGAGGAAGCAATCAACCATCTCAAAGAGATTTTTAAAAGAAAAAGTTTAGGACCAAGCACCCAGGCCCTTGTGGAGGAAGCTAAAAGAAGAAAAATTCCCTGGAAACGCCATAATAACACTTCTTTAATTACCTTTGGATATGGACGAAATCAAAAAAAGATATGGGCCTCTGTGTCTTCGAAAACCAGCTCCATTGGGGTTGATATTGCTTCTGATAAAGAGTTGACCAAACACATCCTGAGGGCAAATTTTATTCCGACTCCCGAGGGCATGATTATCAATTCTGAGGAGTCTCTTAAAGATGCGATTGCCCAATTGGGTTTCCCATTAGTTATAAAGCCGCATAATGGCAACCATGGGAAAGGAGTAACTACTCATATCACTGATTTGAATAAAGCATATTTTGGGTATGAACTGGCAAAAAAAATTTCCAATGAATTAATTATAGAGCGTTTTATAACGGGAAATGATTATCGATTCTTAGTGATAAATTATAAAGTAGTTGCTGTAGCTGAACGCACTCCCCCCCAGATTACAGGTAATGGAAAACTTACAATCAATGAATTAATTAAGCAGGTGAATGAGGATCCCAATCGAGGCGAGTCGCATGAAAATATACTGACAAAAATCAAAATTGATGAATCCACTTTCTCTATTTTAAAACAGAATAACCTCACTCTCGAAAGTATATTACCTGTAGGACATATTTTAAAATTAAAAGAAACTGCCAATTTAAGTTCCGGGGGAACAGCCAGGGACGTTACAGACATAGTCCATCCTTTTAACATCTCTCTTGCGGAGCGTGTAGCGCGACTGGTGAATTTGGATATTTGTGGAATTGATGTCATTTCCCAAGATATCGGTTGTCCGCTTAATGAAAATTCGGGGGCGGTTATTGAAGTAAATGCAGGACCTGGGTTAAGGATGCATTTGTCCCCCAATGAAGGTATGGCGCGTAATGTGGCAGAACCCATATTAAATATGCTTTATCCAGCGAATTTGACATCAAGAATTCCGGTAGTTGCAGTTACGGGTACTAATGGGAAAACAACTGTTGTCAGGTTGATCGCCCATCTCGCACGGTTTGTAAATCATCATACAGGTTATACCACTACAGAAGGTATCTATATAAATAATAAATTAATCTATAGCGGTGATTGCAGCGGACCTGCCAGTGCCCAAGTTGTTTTGTATGATCCCGAGGTTGATTATGCGGTGTTAGAGTGTGCTCGAGGCGGGATTCTGCGTTCCGGTTTAGGTTTTGATGAATGTGATATTAGTGTGATAACCAATGTCACTGGAGATCATCTGGAGTTAAATGATATCCATACATTAGAAGAAATGGCAGAGGTAAAAGCGGTTGTTGCGCGAAGTACCAAAGATACAGGATATGCCATTTTAAATGCGGATAATAATTTTACCTACGATTTAAGAAATGATTTACACTGCAATATTGCCCTCTTTAGCATGTTTGATAGCCCACACATTCGCAAGCATTGTAGCCTAGGCGGGCTGGCTGCCTATCTTGACCAGGGAAATATTATAGTGCAGAGGGGATCAGAACGCATTACCCTTGCGGATATAAAATCAATACCACTCAGTTTTCAAGGTACTGCAACCGGTATGATGCAAAATATATTGGCAGCAGTACTGGCGGGGGTAATCAGTCATTTCTCTTTGGAAAAAATCAAAGAAGCTCTGCAAGTTTTCTATCCTACCGTGGAAAACCTTCCCGGCAGGATGAATCTTTTTAGATTCCCTCATTGTCAAATCATGGTCGACTATGCTCACAATGAAGGCGCATATTGCGAACTAAAAAATTATATTGATTCACTTCAATGCGCTAAAAAAATTGGAATCATAGGAGTTGTCGGTGATCGGCGTGATGAAGATATAGAAAAATTGGGCTACCACGTTGCCTCTATGTTTGATGAGATTGTTATCCGTCACGACAAAGATGGACGAGGGCGAACCCATCATGAAATTAACCGTCTTTTAGTCGCTGGAATTCTTCGTTCCCATTTAAAACCCTCTTTAAATATTATTTCAGATGAGATTGAGGCAATTGAACATATGATGGAAATAGCAGAACCAAATACGTTTATCTTCTGCGCAGTTGAAGATGTATTTGAGACTACCAATTTTCTGAAGAAAAAGGAAAAGCAATTCAAGATGGTGAATGAGGTTTATAATGACACCCAAGGCTAAATTATTAATTATCGGTGGCGCCGAGGACAAGGGCGACAATGATCTGATAGACATAGTAGAGCAAAAAAAGGAATTTACTCGCTATGAAATTCTAAATGAAATACTTCCTCCTTCGAATAAAAAAATTGAAATTATTACAACAGGCTCAGAGATTCAGGAGGAAGTAAAAAAAATTTATCAAAAAGTTTTTCATGATATGGGTTATAACAATATAGGATTTCTTCCCATAAAAAAAAGAAGTGAAGCGCGTGACAGTGAGTATTTAAAAAGAGCAGCAAATGCAGGGGCTATTTTTTTAACGGGAGGAGATCAGTTTCGATTATCTACTATTTTAGGCGGTACCCCTATCGTCAATATTATTAAAGATAGATACATGAAAGATAGTGATTTTATTATTGCTGGAACCAGTGCTGGCGCTATGGTGATGGGTACAGTAATGATAACGGGGGGTGGTTTGTCGGAGGCCTTAAGGTATCGTAATTTATTAACTTCTTCAGGATTAGGGATTGTACTGTCGTGTATCATTGATACTCATTTTATAAAAAGAGGGCGATTCAGCCGGCTTGCCCATGCCATCATTATGAATCCGGAACAATTAGGTATTGGTTTGGGGGAAGATACTGCTTTGGTCATTCGAAATGGAACTGATGCCGAAGTTTATGGCTCCGGTATGGTAGTTATTATCGATGGCAGGAATATCGATCAAACGAATATTACTGATGTAGAGGAAGGTGAAGCGGTTTTTGTTGAAAATTTAATTGTGCATCTTCTGGTTAAAGGATGTCAATTTTCAATATTGGACCGCACTTTAGCGAATCCTGCAATTCCTGTAAGTAAATATACTAAATAAATGGATAATAGGTGATGGATAAAATTGCTATTGCAGTACATGGCGGTGCCAGTGAGAATTATTCTTTTTTACAAGAACATCAAAAGGAGTTTGAGGAGGGCATGGCCCAGGCAATTAAGAAGGGCTATTCCATACTTGAAAAAGGCGGCTCGGCTCTGGATGCAGTGGAGGAAACGGTTGCAATTCTTGAAGATAATCCATTATTTAATGCAGGCAGAGGTTCTGCGTTAAATTGTCAAGGTGAAGTGGAAATGGATGCTTCCATTATGAGCGGCAAGGATTTACGTGCTGGCTCGGTTTCTATGGTTCGAACTGTAAAAAATCCAGTCCACTTGGCAAGACTGGTAATGGAAAAAACAAGGCATGTTTTTCTTTCGGGATACGGGGCGTTAGAGATAGCAAAAAAACACGAAGTAGAGATTGAGGCTGAATCTTATTTTATAACTCCCTACCAATATGAAATGTACCAAACTCTCAATCGATTAGAGACTTTGGAGGACATTCAGAAGAAGAAACTAAAAGGGACTGTAGGAGCTGTGGCTCTTGATATGCAGGGAAACCTGGCGGCCGCAACTTCAACAGGCGGAACCAGCAATTGTCTTCCCGGAAGAATTGGCGACAGCTGTGTGATTGGCGCAGGATGCTATGCCAATAACACCTCCTGCGCAGTCTCCGGGACCGGAGAGGGTGAATATTTGATCAGGAATGTAGTGGGACACACCATATCCATGATGGTGGAATTTGATATGCCTTTACAAGAAGCCTGTGATTATGTAATTCATGAACGCCATAAGCAATTAAACGGGGAAATGGGGGTGATTGCGGTCAATAAACATGGTGATTTTGGGATTTCTTTTAATACCGAGATCATGAAGAGGGCTTGGCAAAGTTCTTCTCAAAAAATGCAAATTCGTCTTTTTGATTAACTTCAAAATAGAAGCGTACATCTGGGGCCCGGAATAAGGGGTTCCGGGCGAAACTTAACCTAATAGGCTCCAATGATTTTTATGGGGGCGGTGGGCGACGAGCAAGTAACCCCATAACCAGTAGTACGACAAAGATGACAAGAAATAAAAAGAACAAAATCTTTGCAATTCCAGCTGCAGCTGCAGCAATTCCACCAAATCCAAATGCTGCGGCAATGAGTGCAATGATTAAAAATATCAAGGCCCAAGTTAACATAATACCCTCCTTGTATGAAGACATCTGAATTAATTATAGATTAAATTTTAAACAAAAACATTTGCTTAAGGTGCAATCTGCTTTGCAAAAAGTGAAATAATACATTTTTGCGGTGCACGTTTTTTCTGTAAAAACGTCTTTTCAAGAAAAAAACGGTTTGGGGTTAGAGTAGGAAGGGATAAGCGGTATTCTCCTGAGCTCTGCTTTGCATTCCTCAGGAGCCAAAGGTAATTAATTGATGATAGCAATAATAAGCAAGCCCATAGCAATAAAACCAATTAAGGCCAAGCTGGAATTACCTCCAGGAACGAGGTGGCTTTCATTGGTGACTAATGCTTTACGTCCACGCCACGCCATAACTGAAGGCAACAAAAGCAATAAAATAACGCAACAAATACCCGCATAGCTTAAGGCTTGCAAATAAATTCCGGGATTCAACAGGACGACTCCCAATGGGGGAAGAAAAGTTAAGGCCAAAGTATATTTTCCCTGATTACCGGATTTCTTCAATTTTAATCCGTCAGCGAGAAAATCAAATAGCCCTAATGAAACGCCTAAAAATGCAGTGAGCATACATATGGAAGTGAAAAATCCAAAAAAACCGCTAATCCACTGATTATGAACAGATTGGCTTAACGCTTCAGTCAACCCGCTGGTAGCATGCTCTGAATTCATAAGCGCAAGCAATCCATTCTCTCCTTCACGAGAGACAACGCCCATAATAACTGCATCCCAAACAATGTAACAACCAAGAGGAATAAGCGACCCCAATAAAATAACACGTCTAAGGCTGCGTATATCATCTCCGAAATAATCGCGTAAGCTGGGTATTATCGTTGCATAGCCGAATGAAGTGATTAAGATCATTAACGTGCCGGTAAACGCACGTGCGGAACCATCTGTTAAACCCAATGTTGAGGTATGGGGACTAATAATTGCCACCAGTAAAACGTATATGCCTAATTTTCCGAACATGAGACCACGATTCACGTAATCTACGGAACGAATTCCTTTATAAACTATCAAACTGAATAAAAGTGTAAATAAAATTGCGGTCACACTGTTGGGTAATTCAATATTTATTTTATGCAATAAACTATTGAACACATCGCTACCGCCAGAAATGTAGGCGGAGAGCAGGGTGTAGAGTAAGAACAAGTACGTAATCCAGGCAATAATTTGACCTGGCAACCCTAACGTGGACTTTGCCATCGAAATCATATTACTGCCTGCCGGAAGGCGTAGATTGACTTCCAGGATTAATAAAGCTCCTGCGGTCATCACCAGCCAGCAAAAAAACAGGAAGAAAATCGAATTGCTAAAACCTACTTCAGCTGTAGAAACAGGTAAAGCAAGCATGCCTCCACCTATTGAAGTTCCTACTATAAGTAATATCCCACCTATTAGTTTTGAATTGATCATAAGATTTCATCCAAAATAGCGCAAAAATAATTCAATATGATAATTTGTTATTCATTTGCAGTCAATTATCTCGTAACCTGGGAGTAGCGGAATGAATGTAAAAATTAAAATTAAAAATGTAGATTACACAATTTTATTTACACTAAATTCCAGAATTCATGTATTAATAGCCCTATTGAAACTGCGACTACAATAATTTGAGTCCAAATACCACCTGGGACGATAAAAACAGAATGATGTTTTCTCCTGCCAAAATAACACATTAAAGCCGGTAAAAGTAGTAGCAAAATGATACAAAAAATACCGGCGTACCCTAAGGCGTGGATGTACGCCCCAGGATAATAAGTCACGATGAGCAGCGGAGGGGCGAAAGTGAGTAAAAATAACCCTAGCCCATGGCTCCCTCGTTCGCGTAATTTCAAACCATCGGCAAGAAAGCTATACAAGCACAAAGAAACACCAAGAAATGCAGTAAGCATGCAAATGGAAGTAAAGAAATTAAATAGGGCGCTAATGGTTGTGTTTTGCACTTTGTTCGAGAGCATACTGGCCAGCGCACTGGTAGTACGCGGATTGTGCATTAAGCTTTCAAGGTTTTGACTTCCCTCTGAAGGAAGAGCCCCCATAATCACCGCATCCCAAGCCAAATAACAGAATAAGGGAATTAAGGAACCAATAAAAATTACCCTTTTCAACTGCTTCACGTCATCGTCAAAATAATCTCTCAAATTGGGGACAATGATGGCAAATCCAAAAGAAGTAATTAAAATCATAATTGCACCGCCAATATATTGTATATTGCCATGATGCAAATGTTGTATTTCTATGTGGGGAGCAATAAGAAGAACCAACAAAAAATAAACTGCGAGTTTACCAAACATCAGACCGCGATTCACATAATCCACATAGCGAATTCCACCATAAACAACCAGGCCAAAAATAAGCGTAAACAATAAACTTGCTTGCCAATCTGCCAAATGCAATCCTATTTTAAAGAGCAGGCTATTTAAAACGTCAGCTCCCCCCGAAATATAGGCAGAAAGTAAGGTATAAAGTAAAAACAGATAACTTATCCAGGCAGCAAGTAAGCCATAATTCCCTAAAGTAGCATGGGCCATGGACACCATATGTTTGCCTCTGGGTAAATAAAGGTTGGCTTCCAGAATAAAAAATGCCCCTAAAGTCATGAATACCCAACAAAGAAATAAAAAGATTGATGATTGCCAAAATCCGGTAGCCGCATTGGCAACAGGCAAGGCAAGCATGCCTCCGCCTATGGAAGTGCCGACGATTAAAAGAATTCCCCCAATAAATCTTGAACGCATTAATTAGCCTTACTTTGTCGCATAAACAACTGGTGATGGTACTGGAGCAGGACAAGTTGCACAAGTCTTAGTACCATAACTATTGAACCATTGGATCTCAATGCGTCGATTAAATGCACTGCCATGAATCAAATTATTATCACCTACATCATTCTTATCACCATATCCTTCTGCCTTGAGCAGTTGGGCGGGGATATTATTAGCCCATAGAAAGGTAAGCATTGTTTCTGCCTGGGCCTGAGACATCAATTTTTTATGGCGGTCCGTACCTACATTATCGGTAAAGCCTGCTACATAAACAGGACTTAGCGGGTAAAATTTTAACAATCTTACAATATTTTCAAGACCTGGGTAACACACTTCATTAAGACGAGGGCTTTCAAACATAAAATATTTATCGACAGGTACAATTAAAGTCATCGTATCCCCGTACTGTACGTATTCGATATTTTCTTTGTTTAATTCTTTGATAATGCTGCGTCGGCTGGCTTTATTAAGCCCTACAATGGCCCCCACTGTGCCGCCGACTACTGTTCCTGCAAGAGCACCAGCTACATGACCCGTGGTTGCAGCACCTACCGCAGTTCCAACAACTGCGCCGGTAACCACTCTTTTGGGCATAGGGTGTACGGGTTTAAAATTATTATAAGGCGGATGAAAACAACTGCTTAGCAAACATGTAATTAAACCATAGCCGAGAATTCTTGTTTTAATTAATTTGAGTGACATGTTCACTCCCTTGTCCAGTGATTTTGTCATTATTAAACATCTGCTTAAATTTCGCAATTGTCACGTTCGACTCTTGAGTGATCGGGACATTTAAAAAATGAGGTCAATAGGCACAGCGAAAAGTGATGCAGAAGCATGGAACAACCTCATGCTTCTGATTTTCTCTACTCGGGTAAAGATCCACTATTGGAAAAATCTGGGTTAGAAACAACAGGAACTCTCTAGATTAACCTCTTCAACTGGAGTTGCATCTCTTTGTAGTTCTGGTTTAAAGAAATTGAACGACTTAATTAAACTCGATTCATTATTATATTCAGTATCATGGCGGCTGATAGAGCGGAATTCTGTGAGACATGCCAATGCTTTATAAGCTGCACCCAGCATTGCGCCAACAATGGTTATTCCTACTGCCACACCCAACAGAGGTTGGACAATGAGAACGGGGAGGGCGATACCGAAAATGCCAGCATACAAGGAAAATGCTGTAGCCGCATAGAACATTGCTTCAGCGGCCTTGGCAAGATCATGAAATATAACTTTAAGTTTTCTTGATTCAGAATTACTTCCTATTGCCTCCATTGCTTTTTGGGATGACAAAGTTCCATTTTTTACCTGAGTTAATTGTTCTACGAATGATTCATAGCGGGTTACAATTTCCTCTACTGTTTTTGCTGTGCTTGCTTTGGTGTAGGAGAGGTTATAATAAGCTTTTACTGCATTAATTTTTTGTTGGATTTTTTGATCCTGTTTTTGCTGATCACAAAGCGCTTGTAAGTCTTCGTCACACTTGTTTAAACGCCGTTCAAATTTACTATGATTAACAGGCATGATTCATCTCTTTGTTATATTATTATCGTATGAAAACTAAGGATTATAGCCATTCAATTTTTTGATATCATTGAATGGACTTTATGTCTTATATCATAATTCATGCACGTTCAACATAATAAAAAACCTTATTTTTTAACTCCTAATGGAAAATACTACTCTTCTACCTGAAAACGGCATAAATTTTGAAAATCACAATGTTGACAAATAGAGGCATTAGCGGGTTGGGGAGGACAGTAGCCCTCTTGGAATTCCCTAGATAAATCGGTCAATTGCTTTTGCCAAATCTCTCGATAATCTGCCCATGCCTCTTCTTTTTTTAAATGGGTAATTCCACTGACAGTTTGTTTTTCTTCACTGAGTCCCATGCAGCTAATTTTTCCTGATTTCAATTGCAGGAGTAAGAGGGTATTAATTTGCTCATCCAAAAGGGCATAAAGCAACAACTGGGATTCTTTAGGCCGGTCTTCATTCCAGGGTTTGCTGGGAGGAAGGCTGCTCTTATAATCAATCACCCATTTTTTATCTTCGACTTGATCCAGGCGATCTACGCGGACTTGAAATTCAAGGCCTGCCACAGGGATAGAATAAGAATGCTCCAAAGCTGTGACTGTAAAAGGTGATCTTTGTTTTTCCCATTCAAGACATGTCTGCACCAGCCGCTTTAAGCGAATGTACTCTAATTCCTGAATTGTATCCGGTAATCCGCAAGACTGTTTTTTAAGGGGCTCGAGGGCTGTTTTGATGGACTCGTCAATGTAGTGTTCCAGGACATCTGGAGCTGAATGCAGCAATTTGTGTTGGGTTTCCAGTTTTTGCCATAAAAGTTCCATCACCGCATGAATGATTTGCCCTCTTTTTTTATTATCCAATCCATCAGTTGTTTGCAGGGAAGGTTTAGCACGAAGCCTATGTTCAGCAAACGCTTTAAAAGGACATTTAGCTTGATTGGAGAGAATCGCTGTGCCTCCGTGAATGGATTCCTCAGCTAATAAAGGAACATGAAAGGATTCCTCTACAATCCTTAATTCAGGTAATTTTTTTAATTCAAAAGAGGTTGGTAACCGTTCCAATGGGGGGAAATCGATGATTAGGGAACAAGGTAAATTCGGGGTGTCGGCCTGTAACTGAGCATAGCTGAATACGATAGAATCAGCACTTTTTTGTAACCGTTGCAAGAGTCGGTAAGCAAATTGCAGTTCACGTACTGGGGAACTATGCGGCATGCCTAGTTCACGTTGCAGATGGGGCGGGATAAAAGCCGATAGATGCACCTTTTGCGGCAAACACTGATCCGTTAATCCCATAATCCATAAACTGTCAAACTCACATCCTGAGGCCTCCAGTAGCCCGCAAACCTGAATCGGTGCGCCTGTTTTTTGAGGTTGAAAAATAGTATCTTTTGTAAGATTTTGTACTATTTCAAGTATCTCGGCTTTGTTGAAGACCTGGGTTAGTAAAGCAAATTGCCTAAGCTCGTCAAAGACAGATATAAATCGGTTAAAGCACTGATAGTTTTCAGAGCTGAGAGTATAGTCTCCCGGGAACCCAAGAGTATTGAGACGTTTTTGAAAGAGATAAATCCATTCCTGAATCGTAGCTTCTTGAGGAAAAGGGGTTAGGTTTCTCAGTAAATCAGCGAGTTTTGGAACACGACTATCGAGATGGTCAATAAAACGGTTCACAGGAATCGAATAATTTTCCAGTAAGGTTTCCTCTTGCAAACATTCAGAGCGTGCGATGAATTCCTCTTTAGAGCCCAAGATATAGGGAGATTGGAGAAGCAAACTGGCTTGGTGTTGGCTTAAATAGGTCTCATCCAGGTTAAGCCAGCATAACGCGTGGGCTACCAAAGGAAAATCATTCAGGGATTGTCCCAGTGAAACATTAAAAGCGGCGGGTTCAAAATAATGTGCCAGGGTTCTCTGCAAGAAAGGAGATTCCTGCTCCAAATTCGGTACTACCACACCGATATGCTGATTCCCCGCATTTATTTTTAAATGCAGCCATTCTATAAGTTGCTGGTATTCTTCTTTATTATCCTGAGCTGCCAATACTTTAGTTAGAGAGCTTCGTTCCTCCACCTCATATTGATATTGATTAAAGCCTTTTTGAGTTAAATGTTCCTGTAAGAGTATTTGTTGAGGGGTAAAATCATCAAAGCAAACCCACACCACATTTTGGGAAAACAAGGAGCTATTCGCATGAATTAAATAGGGGATTAACTCATGTTCAGTGATAAAGTTTTGTGATTTTAATTGTTGCGCAAAAAATTGCCACCAGCGTTGGAATTGACGCGTTTGCCTTGTGTGCTCAAAGGCCGGATCATTTAAATCAATTTGCCACTGCAGGCAGTGTTCCCAAGAACTGATTACGGACTGAAGAAGACCCTCACTGTACGTTATCTCGGATTCTGCCTGAATTAGTTTTCGCCATAAATACTTACATTGAGCACTATTTAACAATATAGGGGGGTTAGCATGCGCCCCTGTCACATGGATTTGTTCAAAGGCTTTACTGAGAGCTACGCGAAAAGGCATGCAGGGCGGTTTTTCAATCGTTGATTTTTTGCTTTGGGCAAAATAATCCCGAAGCAGTGCTTCACTGAGTCGGTTGTTGGGGGTAAGCACTGTAGTTTTTTGAGTTAATAAAAGAAAAAGATGATCTTTGTCAGTGAAGGCATGCATCGGCATAAAATCCAGATCAATTGTAATGAATTGTACGTCGGGGGAGTAGTCTGCGAACCCGGTAGACAAAACATTCAACCTACAATTGGAGGGTTTAAGAGTAAAACGATTTTACTCAAGTTTTTTTGCGCTGCAAAGTACGAGTTTTTTGTGCGGGTTTTTTGGTTCGAGTTTTGGGTTTTGTCCTATCGGCAGCACTGACATATCGTGGCAAGCTATGACTGTCTCGCCTGTCAGTTCGCAAGATTTGATAAACGAATTGACCTCGCAAATAGATTGACGCCAGGCCGGAGGCAATGGCGAGTAAGAACCCAAAAAGAATATAACTGTAACCCAAAATCACCAAATAGGCATAAACAAAATCAGAAAAACTGTGTACAGGTAGCACTTGGCTGTTTGAGGTATCCATAGAGATCAGGAGACCCAAGTCAAAAAAGGGTAAAGAAAGCAACACCATTATAAAACCCAATAGAAAAGTTTTACGCTTATAAGGTCTTGGGCAATAGATAATTTTTTTCCCAAAGATAGCCCCTGTTGCTGAAGCTACGATCATTCCCAGAATAATTGCCATATGTAAAGGAACCAGTTCCTGAATGCCAATTGTGGTGAGGAATCCATTGATAAGAATAGTTCCCACAACAGACAATAATCCATAATAAACAGTTGCCAGCAGGCGTGGATTGGGAAAATTAAGTGCAGGATCTTGTTTATTCATTTGGCACTCCATAGCTCCACCTATATATATATTATTTTAGTATAAATATTGAATTACCGGAGGGTTTTATCTATTTTTTTATCATTAAAGTGATTCACTTATCCAGGAAACGACTTTCATTATGCGGGATGGTGTATCAATAAAATATTTTGTATATACTAGAAAAAATAATTATTGATTTTGATTATGAAAAAGTTAGGTCGTTTTATTTTAAAACTGTTTGGTTGGAAAGTAGTTGGCGAATTGCCACCAGATAAAAAATATATGGTCGTTGTAGCTCCACATACCAGCAATTGGGATTTTGCTGTGGGTTTGTTTGCGCGCTTTTCTGTAGGGGTAAAAATTAATTTTTTGGCAAAAAACCAGTTATTTTTCTTCCCTTTGGGCCTGCTCCTGAGGGCTTTGGGCGGAGCGCCAGTTGATCGATCTAAAAAGAACAAGACTGTAGACCAAGTAGTGGAAATATTTCGTTCCCGTGATGAGTTTAAACTTGCAATTACGCCTGAAGGGACTCGTGGACCAGTATCCCGATGGAAAGAGGGCTTTTATCACATTGCCTGCCAGGCTGGTTTGCCTATCGTGATGGTGGGACCTGATTATGCAACTAAGGAGCTGAGAATTCATGAGAAATTCCAGCCTACGGGCGATATTGATACTGATTTTCCAAAAATTCTTGAGTTCTTTCGTACAATCAAAGGGTGTTATCCAAAGGAAATCCCCCAATACCGTACCAAAAAATAAGGATAAAACAGGACAGCACAGCACAGCACAATTTATTTTCGCTGTGCTGGAATCTGATTAGGGTGAAGAGGACATCCCGCTCCCATTTTTCAATCCAATTTATTAAGCGTTTTTCTCATTTTTAACATCTTAAACTTATTCCCTTTGGGAAGGATGAAATATTCTGTCTCAACCATCTGGTAACCTCCTGAATGATAGAGTTTTACACCAGGTAATGTTGCCATCATTTCCATTTTTGTAAATCCTTGGAGCCAAGCCTGTTGTTCACAATATTCGAGAAGCATTTTTCCAAGTCCTTGTCGGGCATGGTCTGGATGAACGAAAAAAGCTCTTATTTTGGCATAGTCTGTTTTGGGGTTTAAAAATCCTTGCTCGCGTGAATTACACTGATCTCCTCCAAAAAGCGTTTTTCGTTTACTCCATCCCCCACAGGCCACGAGAGCCCCTTCTTTTTCTATTACATAGTAGGTTTGATCCATAACAAGCTCTCTATCTACCCCAAAAATAGACTGAATAGCCCCTTCAATTTCTTCCTTCGTATAGTCTTCTTGGCTTAATTCCCATGCTGATTGTTCAATGAGTTGATTTAACAGGCCTATTTCACCCACCTTTGCTGTTCTTATCATAAACGGTTCCTTTTAAGTCTTTTACATGAGGGCGAATTTACCATGAAATAAAAATAAATAAATTTTTAATTTAATGATGTTTTATTTCGTTTTATAATGAAAAATATGGTCTTTAGGGTAATATATGAAAAAGTATGACGAAAAAAGTGCATCAAGAAAAGCAGATGAACCGGCTCACCTTGATAAAATTGATAGAAAAATCCTGAACTTGTTGCAAAAAGACAACCAAATTACCAATCTCGCTCTTGCTGAAAAAGTAGGAATTTCTGCCCCCCCTTGTTTTCGTCGGGTAAAGCGATTACGTGATGAAGGGATCATTGTAAAAGATGTTTCTTTAGTTGATCCTTTTAGAGCAGGCCGTGGGCTTATCGTTTTTGCAAATATTACTTTAGAAAAGCAAAGAGAGGATTTATTGGCTCATTTTGAGCGCAAGATGGCAGAACAAGAAGAAGTCAAGCAATGTTATTTTGTCTCAGGAGAAACCGATTATTTACTTATTATTCATGTGGCAGATATGAATCATTATAATGAATTTGCCCGTAGAGTTTTTGCCAATGAAGCGAACATTAAAGTATTTCGCAGCAGCTTTTGCCTCAATCGCACCAAATACAACACCAATATCCATTTTGCAGAGGATTAAAATTAGGAGGAGTTTGGGTGCTTTGCACCCAAGGAAATATTCTTTACTTTTATTTTTTTAATATAGATTTTCCGGCATAAGGTAGTGAAGCCATTTCATTAATTCGCAGCAGTTGATTGTACTTTGCTATGCGATCTGTGCGGCACAAAGATCCGGTTTTAATTTGACCGCAGCCTGTAGCAACTGCAAGATCTGCGATAAAGGTATCCTCTGTTTCTCCTGAACGATGAGACATGACACAATGATATCCGTTTTGATGGGCTATTTGCATCGTTTGGCGGGTTTCACTTAAAGTACCAATTTGATTGACTTTGATAAGTATTGCATTGGCGATTTTTTGAGAAATGCCTTCTTGCAGGATTTTTGGATTGGTAACGAATACATCATCACCGACTAATTGAATTTTTCCACCTAATTGAGCAGTCAACTGTTTCCAGCCAGTCCAATCTTTTTCATCCAGTCCATCTTCAATACTTATGATAGGGTAGCTTGTAACAAGGTTATCATAGTAATCAATCAGTTGTGCTGCAGAAAATTTTTGATTTTCTGAAGCCATATGATACATGCCTTGATCATACAATTCAGATGCGGCAACATCCAGAGCGAGTACTATCTCATCACCTAATTTATATCCCGTTTTTTCAATTGCTTCACAAAGTAAGTCCAGAGCTTGGCGGTTGGATTTAATATTGGGTGCAAAACCTCCTTCATCACCCACTGCGGTATTTAATCCTTGTTTGTTTAAAACCGATTTTAAGCCATGAAAAATTTCAGCGCCCATTTGCAATGCAGATGGAAAATCCACAGCACCTACAGGCATAATCATAAATTCTTGGATATCCACATTATTATCTGCATGAGCCCCCCCATTTAAAATATTCATCATAGGCACGGGCATGCTCATTTTTTCACCCTGGTTTAAGGCAGCATAAAGCGGTAATTGATGCTCCCTTGCCCGAGCTCTGGCCGCGGCGAGCGATACTGCAAGAATGGCATTCGCCCCGAGGTGGGATTTATTTTCTGTGCCATCTAATTGACATAATCTATGATCCAAAGCTTCCTGATTTTCTACAGAAAAAAGGTGTAATGCTTGATTAATTTCCTGATTGACACGGGCAACAGCTTGTTGAACTCCCTTACCATGATAACGATTTGCATCATTATCACGTAGTTCACACGCTTCACGACTTCCAGTTGACGCACCAGAAGGAACACTGGCCCTACCCAGAGTTCCATTTTTTAAAATAACATCTGCTTCAACAGTAGGATTACCGCGAGAATCTAAAATTTCACGGGCCAGAATTTTTGTAATTTGCATGTTGAGTCCTGATTATGAATTAAAATAGTTCAATCCGAAAAAGCGGCACACTACAACCTTTTCAAAGTGCAAGTATTGTTTTGGTATGCATCAGCTTTGTCAAGGGATAGCTCGCCCTCCTAAAGTGACTTGCTCAAGATATTCATATTCTTTACTCGTCTCTTGGGATTGGCGATAACCAAAAAGTAAGCTTATCAATCTTTTAAACTGTGTAAATAAGGATTCATCCTTATTTTCTATATTTTTCTTATGCAGCATATTTTGCATTTTGCTCAGGATTTCCACGGGCAAATGGTTACCAGGGTGATCTAATAGTCTTTTTAACTCATAAATTCCCTGGGGAACAGATATTTTTTTTTCACCAATTGTTAATTTATGGCGGGAACCAAAATATCCTAATGCCCAGGGGGTAGTTTTTTCTTGCAGGGCTTGTGCGATTTTTTTATCCAGATAATGCTTAATTTTTAACAACAAATATGATACTGCTTCGTTTTCCTTTTCTGCAATAAAAAATTTATCCCCTTCGGTTTGAGCCTGCAATTTTAACTCAGCAAAAATAGTGGGGGTTGCAAAACTATATTCACGTTTCATTAAAATTAAAGCCAGTAATTTTACAATTTCGGCATCTTTATGGGTAATTTGCGTGAATTGAGAACTGGTTATTTTGGCACTGAGTTCGGGAGTTTGGGCAATGAGTAATGCAGAAGATTTGTTTTTTATTGCCTCTTCAAATAATTCGCCTGGATTTAAAGAGCATAAGCGTTTGAGGGATGTTGTTTTGGCGAGTTGGGATTGTATTTCTTGAAGGTAGGAATTAAGTCTTCCGAGTTCATTTTTTATTCTCGACTGTAAAGCATCTCCATCCTCTCCATATGCTTCTACCTCTTTAAGGATTCCTGCATCTGTTGCGATCTGCTTATTCGTCTCTTCGATTATCTTTCCGTAATATAGAATAAGCGCATCATAATTATTTTGTAATCCTTCAATTTGTCTTTTAGCGTTGGCTCTGAAAAAACCACAGTCCAGAGTAAACTTGGAAAACTGATTTTTTAAATCATTCAAGCTCGGTTTTGTAGTTGTCAAATGGGAATAAGCTTCATTTTTAAAATACATTTTTAATCCCTTTTCATGTAAAAAAGAATCATATCAAAAGGATTTTAATAATACACCCAATTATTAAATGCCTTGGAAGGCTTCGTAACCTGGCTACAATTACCGCAATTAAAAACTGACTGCACCGAGTTTCATTAAGGCTTGGGTTAGGGGAAGCAAAGGTAAACCCAGGATAGTATCTTCATTTCCCTGAACTTCTTTAAACAACCACTTACCCTGGTTCTCATAATGATAACTTCCGCAACTTTGGTAAGGTTTTTCACTTTGCAAGTAGGCTTCTATTGTTTTTTCGCTTAAATGATGCAGGGTCAAATAGGCTGTTTCATGGTGTTGCCAGAGTATCTCGTTATTTTTTGCAATACAGAGGCAGCTCACTTGCAAGTGCTCTTTACCACTTAATAGCCGTAATTGCTCTACAGCCTTAGAATGATGCAGGGGTTTGTTGAGTACTGTTTCACCCTGCAGGCAAAGTTGATCTGCACCAATAATAAAGTGCTCTGAATGATGCTGGCTAACCTCCAGGGCTTTACTTGCAGCCAAAATGTACCCTAAATCAAGGATGTTTTCTGATTGGAAGGAGTTTTTAATTTTCTCTTCGTCACAATGGGAGAGAATTACCGAGAAATCAATCCCAAGAGATTGCAGCAATTTGGATCTTATTGATGAGCCGGAGGCAAGGATAATGGGCTTTTGCTGGAGGAACTTAAGCATATATAGCTACCAGGGCCATAAGGGAAAAACCTATAATTACAAAACTGAAGTCCTTGAGATTACAACAGCGCTCTACCATAACACAACGCTCCAGACCATGAAGTGTTCCCAAATACAAGAAGGTTCCTGCTGAGGCGGCAATTAAAATGGGATCAAAAAGGGATTTGGTTTCAACACCATGGCCAAAATACCAACCCAGGTAGATACCAAGCGGAGTCATTAAGCTGAATAAAATAAAAAATATCAGACTGGTATTCATACTCATTGAGCTTTTATTCAGTTGAACTGCTATGGCAAAACTTTCCGCCCATTTATGGGTGATAATGGCCAGGAAAATCATGATGATCATGGAGTTATAATGCGCCAATCCCAAGGCAGCACCTAACATTATTGAATGAACAGACAGCATTCCCCAAGCGAGAAGGGCAAATGCAGGATGTTTTGTATTATGATGATAAAGTTCTTTCCCTAAATGCTCAAACCATAGAAAAATCAGAAATACCGCTCCCGTAATAATAAAAGCAAAGGGGTAATGGTAACCCAATTTTTTAAATAAAGAATTTGCATCTGGAAGCATATGCAATAATCCTGCTCCCAAAAAAACCCCCGTTGCCAGGGTTTCACCAACGGGAAAATCAATATGCTTGTCTTCTTTGATCCGTTTTCTAAAGGGATACCAGCCTGCCAGTAGGATGACAATAAAAATAGAAAATGCAAAAAATATCTTTAAACAGGTAGCTGATACCATTGTTTATCCTATTATTTATACTAGAATTTTTATAACTCATTGCAGTCTGGGTTCACCTCGCTATTTGCAGGGTATCATTCCCAGGTTTCAACCAGACGCAACAAAACCCCGTAGTTTAGTTGTGATACATGGACTCATGCAAGCTAAATAAACGTACTTCTACAATATCAGACTGTAATTTTAACGCCAGAATTACCCGCTCACGTAATTCTTGCCATTGGGTAAATCCTTCGTCACAGACTATATCAATCCCTATCGTCCCATCCAAATAATGTAAATTCCAAAATAAAATTTGCGGAAAATCAATACGAACTTCGTTGGCCAGCAGTTCTTGTAAAACTTTTCGACTTGGTAAATGCAAAGAGGGGCAGGAAGTCTCGTCATCTTCCGGATCAACATGAACAATCACATCGTTCACGCTCTCTATTTGCGCGATAAGGGCATGATGGACGTGTTGGGCAATGTAATGTCCTTCAGATACCGATATTCTTGGTGAAACTAAAATATGCACATCGATTAATACGTCCTCTCCCATGGAGCGACTGCGTAATTGATGAATTTTTTCAACTCCATCGACATTTTGGATTACTTCTTCAATCCGTGCTAACAGTTCCGGGCTGACCGCAGTGTCTACCAATTCTTTGACACTATTCCAGGCATAGTCCCAACCCATCTTGACGATCATCAAACCCACTATAATGGCAGCGGCAGCATCAAGATAACTGTAACCTGCAATGCTGCCGATTAAGCCAATTAAAACAACCAGGGAGGAAGCGGCATCAGAACGATGATGCCACGCGTTGGCAGTAATCAATTTAGAGTTTATGCGTTTTCCGATATGCAGGGTATAGTGAAATAAAGTTTCATTGCTCATTATGGAAATGCAGATAATAGGCAGGGTTAACCAATTGGGCATGTGATAACTAGAGTGAATCATGTCATATAATGAATCCCAGGCAATCCCCAACCCCGCAACAATA
The DNA here is from genome assembly GCF_000236165.1 of Fluoribacter dumoffii NY 23. Lineage (NCBI taxonomy): Bacteria > Pseudomonadati > Pseudomonadota > Gammaproteobacteria > Legionellales > Legionellaceae > Fluoribacter > Fluoribacter dumoffii. The sequence continues at coordinate 2,577,363 of NZ_CM001373.1, read as the reverse complement.
AGTAAAAGGGATAACAACAAGGTTGCTGCTGTTTCAATACGCTGATGCCCGTAAGGATGGCTGGCATCAGCATCCAGACTGCCGTATTTGGATGCAAATAAAACCATGGCATCGGTAATAAGATCCGATAAGGAGTGAACTCCATCTGCAACGAGGGCATGTGAATGAAAGAAATATCCGCCAAGGAGTTTGATGATGCCCAGAAGTGCATTCGAAACAGCTCCCAAAATCGTTACTTTTTTTGCTTGCCAGTATCTATCTTGTTGCATCATGTTATTTTTTTAATCATTTCAGAATAACGAATAAGTCTGCTCCGCCATTATATATTGTTACTTAAAAGTTTCGGAGCGAATTCACCTTTGTGCCTATTTAAGCATGGTTAAAAACTATTTTATATGAAAACTTTCATTAAGTTGAATTCTTCCGAATATAGGGTGCTTTTCTGGGCTATCGCTTATTTAAAGCGGATCCACAAGATATTACTCATATTACGCACAGGATTATCCACAGATTTTGTGGATAAATAATTTTGGATTAAAAAAAATTAATGATGCACCAGCTCGTACAAAACAGGGATTTTTAAACGGAATAAAACGTGTGGGTGTTTTAGAAAGCTATTAAATTTAGGAAGTTATTCACAGGGGAGGTATCGAGGGGAAAAAAATTTACTGGGGAATGGTAACAAAGAAAAAAATAAAAAAACATTCTTGACTAAGGTATTTTTTTAAAAAAATTGTATCATCATTCGATGAACATAGGGGAAGGGATTTGTAAAAGGTAAGTAGTAAAAACAAGGGATCGATATACTCACTTCCAAGGCACTTTGAAAAGTTATGAAGCAGCACCCAAACAGGCTTATTTTATATGGTGTTTTACATCATGTTCACAGGATTATCCACAGATTCTGTGGATAAATAATATTGGCCTGATTTTGAGAAAATAAGTGAAATAGCTTATAGAATAAGGATTTTGTTGCCTGTTAAAAGAATGTTTATAGTGATTATTGAATAGGAGCGGGGAAGTTATCCACAGGATGTGCTTGAACGAGCCGGAAAATATGCTTGCCTATCTTAGCAAAGAAAAAAATAAAAAACAGTCTTGACTTGAGCATTTGAGAAAAAAAAATTGCGGTAATTTATGATTACGGTGTGTTGGTTAAAATTGGTTCATTTTTATTTTTAAAATAAAGAAGAGAAATTTTTTCGAAATAAAATTTTAGAGGCACATTGGAGTATTATCCATCATGCTTTAAGCAAGCCGATTATTAAAGCGTTTTACATGATGTTCACAGAGTTATCCACAGAATTTGTGGATAATTAATTGCAGGGAAAGAGCATGGAGTTTTTTAAAAAAGTCGTTAATACATAAGATCTTTAAGTTAGGAAGTTGGAAATTGTAAATGGAAGATAAATTGGATTACCGGATTTTATCCACAAGGGACTCGTGATCATTTGAAAACCTGCCCGAACATATTAACAAAGAAAAAAATAAAAAACAGTCTTGACTCGCATAATTTCATTAAATAATTTTATCCTTGTAAAAATTGTTCAAAATCACCTAACCAGCGTTGGGTCAAATCATGGGCAGTTTCGGGTGAGCTCTCAACCAGTTGATTGGCTATCGAGGGCAAAAGCGGAAGAAGCTCGCGATCCCGTTGAATATTTGCAATTTTAAACTGTCGATAACCAGTTTGCCGCACTCCCAATATTTCTCCTGCTCCTCTTAACTCCATATCCTTCTCAGCGATAATGAATCCATCATTGGTTGCCCGCATTATCTTTAGACGTTCTGTACCTTGATGCGAGAGAGGCGATTGATACAATAAAATACAATGAGATTGGGTGCTGCCTCTTCCTACACGGCCACGTAACTGGTGGAGCTGAGATAAACCTAATCTTTCTGCGTTTTCGATGATCATCAAACTGGCGTTTGGGACATCAACTCCTACCTCAATAACGGTGGTAGCAACTAACAAATTAATTTCACCATTTTTAAATGCAGCCATTGTGGCTTCTTTTTCCAAGGGTTTCATTCGCCCATGAACTAATCCTACCCGGGCCCCAGGCACTTGGTCCTGCAATGAACGGGCTGTTTCAGTAGCTGCCATACATTGTAATTTTTCTGATTCCTCAATAAGCGTACACACCCAATAAATTTGTCTTCCATCCGCGATAGCAATTTCCAGGCGTTCGATGAGAGTTTCTCGTTTATTCTGATTTAATACTGCTGTAGCAATGGGGAGGCGCCCGGGAGGTAATTCATCAATAATTGAGATATCCAAATGAGCCAGGTGGGTCATGGATAAAGTTCTGGGAATTGGAGTAGCAGTCATTAGGAGTTGATGGGGAATCAGGTGCTCTTGTTGCCCTTTTTGTTGCAAAAGCAATCTTTGCTCCACCCCAAATCGATGTTGTTCATCGATTATGACCAAACCCAAACGGGCAAAATTCACGGTTTCCTGAAATAAGGCGTGGGTACCTATGATTAAATCGCAGCGATGCTCTGCCAGTGCTGCAAATACCAAACGTCGTTCGCCAAGTTTCATTTTTCCACTGAGCCTCAGTATTTTAATGCCTAAAGGTTCGAGCCAACGGATTAAATTCAGAGTGTGTTGCTCGCTCAATAAATCTGTTGGCGCCATAAAGGCAACTTGCTGCCTATTTGCAATCGCCTGTAATGCTGCCAGGGCGGCAATTATAGTTTTTCCTGCCCCTACATCTCCTTGCACCAAACGCAGCATAGGTTTTGTCTGGTTTAAATCCTGGCTTATTTCCTGGATTACCCTTTGCTGTGCTTTAGTGAGCTTAAATGGAAGTAAATCTAAAAATCGTTGATTCAATTCTTGATCTGCAGGTAATGCGACGGCATGAAGGGCTTGTCGTGATTTTCTGGCAAATTGCATACTCAGGCGTTGTGCTAATAACTCATCAAAGACCAGGCGTTTCAGAGCTGGATGCTGACCTTGCTCTAAAGAGTGCACGGAAATATCGGGAGGAGGGTTATGTAACAGTTGAATTGCCTCATCTATTGCAACAAAGTTATAGGCACGCAATTGTTCTGCACTCATCCATTCTAATTGTTGAAGCTCTTGTTCGCAACTTTTCAAGGCAATATTTACCAATTGCCTTAATCGTGTTTGGGTCAATCCTTGCGTACTTGGGTAAATGGGTGTAAGTGTTTCACTGACCTGAAACTCATGCTCCTCATCAAGTAACTGATATTCAGGATGGGTCATGGTGAGGGTATTATTGAATTCACGAACTTCCCCGAAAGCATGTATCATCGTGCTGTTTTTTAAGTTATTGATTTGACTTTTATTAAAGTGAAAAAATTGAAGTTTTATTATTCCCGTTTTATCTTCAACATAACAATGCAACAGGGGACGTTTACCGGTTTTGATTTCCGTTTTACACACGCGTCCGGCAATGACACACCATTCATTGGGCCGTAAATCCTGGATGGGGGTGATCCGAGTTCTGTCCTGGTAACGAAAAGGTAAATGGAAAAGCAAGTCACGCACCGAATGGATGCCACATTTAGCCAATTTGGCGGCTAGCATTGGCCCGATTCCAGTTAGCGATTCACATGGATTAGATAACACGCTGGCATTGATGTTAAGAAATTGATACTTAAGTGTAACTCATAGTTTGTGCAGGGACAATTTACACTTTTTTAGCCACTCGATTTACCAGGGTATTTAAACCTTTTCATATGGTGCAAAAAAGCGCATAATAGCATCATTTTTTGATGGAAAATTGAGTAGCATGAAACATACTGTAGAGCAGCTTTTAAAACAGGCTTTAATGTCATTACAAAAATCGGGTGAAATACCTGCTGATTTGGATATTGAGGTTAAGGTAGATCGTACAAAAGATTCCGCTCATGGTGATTATGCCAGTAATCTGGCCTTGATTTTAGCAAAGCCATGTCGCCAGGCTCCCCGCAAAATAGCAGAACTTTTGGTTCAGGTTATTCCTGTCGATTCCGCTGTGGAAAAAATTGAAATTGCTGGGGCAGGATTTATTAATTTTTTCATACGCAGCAGCTCTCGTGCCCAAATAATTGGTGAAATTCTGGATAAGGGTGAGCGTTTCGGGCGAAGTACTATTGGCCAGAATCAAAAAGTATTGGTGGAATTTGTTTCGGCTAACCCGACAGGTCCTTTACATGTAGGGCATGGCAGAGGGGCTGCTTTCGGCGCTACTTTAGGAAATGTTTTAAAGGCCGCAGGATACGATGTCACTTTGGAATATTATGTAAACGATGCGGGTCGGCAAATGAATATTCTTGCTGCCAGTGTTTGGTTACGCTATCTTGAGCTTTCGGATGAACCTGTTGTTATTCCTGCCAATGCGTATAAAGGGGACTATGTTTCTGAAATAGCCCAGGAGTTTTGGGCCGAGCACGGTAAGGAATATGTACGTCCATGGAGCATTGTCATTGAAGGTTTGCCCCTTGATGAACCTCATGGTGGAGACAAGGAAATTTATATTGATGCATTGGTTACTCGTGCAAAACACCTTTTGGGAGCAGAAATTTTCGCTCTATTCCATCAACATGCACTCGATACTGTTCTTGACGATATTAAGGAAGATCTCGCCGAGTTTGGTGTGAATTATGACAGTTGGTTTTCCGAGCAGTCTCTATTCGAAGACGGCTCTATTCAAAAAGGTATCCAGGCCCTGAAGGACAGTGGTCATACTTTTGAAAAAGAAGGTGCCCTTTGGTTTAGGGCGACTGATTTTGGCGATGAGAAAGATCGGGTCTTGGTGCGGGCTAACGGCCATACCACTTATTTTGCATCTGATGTCGCTTACCATTGGAATAAATACGACAGGGGATATGACCGCGTCATTGATATTTTTGGTGCAGACCATCATGGCTATATCACGCGCCTGCGTGCTGTAGTTAATGCCTTGGGACATGATGAAAGTGCACTTGATGTATTACTCGTGCAATTTGCTATTTTATATCGTGGTTCTGAGCGGGTACAAATGTCAACACGCAGCGGTTCTTTTGTTACTTTAAGGGAGTTGCGCAAAGAAGTGGGGAATGATGCGGCACGCTTCTTTTACGTGGCGCGCAAGTCAGAGCAACATATGGATTTTGATTTGGATTTGGCTAAATCGGAATCCAGTGATAATCCGGTTTATTATATTCAATATGCTCATGCAAGAATTTGCTCTGTATTAAGACAATTGAAGGAACGGGGTTTATCCTGGGATAAGGCAATCGGTCTAAAACATATCGACTTGCTGGATCAGTCTCATGAAGCGAATTTGATTTCACTGATTGGACGTTACCCCGAAATTGTCGAGTTGGCAGCTGCCCATTGCGAACCTCATCAAGTGGCTTATTATTTACGTGAAGTAGCCAATGGCTTGCATAGTTATTATAATGCTGTGCCGCTTTTGTGTGAGCAAGAGCAATTGCGATGTGCCCGTCTTTGTTTGCTCGAAGCGGTGCGACAGGTATTAATGAATGGTTTGGACCTATTGGGCGTATCAGCTCCTGAGAGTATGTGATGGCAAGAGAATATGGTAACAGGCGTTCTTCACGATCGCGCGGCGGTGCACCACACCAGCTGCTAGTGATTACGGTTACTTTTATATTGGGTTATTTAACCGCTTCTTTTTTTGACTTTCAAACACTGAGTCACTGGGTCAATGATCAGGTTTTGGCGCACAATGAAATAAAAAAGGAACCTTCAAAATCAGAGCCGCGCCATGCCGCAGTGATTCCCCCCAAACCAAAGTTTGAATTTTATACTTTGTTAACTAATGAAAAAGTTCCTAGCTCCCAATCAAATCCTAACACTGCAGCTGCAGCCCAACCAGCTTCTTCAAATGGCACTACACCGGCAGCTACTGCTGCTTCAGTTTCTGCAGTAAACCTGAAAGCTGCAGCTGTGAATAATGCAAACGCTACACCCCCCGCAACGGCACCCATGAAACAAAATATCTCTAAAGCGCCACTGTCTGTTACTGGTAATAAAACCATGGCAAAATCGGACGCATCATCAACTGCGCAAGGGAAATTCTTGGTGCAAGTGGCTTCATTTAAAGCACGTAAAGATGCAGAACAAATGAAAGGTACATTAATCTTAAAAGGATTTAGTGCTTATATAATTCCTGTAAGTCATGCTGTAAAAGGCAATTGGTTCCGGGTGGTGGTAGGGCCTTATTCTAATCGCGCACTTGCTCAACAAGCCCAAATAGTTTTAGCCAAAAATGAACGGCTGAATGGAATGGTTACAAGCGCTGGATAAGATTTTTATGAAAACAGCCCTGGACTATGAAGGAAACCAGGGTGCTGTTTAACGTCTTACAATGACCTGAATGTTTTGTGCATTCTTGATTGCATGTGGTTTGCTAATTCCTACCGTAACTTGTGATGGAGTAAATTGTTTTTTAATTAATTCTGCAACTTCGTTGGCAACTGTTTCAATGAGTTGAAATGATTTTGATTCCACATAACCGGTAACGCTTCTACACAGTGCTTCGTAGTCCAAAGTTTTAGCCAAATCCTCCTGACAGCTACTGAAATCAGCATCAATACTGATATCAATTAACAGCTGCTGGTTAATGCGTTGCTCCCATGCATAAACACCAATTCTAGTGCTTACATTTAAGCCTTTGATATTTAAGGTATCCAATATTATTCCTGCTTTTGCAAATCATTTGTTGGGGATTTTATCTAAAAAATTGTCCTCCTGTACAGTGAGGCATCATGGAAATCTGTGGCCCCGGGGTAGTAAACCTATACCGAAAACCACGACTTTAATGCAGTGCAGGGATGAAAACAGATATTCAATCGGCAAATAGCTACACCTCCAGCACTTTGCTCTCAGTATAATGTTCCTGATTTTCTGTATTCGTCCCGGAAAACAGGTGTGCCAGTTTATCATAGCCAATCAGAGGGATTGAGAGGGCGAGCAATAATGTTAAACCAACGACAGTTTTGCTTAGTAAAATTGGCGCGGCAACGCTACCTGCTATGACTCTTAAAGAGGTATGGATCTCTTCATTCACAGCAACGCGCCATAAGTAGGTAGCTAAAGTTGGTATTAAGGTCAAATCCAATAAACCAAAAGCCGGCACCCCTGAGTATTCATCATCAAACTGTTTTCCGGTAATCACATGATAAGCACTTTCAAATCGCTCTGCTAGGCTTGTTGAAGGCGAAAATAATAACCGTAAATGACGGTACCGATTTTCACTTATAAATTGCCCTATACTTTTGACGCTGAAGGATTCCCTGTCTTTTTTATTTAAAATTTGCGTCTGAATCTGCTTCTCATCAGTACTCAAATAAATTCGGGGTATGATTTTCTCATTTTCCTCAGCCTGTGGCACAGGAAATTTATACTCAATGGCCCCGGCAATTAATCGTCCCATAACCTTAGAGCCTTGTTCATTTGGTTCAATCTGCAGTGTATGCTTGCCGCCTAAAGGATTTAATGAAGAAGTGGTATCAACAAAGACCAGTTCTTTTTCTTTAGTAGCTGCATAAGCCAAAATTTCCCGGTACAGCTCATTCATCGTTTCTTCCACTACCGTAAATGGGGCTCGTCCTTGTCCCTCTGCGCGTGCCAGGTGTGAAAACCCGGTATAAATAAAATAGGGAGTTAATTGGGTAATGGAAGGATAATATTGAGAGATGAGGACGATACGACTCAATTGAGGGTTGTTCTCAATTAAGTCATCAATAATTTTTTTATAATCATTCAATATTTTTGCTTTTACCTGTTCAAAAGCCAAACGGATGGCAGGTTTTGCATTTTTGGGTGTGATTCTTAAAAGAAGCTGGGGATAATTGAGTTCATCCATCAGGATTTCCGCCAGAGCCTCTCTATAATTATTACCGCCCACACTAATCACCACAACCTCGGGATGCCATGCTGTAACCGCATTTAATTGATGTACTTTGGAATCATTATGATCTTCATCTGCTGGGAGAACCTTGGCCAATGAGCATTCAGCGGTTAAATCCTCAGTGGTAGCGCCATCGACTGCAAAATTGGCTATCTCATAAGATCCAGAGGCATCATGATGAGCCAAGGCTATTGCTGTTTGATGGGTAACGGTGTTTGTTTTATTTAGATAGGATTTTTTTTTATTTACCCAGAATCCATTATCCAGGGTTGAATCACCGATTAAAGCAATTTTTCTGGGTGGTGTTTCAGGACTACCAAACACCTGTTTTAATCGGCCAGTGTTCTGCGGATATCCTGCTCCGATTGATTCTGAAGAATTTTTAATTAATCCCATAATAAACTCTAGTTTATAAAATTGGCTCAGATTATGTTTCCATGTTTGTTACGGAGTCAATTCAAATAATTCTTTTATTTTAGGAGTGGATATTTCTGTAAATATGTTAGCATTAGTACATTTTTTGGATGACGGAATAATACGATGTATGATTTAGGCCAATCTTTATTCTTACGGGCTTTAAGACGGCAACCTGTTGAAAGGACTCCAGTATGGATGATGCGTCAGGCCGGGCGTTATTTACCAGAGTATCGAAAGACCAGGGAACAGGCGGGTGATTTTTTAAGCCTTTGCAAAAATCCTGAGCTTGCCTGTGAGGTGACATTACAACCTCTCCGTCGCTATGCACTGGATGCGGCGATTTTGTTTTCTGATATTTTGACAATTCCGGATGCCATGGGCCTGGGACTTTATTTTGCCGAGGGCGAAGGACCTTGTTTTTTACATCCGGTACAAAATGTAGATGCGATAATCAATTTACAAGTCCCTGAACCGGATTCTCTAGCTTATGTTATGAATGCGGTGCGTTTAATCCGCCAGGAAATGCCAAAAGAACTTCCCCTGATAGGGTTTTCAGGCAGTCCATGGACCTTAGCCTGTTATATGGTTGAGGGTAAAAGCACAAGAGAATTTAAACGTATTTTGCATTTGATTTATACCGAAAGTGAAGCAGCCCATATTTTGTTGAGCAAGCTAGCGGAATCTGTCGCAGACTATCTGCTGGAACAAATCAAGGCTGGGGTTAATTCGGTCATGCTCTTTGATACTTGGGGCGGGATTTTAACCCCGGAAAATTACCAAAATTTTTCCCTCCAGTATATGCAGAAAATCGTCCGGCAAATAAAAGCCAACCACCCCGAAATCCCGGTAATTTTATTTACTAAAGGAGGAGGGCAATGGTTAGAAAAAATGGTTCTGACTGGTTGTGACGCCTTGGGAATCGATTGGACTTGTGATATAGGTGAAGCACGGCGGAGAGTAGGTGATAAAGTTGCACTGCAAGGAAACCTTGATCCCGCTGTATTATTGACTTCAAAAAAATGCATTCGGGACCAGGTGAATAAGGTACTGACATCCTATGGAGCGGGTTCAGGACATGTATTCAATCTGGGGCACGGGATTACCCCTGATGTACCCCCAGAGCATGTGGCGGCCATGATTGAAGCCGTCCAAGAATTTAGTCCTTTTTATCATCAACAGTAAAAATCAGAAGCTAGCCTGGCCTGGGTTTTGACCAGGCTAAAGAAGTGTTTCTCAAAAAATAATCCCACCTGGTGGAACGAGCCTGTAGGTGAGAAATTTAGCAACTGAAAATTCAAACAGTTGCCAAGCTGGCGTTCTTGTCCTCGACAATCATTCCTTCGCTCTAAACTGCCTACTCAATTGAATGGCCATCTCAATCGATTGTTCATAATTAAGCCGAGGGTCTACCAGGCTATGATAGGCTTTCTTCAGATCATCTGCTGATAATCCACGGGCGCCGCCAATACACTCAGTCACATTATCCCCGGTAAGTTCGAAATGAACGCCTCCCAGATAACTGTCCATATCCCGATGGATTTCCAAAGCCTGTTTCAACTCCAAAAGGATATTGTCAAAATGGCGGGTTTTAATGCCATCAACCGTCGTTTCTGTGTTTCCATGCATGGGATCGCAAGACCAGGTTACCGGAATCTTTGTCTTTCTCACTGCCTCAATAAGAGGAGGGAGCATTTTATCTATATGTTGTGCCCCCAGTCGAGTAAACAACAACAGGCGTCCTTCTTCGCGTTGAGGATTTGCCCTGTTTAATACTTCTTCCAGCCATTCAGGAGTGGCTCCCGGGCCAATTTTGATGCCAATGGGATTTTCTACACCACGTAAAAACTCCAGGTGTGCGCTGTCAATTTGGGCGGTACGCATCCCAATCCAGGGCAGATGGGTTGAGAGGTTATACCATAAACCATCTTCCATTTGACGAGTTAATGCTTGTTCATAATGTAAGTGCAATGCCTCATGAGAAGTGTAAAAATCGACTTTGGATAAATTACTGGATTGAATGCCCCCAATGGTATCCAGAAAGTCCAACGCATCGGCAATTGAATTAACAAGAGTCTGGTACTCTTCTTTTTGTTTTGAATGTTCAACAAAACCTAGATTCCATTGGTGAGGATGATTAAGGCTTGCAAAACCGCTGTCGAGCAAACTGCGGATAAAATTCAAGGTGATGGCTGAACAATTGTACGCTTGTAACAAGAGTTTCGGATTAGGTTCACGTGCTTCCCGGGTAAATTCCGGGGAGTTGACCAGATCGCCACGATAGCTGGGTAATGTAATCCCTTCGATTGTTTCATAATCTGAGGATCGTGGTTTTGCATATTGGCCGGCGATTCGTCCCACACGAATAATCGGTTTTCGCAACCCGTGCAATAAAATTAAACTCATTTGCAAGATAATTTTTAACTTATTGCTGATAATTTCTGAACGGCAATCATTAAATGATTCAGCACAGTCGCCGCCTTGAAGAATAAAAGCTTCTCCGCGCCCGGCACGTGCAATTTCATTTTTTAAATTTTTTACTTCACTACTGGTGACTAGCGGAGGTAAAAGGCTCAGTTGCCCTACAATTTTATTTAACTGTTCCTTATCAGCGTAAGTTGCAGATTGTAAATAAGAATACTGGAGCCAGGAGGTAGGCGACCATTTTTGCATAAAAAAAACCTATGTAACTTTTTTGAGTCTAAGTATGGAATAAATGAACACATACTGCAAGCTGCCTTTCCCTATTTTGGCTTCTTTCCTATAAGGTATAAATGTCGGCAAACTCCCAGAAGGGCTTTGCAAATCCTGTGGGATCCTGAGATCTGTAAAAATAAATAAACTTAAAGACTTGAAATCTTAGCAGCTGCCCCCATCTCTCGTGTTCACATTGCTAGGCTGTGGAGAGGAGTAATTCAATGAGTAAACAAGATAAAAAAAATTGGCATCAGTTTAAAGAAGAACATCAACATGAAGAACATCAACATGAAGAACATCAGTCTAAAAAGGCAAAAAAAAACGAGGAGCATGAGGATTCATTAGATTTATCTGAAGAAATAGCGCATCCAGAACCTTCGCTGGCTCATCCCGATTATAAGGAATTAAGTGATAAATTAACTGCAGTGGAGCAGCAGGCCCATCAAAATTGGGAAAAAGCGGTGCGTGCTCAAGCGGAACTGGACAATGTACGCCGTCGTGCCGAGCGTGAGGTGGCAAATGCCCATCGTTATGGTGTTGAGAAGCTCATTACTGATTTATTACCCGTTATCGATAGCCTGGAACAGGCATTGCAATTGGTTATTAATGCGCAAGATGAATCGATGAAAGAAGGTTTAGAATTAACCTTGAAACTTTTTATGGACGTATTGAAAAAATTCGACGTGCAACAAATTGATCCTGCTGGTGCGCCTTTTGATCCACAGGTTCATGAGGCCATGTCAATGCAAGCTGCACCTGATGCCGAACCCAATACAGTGCTGGCTGTATTCCAAAAAGGATATAAGCTAAGCGATCGTGTAATCAGACCGGCACGTGTTGTCGTATCAAAAAAATAAAAATGTGAGGCTTATGGGGTTGAAATTAATGGGTTATGCCCCATATAAAAATCATCGCGGTAGAAATTACAATTTTGGAGCAAGAATAGAATGGCTAAAATTATAGGAATCGACTTAGGTACCACTAACTCATGTGTTGCTGTAATGGAAGGGGATAAACCTAAGGTTATTGAAAACAGTGAAGGCCACCGCACAACGCCTTCCATCGTTGCTTATACTGAAGATGGCGAGGTATTAGTGGGGCAATCTGCAAAACGTCAGGCAGTAACTAACCCTGATAATACTCTGTTTGCAATCAAACGCTTGATTGGCCGTCGATTTGATGACGCGGTTGTGCAAAAAGATATCAAAATGGTGCCTTACAAGATTATTAAAGCGGACAATGGCGATGCCTGGGTTCGTGTGAAAAACCAGGACAAAGCCCCACCACAAATTTCTGCTGAAGTATTGCGTAAAATGAAAAAAACGGCAGAAGATTACCTCGGTGAAGAAGTGAAAGAGGCGGTAATTACAGTTCCTGCTTACTTCAATGATTCTCAGCGTCAAGCAACTAAAGATGCTGGCCGTATTGCAGGTCTGGAAGTAAAACGTATCATTAACGAACCAACAGCTGCCGCTCTTGCCTATGGTATGGATAAGAAACGTGGTGATTCAATCATCGCAGTATATGACCTCGGTGGAGGTACTTTCGATATTTCCATTATTGAAATCGCAGAGGTTGATGGAGAACACCAATTTGAAGTACTTGCAACAAATGGCGATACCTTCCTGGGTGGTGAGGACTTTGATTTGGCGTTAATTGATTATTTGGCTTCTGAATTCAAAAAAGATACAGGTATTGATCTGCACAATGATCCATTAGCATTGCAACGTCTAAAAGATGCTGCTGAAAAAGCGAAAATTGAACTGTCTTCAGCGCAACAAACTGATGTTAATTTACCGTATATTACAGCTGATGCTTCTGGACCTAAGCATTTGAATATTAAATTAACACGCGCCAAACTTGAATCTTTAGTTGAGAAACTGGTTGAACGTACCGTAGAGCCTTGTAAAATTGCTTTGAAAGATGCTGGATTGACCGTATCACAAATCAACGAAGTTATTTTGGTCGGTGGTCAAACCCGTATGCCTTTGGTACAAAAAACTGTAGAAGAGTTTTTTGGCAAAGAACCACGTAAAGACGTCAACCCTGATGAAGCAGTTGCTGTGGGTGCTGGTATTCAGGCTGCAGTTTTATCTGGTGAAGTGAAAGATATTCTCTTACTTGACGTTACTCCTTTATCGTTAGGTATTGAGACTATGGGTGGAGTAATGACTAAGCTCATCGAGAAAAATACGACAATTCCTACCAAAGCCAATCAGGTATTCTCTACAGCAGATGATAACCAGACAGCTGTTACTGTGCATGTATTGCAAGGTGAAAGAGAACAGGCATCAGCGAATAAATCATTAGGCCGGTTCGATTTGGGTGATATCCCTCCCGCACCACGAGGTGTACCTCAAATTGAAGTAACTTTTGATATCGATGCAAATGGTATCCTTAACGTTTCTGCTAAAGACAAAGCTACCGGTAAGGCTCAATCAATAGTGATTAAAGCATCCAGTGGTTTGAGTGATGAAGAAGTAGAAGCAATGGTTAAAGATGCGAAATCTCATGCTGAAGAAGATAGGAAGTTTAAAGAAATGGCTGAGTTACGCAATCAGGCTGACAGTTTGATTCATAGCTGTGAAAAATCTATGAAAGATTTGGCAGCTGAACTCGCTGAAGATGAGAAAAAGGGCATAGAAACAGCAATTGCTGAGTTAAAAGAAGCAATTCAAGGCAGTGATAAAGCACAAATTGAAGAAAAATTAAAAGTGTTAAGTGATGCTTCTGCTAAAATGGCTGAGCGAGTTTATGCTAAAAAAGCATCTGAAGGCCAGGCCGGACAGGGGCAGGCGCAACAAGAACATGCACACACCCAAGAAGCGCCTAAAGCGGATGAGGGGGTTGTGGATGCAGAGTTCGAGGAAGTTAAAGACGATAAGAAATAATTGGCTATAGAGAGCTTAATAGCCTGGGTGTAGTAGCAATGTAGCCCGGGTACAAAGCGGAATCCGGGATTTAGAAGTTTATTGAAATTCCTGGTTCCGCTTTGCTGTACCCGGCTGCATTGTCCATTTTAATTTTTAATATTGTGAGTAGTTATGGAACAGCGGGATTATTATGAGCTTTTAGAAGTAAGTCGAACTGCAAGTGATGCTGAAATAAAAAAAGCATACCGTAGGTTGGCTATGAAGTATCATCCAGATCGTAATCCTGGCGACTCTGCTGCTGAAGAAAAATTTAAAGAAATTCAAAATGCCTACAGTATTCTTTCCGATCCCCAAAAACGTTCTGCTTATGATCAATTCGGCCATGCAGGCGTAGATCCCTCAATGAGAGGCGGTCAAGGAGGTTTTGGCGGTTTTGGTGGTTTTGGCGATGTATTTGAGGATATTTTTGAAAATATCTTTTCCAGCGGACGCGGCGCTGGGCGACAATCTCGTGGGCAACGCGGCGCTGATTTGCAATTTAATGTCCAATTGACACTCGAAGAAGCTGCCCAGGGTAAAGAAGTGCAAATAACTGTTCCCCGACATGGTACTTGCTCTACCTGTAGTGGGAGTGGAGCCAAAAAAGGAACACAGCCAAAGACTTGTGAAACCTGTAATGGTATGGGACAAGTACGAATTCAACAAGGATTCTTTTCCATTCAGCAAACTTGCCCCAGCTGTCATGGTGAAGGAACGATTATCTCTGATCCTTGTTCTGATTGTCATGGGCAGGGTAGAATGCGCGAAAGCAAAAAGCTTACGGTTAAAATTCCAGCTGGCGTGGACAATGGCGACCGGGTTCGTTTAAGCGGAGAAGGAGAGGCTGGCACGCATGGAGGTGGCCCAGGTGATCTTTACGTGCAAATCAGTGTAAAAAAACATGCTATATTTGAGCGTCATGAAACGGACTTGCATTGTGAAGTGCCCATAAGCTTTATCACCGCTGCTATGGGTGGTTCTATAGAAGTGCCAACCCTTGAAGGACGGGTTACTTTAAAAATTCCAGAAGAAACACAAACTGGGAAAGTCTTCCGTTTACGAGGCAAGGGAATGAAATCCGTACGCGGACATGGTCAGGGTGATTTATTATGTAAGGTGGTTGTAGAGACCCCAGTAAATTTATCACGCGAACAAAAAGAATTATTAACCAAATTCCAGGAATCATTGGAAAATGCTAAAGGAAAACACTCTCCACGCTCAAATTCTTGGTTTGCAGGTGTGAAAAAATTCTTTGAAGACATGAAATTTTGATACAAGTAAGTTACAATTGCACATATTTATCTAATGTGTGCAATTTTTTATCTTGTTAGCCACATGATTTGTAACCCTGATGATTGGAATGCGCCGGTCACAGCAGCTTGGGCCCAGTACAAACTCAGGTGAGGTTACAGAACATTTCGGGTCACTATGCGCTCCAGGCAGCAGATTCAATAACAGCCTCATTGGAAAGATACATTTGTATAACCAGATAGAGTAGATCCATGATGAACCAACCAGCAATTTTAGTGTTAGCCGATGGAACCATTTACGAAGGGATTTCAGTAGGAGCGACAGGTGATAGTGTCGGAGAGTTGGTTTTTAACACTTCATTAACCGGATATCAGGAGATGCTCACCGATCCTTCCTATGCACGACAAATCATTACTTTGACCACAGCTCATGTAGGAAATACTGGATGTACCCATGAGGATATGGAGTCTAATAAAGTGTGGGCAGCAGGTTTAGTGATTCGTAATGCATCACTAATCCATAGTAATTATCGAGCAGAACAATCCCTTTCTGATTGGCTCAAAAAAAATGGAGTAGTAGCGATTGCTGGAATCGACACCCGGGATTTGACTCTCCGATTGCGGGAGCATGGTGCTGTCAGTGCCTGTATCAGTACCGATGTAGAGAACCCTGATTCGGCTTTGGCGAAAGCAAAATCATTTTCAGGATTGCAAGGGGTGGATTTGGCCCTGGAAGTTTCCCGAAAAACAATAGAGCGATGGCATGAGGGACAAGGTGAATGGGGTAAAGGTTCTCAGCCTCAACAGTACCATGTAGTTGCGTATGATTTTGGGGTCAAGCACAACATTCTGCGTATTTTGCACGACAAAGGATGCCATTTAACTTTAGTCCCTGCAAAAACTCCTGCAGCAGAAGTTTTGGCGATGAATCCGGATGGAGTATTTTTATCAAATGGCCCCGGAGACCCCCAGGCTTGTGACTATGCCATTCGAGCCACCCAGGAGTTTCTGGAAAATAATATCCCCTTGTTTGGCATTTGTTTGGGCTTTCAGATTTTGGCTTTGGCTTGTGGCGGAGTGACCAAGAAAATGAAATTTGGTCACCATGGGGGCAATCATCCCGTAATTGAGACTGAAGGGAAAAAGCGGGTTTTTATCACCAGCCAAAACCATGGATTTGCAGTAGACGAGTCGAGTTTACCTGAGTGTCTTGAAATTACACATCGTTCTTTATTCGACAACACACTTCAGGGTATTAGACATAAGGAAAAACCGGCATTTGGCTTTCAAGGACATCCTGAAGCCAGTCCTGGACCTCATGATATCGAATTAATATTTAATGATTTTATACAATTGATGAAATAGGATATATAAAAATATTAAGAGGATTTACTTAATGAATGAAAATCATGTTTTTACTTCGGAATCGGTTTCCGAAGGACATCCTGACAAGATAGCAGATCAGATTTCTGATGCGATTTTAGATGCCATTTTAATGCAAGATCCGACTGCGCGTGTTGCTTGTGAGGTATTCGTTAAAACGGGCATGGTTTTGGTTGGTGGAGAAATTACTACTAAAGCCTGGGTAGATGTGGAAGCGGTAACCCGACAAGTAGTTAAAGACATAGGATATAACAGTTCACAAATGGGATTTGACTGGGAATCGTGTGCGGTACTTTCTGCTATAGGAAAGCAATCCCCTGATATCGCCCAGGGTGTGGACAATAAAGTAACGAAAACTCTTGGTGCCGGTGATCAGGGCCTGATGTTTGGTTATGCCAGCCGTGAAACAGACGTTTACATGCCAGCTCCTATTGCCTACTCCCATCGGTTAATGGAAAAACAGGCTCATTTACGTAAATCAGGAGTATTAACCTGGTTGCGTCCTGATGCAAAATGCCAATTAACCTTAAAATACGAAAAGGGTATCCCTGTTGAAGTGGATACCGTGGTTTTCTCTACCCAGCATGCGCCTGACGTTGAGTACAGTGATTTGGTAGAAGCAGTACGGGAAGAAATTATTAAAACAACGTTACCTTTGGATTGGTTAACTCCTAAAACACGTTATTTTATCAATCCGACCGGACGATTTGTTATCGGCGGTCCTTTAGGGGACTGCGGTTTAACCGGACGTAAAATAATTGTAGATACTTACGGCGGTATGGCACGACATGGAGGTGGATGTTTTTCCGGCAAGGATCCATCAAAAGTAGATCGATCTGCTGCTTATGCCGCACGGCATGTGGCTAAAAATATAGTAGCTGCAGGATTGGCTGACAAATGCGAGATCCAGGTTTCCTATGCAATTGGTGTGGCTGAGCCTACCTCAATTTTCGTTGAAACTTTTGGTACTGGCCGTTTGACCGATAGGGAAATTATCGAATTGATTCATACCCATTTCGATTTAACCCCTCAAGGTATAATTGAATATCATGATTTGCTTCGCCCAATCTATAGACAAACAGCCACCTATGGTCATTATGGACGCGACAATTTACCATGGGAACGTTTGGATAAAGTGACGGAATTACGCAAAGCTTTATAAAGGAGAAGGACTAATGGAATTAGTTAATAAAACAGGAGTTAAAGGCAGGATGCAAGATTATAAAGTAGCTGATATGTCTTTGGCTTCATGGGGGCGCAAGGAAATTGCCATAGCCGAAACAGAAATGCCTGGATTAATGGCTTTGCGTGAAGAGTTTGCTGCGGTAAAACCCTTGCTTGGTGCCCGTATCGCAGGCTGTTTGCACATGACCATTCAAACGGCAGTATTGATTGAAACATTGATTGCTTTAGGGGCTGAGGTTCGCTGGTCTTCTTGTAACATATTCTCTACCCAGGATCATGCAGCTGCAGCTGTAGCTGCCACTGGTGTTCCGGTTTTTGCATGGAAGGGTGAAACTGAGGAAGAATATTGGTGGTGCGTGGAGCAAACTCTTTCAGGACCCAATAATTGGACGCCCAATTTACTTCTCGACGATGGTGGGGATTTAACTCAACTCATCCATCAAAAATTCCCGCAGCTGTTATCCGGAATTAAAGGAGTTTCCGAGGAAACAACGACCGGCGTTGCGCGTTTGTATGAAATGGCCCGCAAGGGTGAACTGGAAATCCCTGCAATCAACGTGAATGATTCAGTGACTAAATCGAAATTCGATAACATGTACGGGTGTCGCGAGTCTTTATTGGATGGATTAAAGCGGGCAACCGATGTAATGATTGCTGGAAAAGTTGCTTTGATCCTGGGTTATGGAGACGTGGGTAAAGGCTGTGCACAAGCATTGCGGGGCCAGGGTGCGATTGTCCTGATTGCTGAAATTGATCCCATATGTGCGCTTCAGGCAGCAATGGAAGGATATCGGGTTGTGACTTTGGATGATGTTGCCGAACAAGTGGATATAGTGGTTACCGCTACCGGTAATTATCATGTAGTAACCCATGAGCATATGAAACGTATGCGAAACCAGGCAATTCTGTGTAACATCGGTCACTTTGATTCGGAAATTGACATACACAGTTTAAAACAGTATCCATGGGAAAATATTAAGCCCCAGGTAGATCATGTGATTTTTCCTGATGGTAAGCGCCTGATTGTTTTAGCTGAGGGTCGGTTGGTTAATTTAGGTTGTGCTACAGGCCACCCAAGTTTTGTGATGTCTGCCTCTTTTTCCAATCAAATTTTGGCGCAAATTGAATTATTTAAAAATGCTGCTCAATATGACCGGCAAGTATATGTGCTCCCCAAGATTCTGGACGAAAAGGTAGCTCGTTTGCATTTGGGACGAATCGGGGTTAAATTAACCCAACTTACCCAGGAACAAGCTGATTATTTAGGTGTAGGCATTAATGGTCCCTATAAGCCTGAACAGTATCGTTATTAGCCTTCCATTGGTAATCCGGAAATGGCATCACCAAACCTCAAGTCAAGAAAATGATTGATTTCCGCAAATTGGGTTCCATGGAACCCGATCCTCACGCCTTTAATTTCATATAGATGAGAATAGAATTCCAGGCTTGGCATAATCTTGTGTTTTCCCTGTGTCTTGTAGCATACTGAAATGCGATGTATTTCTATAAGGAGATTGTTGCATGTTAAAATCAGGGATTGCAGGCTTAGGCCTTTTAACTATGGCGCACTGCGTTTTTGCTTTGCCCGAGCAAAATACGATTCGCGTAATCATCAAATATAAAGAACAAATAACCAGCGTTTCTTCCTTAAAGTCACAAATAAAACAACAGACCCATTTACCCGTAAAAGAATTTAATCCTATGGCCAATGGAGCATTTTTATTAATTTTGGATGCAGCACAAAGTCCTTTAGCCAAAAGTAATGATGAGGATGAAAAATCCCTGATTCTGGAACGATTACGCAAAAACCCTCAGGTGTTGTATGCAGTTGAAGACCGGATAAGTTATTTCAAACCGGTACCTGATCCAGAAATTTTAGATGCAGGTAATTTGTTATCCCATGAAAGTCAATGGGATGAATTTGCTCGACCTGCCGGAATTATGCTGGAATCCGCACCCGGGTTCAAAGACGGGGCGTGGGCGTATACTACCGGTCTTTCAAAAAAACCAGTAGTAGTCGCTGTCCTGGACACCGGAATCGCTTTAAATGACAGTTTAATTAATAACCTGGTAAAAGACCGTGTAGGGAATTTATGGGGATGGAATTTTGCAGGAAATAATAACAACCTGATTGATGAAACCCGCTCTTATCATGGGACTCATGTTGCCGGAACCATTGCAGGTTATGGCAGTGTCATGAACGGTATGGGGGAAGATTTAAAAATTCTTCCTTTAAAAATTCCTGCTGCTAATGGCATGTTTTATGAAAGTTCAGTCATTAATGCGATTTATTGGGCTGTAGGAGGGGAGGTTCCAGGTGTCCCTACCAATATTCATCCAGCTCAAATTTTAAATATGAGTTTTGGTGTAGATAGAGGTCCAAAAGATGAAATTGATTATTGTGATCAGGCATTACAGGAAGCAGTCTTTTTTGCGCGCAAGAAAGGGGCAGTACTAGCAGTTGCAGCAGGAAATGACAACGTCTGGGAGCACTTTAATGCCCCTGCCGTTTGTAATGGCACCATTAAAGTTGCATCCACTGGTCCTGAAGGTCTGAGATCTTATTTTTCCAATTACGGTCCAAGCATTACCTTAGCAGCCCCGGGTGGGGACAAACGTTACGGTACTTGGGGAGGAATATTATCTACAGTGAATCCTGGCGGTGGCTATAATGGCTCTGGTTTTGATTTTTATCAAGGTACCAGTATGGCTACTCCCCATGTTGCGGGTGTGGCCGGATTAATTTTTGCTGCAAGTGAAACTCCACCTAGCCCGGAACAAGTAGAGCAATTACTGTATACGACCACCCATGATTTTGGTGTGAGTAGTGATCCTAATAAATCATGCGTGGGCAAAAAACCTTGCGGCCATGGTATTTTGGATGCTGAAAATGCAGTCAAGGCGGCTGTCGCAGGTTACGATCTCGTCTTTTCCGCTCCCAAAATGGAGCATTTAGCAGTTAGGGATTGTGGAAAAAATACACTTATTCCCAGCAAATCACACATTATTTCCGAAGGAGGTATCTGGATCCGAAATAATACCGTTTGCGAAACGAGTGAACACTTCCATAAACCGCATATTAAAAATGAAAATGGAAGTATCATTGCTGCTTATGGTTCTGTAAGTTATCGATTGGATTTAAGTGCATACAAGTCATGCCAGATAATTGGTTATGATGGAGTGGGATGTTATTTATAGTCTCTCATCAGTAAACTACATGGTTCTCAAAAATTCGTGCACCATAAGCGATGCATTTTTTTTGAGAACCTACTCCCCTCTTGATAAATAATTTTCCCCGTGAGCCAGCACAGCTTGGTGAAGGCTGACCTTAAAAAAAAGGGCGTAAACGTTTGGCAGAGGCGCGTTGTTCCAATTGTTCCGCAGACAGTTTTCTTAAAGGCGTTAAGGCAGGAGAAGGAGGGTGAGGTCTATAAAGGGAGGGCCTCGCATGAAGAACTTCCTCGGTTTGTTTCAGGAGAAATTCTAATTTTTGCTCTAATAAATCTTTTTTGTTAATTCGTTCATAAAGTAGTTTTGCTTCCCCAAGACCATGCACTATCGCCTGATAAAATTGGGAAATAGGTCCCCTAAGCGCCGCTATATGATCCAATACCGGTCCCACCGACTGATACTCTAAAAGAAGCGTGATATTTTCGGCAAATTTCTGGATCAAACTTAAAAAATGATTTTGTTGTGAAACCAGTTTTTGCAGCCCTTTGACCAGGGGATGTGGTTTAAGGGTTTTTTTTTGATGACTTACTACGAAACTTAAATGGTTTTGGTGGTAACGGTGGGTAATTTTCAATAGGGAGTTAACCAGCAGTGAAAGTGCATGGAGTACTTGTTTTAAATCCTCTTCTCCCAGGGCATATGCAAGTCGATCCAGATTCATGGTTCGGGAATGCCGAGGTTGGATGCCCAGGAGATAAAGCAGGTTTTGGTCAATGCTTAGAAGTGCAGAAAGAGCATCCTGGCTACCTAAACGGTACTGGAGAACCAACTTGATAGAGAACACCGTATCTTCCATAGAGGATTCTTCCTCTATGGGTGTTTCCAGCATTTCTTGCAGCAGATTTTCAGAAGAGTGCATACAATGTGAGGCTTCGTCCAACAGATTTTTTAATAGCTCTATATTAATCTCATTCATTACTTAAATACGCCAGATGGTGAGAAAAAAACATCTTATTATAATAATAACATTGGAATGAGGTTTTAACCTATAATTAGAAAACAAGAACCAATCCTAATCGAAATGAATTCAAACAAGAAGTTTTCAAATTTTAAGGAGTTTTATCCTTATTACCTTGAGGAACATCAATCAATAATGTGCCGGCGTCTGCATGTTATTGGTACATTTCTGGCTTGCTTAAGTTTTCTCTTTTTTCTGTTTACCTGGAACTGGTTGTGGATCATTTTGATGTTGGTTGCAGGTTATGGATTTGCCTGGATTGGACATTTTGTGTATGAGAAAAATAAACCCGCGACTTTTCAGTATCCTCTATACAGTTTAATGGGGGATTTTGTGATGCTATGGCAAATTCTTAGCAGAAAATTAAAGTTTTGATTTTGCAAACTTCCTTTGCTTTACTGTATTTTTGTATAAAATTAGTCTAAATTGCTAATAAATAATTCGCATAAGGAATATGCCATGATACTTCAGAGCCCAGCATTCGCACATAATGCTTTTATTCCCCCAGAATATACCTGTAATGGCATTAACCATTCCCCACCTTTGGAGTGGAAGGATGTGCCTGAAAATACGCAGTCATTTGTTTTGATTATGGATGATCCTGATGCGCCCATGGGTTTATGGGTGCATTGGATTCTATTTAATCTTCCTTCCAATTGCCATGAACTGAAAATAGGGAAGGGGATTCCCTCATCGACAATTAGTGCCCTGAACAGTTGGGGAAAATCAGGCTATGGCGGTCCCTGTCCGCCGAATGGTACTCATCGCTATTTTTTTAAGCTCTATGCTTTGGATACCATGTTAAATCTGGGGGAGCATGCGACAAAGAAAGAAATAGAAACAGCCATGCAAAATCATATAATTGAGCAGACCGAATTAATTGGAAAATACCATCAATGAGCTTAAAGCAAAAAAATTTGCATAGTTGAAAGCGAAGGGGAACTCGGTTAAGAAGCCCTGCATGACAGAGATCTCGAATTCCGCTTCGCAAGATTCAGCCTGAAACGACTTAGAATTTGGCAATGGTTAAATTACAACAGGATTCAGTTAGTTCATTCAAATGATCAACCACAGTACTCAAACATCGAGTAAGCAAATAAATGGGATTAAAAATAAGAGAAGCCAGTGAAGCACATGTTGCAATGATGCCCATAGTAGCATCGACAACGGTGTGTGCTGCGGCTGATTTAAATGCCGAGCATGCATCTGATTTTGGGCTAAAAATCGCGAATAGCAAAGTAGGGACAATTAACAACAAACTGGCAGCTAAATAAATAAAACTTTTCAAAAAAAACAATAATGCATTTACTCCTAGCCAAAGAGGGCTATGGATGGGGCGAACGAGAGTATTGGTGAATACCATCATGTCCCTAATAGGTTGAAAATACGTGGGGTTTGGAATAGGAATCAAATTAGAATATTTATTTCTTAAGGAATCATATTTTTTCCAGTAGGTATCTATATTTGAAAAAAAACTGGGCATAATACATCTCTTTATTATTATTTTTGGACGCGTATCATGCCAATTAATAAAAAAAAAGAAAATACCTAATCTAAAAATTAGTTACTTTTTAATAATCCGGATGAGGTCAGTTCCTAACCCGGATTGCAGATTCCTTAAACCCTATTAAGAAATTTTTCCACAAGCAATACGTTCGCCGCCACCACCCAAGGGAGGGTTATCACTGTAATTATCACCGCCCTCATGAATCATAATGGCGTGATCCTTAATGTCCTGAGTTTTTAACCGTGGTGCCAATACGATAATATTTGCTGTACCGTTAGGATCAACAACCAATACAGGCAAATCACCCAAATGACCTTCGCCGTATGGACCAAGATGTTTATTGGTATTTGCCGGATCCAGATGGCCACCGGCATTTTTGGCATGATCACCGCAGTCAGGATGTTGATGAATGTGGAACCCATGGATGCCCGCCGGAAGTCCGGTCAATTGGGGCTTAATGAGCAAGCCGTATTTACTGTCTTCAAAAACAATTTTCCCTACTGAAGCTCCAGCTGTAGTTGAAACCTCGCTTGTTACCGTGTCAGCAAAGGCTACAGACGCTGCAAACAGCGCCAAAGTCCCCAGAATGGTTTGTTTTTTTTGTTGGCTTTTCTTCATGTTTAAATCCTTTTTCGTGACAATTTTTTTAATCTAACATAGCATATTAGCAATAGAACATCTAAATAGTGAATTAAATAACGTGAATAATTAGAGACTGCCAGAAATTAATTACGTCTTTAAGGTTTTATTATGATTAAGAATTATTCAACACCCAACATAAGAACAGCTACATTAGAAGATGCCGAGGCCATAGCACAAATCCATATCTGTTCCTGGCAAAAAATGTATCGCGATTTTATTCCAGAAATCATTTTACAAAACTTATCTTTAGAGGAGCGCACCCAACAATGGTATGATTTGATCAAACAGGAAGTTAAAGTATTGGTATTGGAAATTGAAAATCAAATCATTGGTTTTGCCAGCATTTGCCCTTTTCGCAATTTTAGCGAAGACAATTCCATGGGTGAAATCAGTGCTATTTATTTACATCCAGACTACTGGCGCAAAGGATTTGGAACGCAACTGTGTAAGGCTGCAATTTCTGAGCTTACGAATCAAGGCTATAAAAAAATACTTTTGTGGGTGTTTGAAGATAATATTCAAGCCCGCAAATTTTATGATGCTTTGGGTTTTGAGGCCACCAGCTCTACTAAATTAGAAGAGTTCTATGAGGGCGGGGCCTTATTAAAAGAAGTTCTTTATCAAAAAATACTTTAAATTCAGGTTCCGCAGAACGTTTGATGTACTCGTTCATGGGGCAAAGGCAAGCTTTGTAGGTGCTCCGTGTTTTCCTGTTGCTGAAAAGGGTTTTTCAAAACAGCTAAAAGCGCGTCCATCAAGCTACTATCCTGATGTTCAATAAACGCTTTTATTGCTTTGTCCACCAAATGATTTCGTGGGATATAAGCAGGATTCACCTGATTCATCCTGGATTTTATTTCCATAGCATCCATGTTTTGGTGTTTCACACAATTTAACCAATCATTAACCCACTGCACACTCAAGGGCTGATTTCCCAATAATTTGCTTAGATCCCGCTGACTCTTTTCACAATCTACAGCTTTACCCAGGAGGCGAAAAGTATTTGTATAATCAGGCTTAAATTGCTGCAGTAACATAATAAAATCCTTTACTAAGGAAAAGGTTTGCTTTGTTTCCTTAAATAATCCCATTTTTTCTCGTATCTTAGTATTCCAGTATTGAGAGAAGCTGGTGTTAAAAGAGTCGAGAATTTCTTGCAATTTGTGTAATGATTCCTTTTCTTGCACTAAATTCAATAAGGTCTGACTAAACTGTGCCAAGTTCCACTTGGCTATAGAGGCTTGATTTCCAAATGCATAGCGTCCATTTACATCGATGGAGTTAAATACGCTGCCTAAATCAAATTCATCCATGAAGGCACAGGGTCCAAAGTCAATGGTCTCGCCAGAAATAGTCATATTATCCGTATTCATGACTCCGTGAATAAATCCTACGCCCATCCATTCTGCGATGAGAAAAGCTTGACGGTCCACTACTTTTTGAAAAAATTCGAGGTAGGGGCTTTCGTACGCTAAAATGTCAGGATAATGGCGTTGAAGAGCATAGTCTGCCAGGGACTTTAACAGATGATTGTCTTTTTGGGCGGCAGCATATTCGAAGGAACCGACTCTTAAACTGCTGGCCGCCACACGTGTTAACACGCCTAAGGGTACAGGCCCTTCTTGGCGGTAGATGGTTTCTGTGCTAGCGATTGCAGCCAGACAACGGGTTGTTGGAATGTTTAAGCCATGCATTGCCTCGCTTATCAGATATTCCCTCAAAACAGCCGAAAGGGGTGCGCGGCCGTCGCCCATTCGTGAAAACCGTGTTTTTCCAGATCCCTTTAATTGTATATCCCAGCATTTTCCATCGGGGCTGCGAATTTCCCCAAGTAATACAGCGCGTCCATCCCCCAAAAGAGGGACATAGTATCCAAACTGATGGCCCGCATAAGCTAAGGCAATACTTTTAAGGTGTGGCGGGACTGTATTCCCGGCATAAAAAGTTAAAAGTTTATGTTCACAAGCAGAAGTAGAGTCAGGGACTGCAAGATAAGCTGCCAATTCCTGATTGAATTTGACTAAAGAGGGGTTTTCAATTGGGGTAGGGGCTACTACCTCATAAAAACTGGGTGGTAATTGCAAATATGAAGAAGAATAAATATGAGGAGTCAAATCATGCATAAATAATGTATCTTAATTTTTAATTATAAGTCACAGAGCTGGTTTGCTCTGAGCGGTATTTGTTTAAAAATTCTTCGCCTTTCCTTCCCCCGTCACTCTGTTGGATTCTGTTTACATACCCATCCCACCCGGGAAGATTTTCCAGAGCTCCTGAAGCAACAATTTTTTGCGTTTCTTTTTCATGAGCCGCATGTACTTTGTCAAATTCTTCTTTTTTGCCAATAAATAAATTAACTTGTATGCCTTTTTCTTCAGATGCTTTGACAAATTCAGCGATTTCTTCATCTGGTGTACTGTCAGGGAAAAATGCGACCAGTTTGGGTTGATAATCCGGGGCGGCATTTTTAGGATGGGCAATTGCTTCAAGTGCAAGATCCCTCATGCAATCTCTTTCTTCTTTTGTTGCATTGTCCGGAAGTTTTATGACCCAACTGTGAGGATAAAATTTATTCTCTAAGGTAAATTTGGCGCCGGAGTTTTTGGAAATAAATTCAACATAAAGGGGGTTAACTTTGTTTTTATTATACATTTCTTTAAAAAAAGCTTCAGTTGGCCGCATTTCAAAAAGTAAATCAGGATGCGCTTTGTTTGTGTGGGCCAATGCTTTCAAAAGTTCTTCAAACCACTCTTTTGCAGCCTTTTTTTCTTCTTCGATCTTTGATTTCATAAATTACCCACAGATGAATTTATAGCTTTCCCTAATTATATATCAGATTTCCTGGAGAAAATATTCGCAGATTATTTAATAAGTAAGAGTTCGGTAAAACCTACTTATACATCCTATGTTATTCCTTCATTTTTATTGATTGATTAATCGATAAATCAATAGGGCAGCACGTTGGGTTTGTGCGGTAAGTGAAGGAATATCTAAAGTTTCTTTGACTGAGTGTCCCCCTGTACCTACAGGACCTAATCCTGATAATGTCCCATTCAGCATAGAGGCAATATGGGAAATATCACCTGCACCTCTTGCTCCGGGATCAAGAGGAAGTACCATTCCTTGTCCCAACTCTTCACTCACGTCACTATATAATCTTAATAAAAATTCATTGCCCGCAGTAGGCGCCATACTGGGAATTGCATCTTGAAATTTTATGGAAGCAGTGGTTCCAGGTAAATGGTTGGCAACAATAGCCTCGATTTTTCTCTCGGCATCATTTTTTTGATCTTCAGTAATGAAACGTAAGTCTCCATTTGCTGTGGCAATTTTTGCGATTACGTTTTCCTTTCCAAAAGCATTCCCCTGACTGTCATTTTTCTTGTTTATCGTGGTGCCTCCCAGGATAAATCCCGGATTAAATGATAAAAAATGTTCCTTACCAAGCTGGATGCGCATTGTATTTAAGATCCTCACTAACTCGTAAATAGCGCCGTAACCTGCTTTTTTTTGAAAAATTTCTGATGAATGTCCTTCATTCCCATGGACTTCCAAGTTCCAGAGAGTAATACCTCTCCGGGCAACTGTCGCAGTATCTGAGGTGATTGCCCATTCAAAATCCAGGGCGATATCACTTTCTTTTGCTGCGTCAATCAACGGTTTTCTTGAAATTGAAACCGGCTTACCGGCATCCTCCTCATCGCCAGTCAAAACAACCGTTATATTGGCATTTTCCAATGCTTTAGCCTCTTGTAACGCTTTTAATGCATATAGGATAACAACTAGCCCACCTTTGTCATCAATGATTCCCGGTCCTGTGGCGCTATTTCCTGTGCGCTTAAAGTGTTGAAATGAGCTATTTGCAGGAAATACAGTATCGAGATGTCCAATCAAGAGCAGTTTTTTTCCTTTATTTCCCCGGTGGTGGGCAATCAAGGTTCCTGCGCGATGCAGGTCAGGGGGTTCTTGATACCAATAGGTTTTAAATCCCAGTTGAGTGAACTGTTTATGCACAATCGCCCCTACCTGCTGAATTCCCCCAAGGTTTGTGGTGCCGCTGTTTATATTAACCAACCGTTCCAATAAGGAAAGTTGCTCCTGGGATTTGGTGGAAATATTCTGGGCTATATTTGCTTCTACTGGAGAGAGGCCACCTGCATTTGCCATGGGCTCAAATAGCAACAAGAAAATCCAGATTAGCTTTCGCATTTATTTTTATTTCCAAAATTTAAATTAGGTTATGGAAGAATAATACACTGCTTTATAAAAGAGAAAACAGAATAATTTTCAGGTTCACCAAGGTAGTTATATTAAAAGAATCCATACCAAGCATTAAATCTTGATGCAGATAGTTCCAATCTCCTCTTTTCTATTGATATATCGAAAAATTCCGATATACTAATAAATATGAACCTTTTACTCGTTATAAAAGCGCTCTCTAATGAGCACCGTCTTAAAATTCTTGAATGGTTAAAAGAACCAGCCAAATACTTTACTTCGTCACATTGTGATGTCAGTACAGATGGTGTGTGTGTGGGTTTGATTGAACAAAAAACTGGATTATCCCAATCCACCGTCTCGCAATATCTTTTGCAGCTGCATCAGGCGGGGTTAATCCTTATGGAGCGTCGCGGACAATGGACTTATTGTAAATTGAACAAACCATTTATTAGTGAATTTTTAACCCAATTGCAAAAAATTTTGTAAAAAATTTTGTAGGTATTAATCGGAAATTTGCAATATATAGATTTCCATTATTCTAAGGAGAATTAATATGACGCAGCTAGACTTACTTTTAACTCCATTTCAGTTAAATAAAACCTTGCGCTTAAAAAATCGAATTGTCATGGCGCCTATGACTCGTAACATGGCTCAGGATGATCTCAGTCCAACTCTCCTCATGGCTGAATATTACGCGAAGAGGGCAGATGCAGGTTTAATTATTACTGAAGGTACAATTATCAGGTCAGATGCTAAAGGATACAGTAATGTCCCGGGTATTTTTACCCGTGAACAAATTGATGGCTGGAAAAGAATAACTGACTCTGTTCATGCGAATAATGGCCATATTTTTTCACAAATCTGGCATTTGGGCAGGGTGTCTCATCCTTATTTTTTAAATGGGGCCTTACCCGTGTCCGCTTCAGAAACGTTAATGAGTGGCAGAGTATCCAGAGCGGATGGTTTAACTTATGGGAGATCACGCGCGGCTTCTTTAGAGGAAATAAAAGAAATTGTTGAAAGCTATGCAACAGCTGCCGAAAATGCGATTGCAGCAGGATTTGACGGAATCGAGATTCATGGGGCCAATGGGTATCTCATCGATCAGTTTTTACATTATCATACGAACCACAGAACAGATTCTTACGGAGGAACTCCTGAAAATAGGGCGCGTTTTGCTTTAGAAGTGGTGAAAGCTTGTGGTGATGCTATTGGATATCACAAAGTAGGTATCAGGTTATCACCTGGAGCATATCTCAATGAAATTGTTGGAGACAAACGCGACGCACAAGTATTTCAGTATCTTCTTGAGCAATTGAATCAACTGCCCATTGCATACGTTCATACCGGAAACTTTAATGATAAAGTGACTTTCGAAGAGTTAAATCAAAAAACCATGACTGAATTTATGCGGACTTATTTTAAAGGAATACTCATTGCAACCGGGAGTTATGATTTTGAAGAGGGACAAGAAAAAATTAAGAATGGAGAATTTGATTTATTAGGAATTGGCAGGCCTTTCATCGCCAATCCTGATTTAATTCAGAAATTACACAATCATCAAACAATAAAACCTTATGATGCATCGATGCTAACTACTTTGCTCTGATTTACCAGGATTTATTTGCGATGCCACGAAATTAAGGGTTTGCATACAGGGAAAATAACCTTGTTTTGAAGTTTGGGTAAGAATGCGCTCACAACATGTTGCCAGGGACATAAAATCCTGTGATGTATCTCCTTGATGCAAAAGATAGGTAGCTACTGCTTTAAATAGAGTGAGGCTCGAGACCAGTTTTCGGGCATCAACTTGCCCGTTCATGAGCGTGACTACAGGTATCTTTTTTTTGAGTTGCTGTTCTATTAATTGGACCATTGCGTAATAATTCTGGAAGAGCTTTTCATTTTGTAGATAATCACACGCTTCTTTGAAATCGGTAATCCCAAAAAATTGCGCTGTTGCACTAAATCCAAGCTGGTGCAGCTGAGGAAAAATATACCATATCCAATGGCTTTGCTTTTTTCCGGCTTTAAGTTCTTCATAAGCCTGTTGCAACGGAATATACATTTCTTGTCCTTGCTGGGCTTTGATAAAGCGCTGAATGGTGCTCATCAGAATGTACCTGAACCAAGTTTCCTAAAAAGTTTATAGCATGAGAAAAGGTTAAGGTACAGTTAGTGCCGATTAATAGGATGACAGAGGCGAGCCAGGATGATGATTTTTACTTTAGAGCACGCCTGTATTCGGCTTCTTGCAAGCGCCTTGCAAACTCTTCATCTGATTCCCCTTTAACAGCCTCTGCCTTATCGATATTATCGATATCGATTTTATTTTTAACCTGGGAAAACAACCCATGGGTTGATGCAGCATGAATGAGATCGGTTACGTGTTGGCGGTAATTATTTACTTTATCAGTTTTAATTTGGGTGCTTACAGTAGCGTTAATTACCTGTTTTTCTTTTTCAGAAAAGTTTCGATCCTCGTTTTTCGGTTTTGGGGCTTTGCGAGGAAGCTGATCCACCTGGGTTGTCCAATGCATCCCTTCATCCTTACCCTCATTATTTAAAATAACCGTGGGTAAATGGGGATCAGGCTCTCCATTCAATTTACCGATGACGTGTAGATTTATATGAAGGCGGGCCGCTACTTCTTTTAAATCATTATGTGTTGCCCATCTACCTTCTTCCTGAATCTTTTCCACACCTCTTAAAATAACTGAATCAGGATTTTTTTCGGTACTCCTCATTACATCTTTTAATAATGCTTCTTTAACGTGGGCATTTTCTATACGGTGTTTTTGTGCTTCAGAAAGCTTTTTTTGTAACTTGGGTTGCAGTGAACGGGCTGTACTTTGTGCTAAGTTTGTGACTTCAGGAGCTAGAGCTAATTCATTAAAATGGCTAAGTTCTTCGAGAGAACCTTTCCCATATAAGTAAAAGTGCACCAATTCCATAAACTTGCCGAAAACCGGGGTACTTTCAACCTTTGTTTTACCCCCTTCCAGTGCTCGTTCAATTCCTATTTTGCTGATTAAATCATCTGTATATGCTCGAGTGGCAATAGTCCTTAAAGACATTTGGAGAGTGGACAAAAGCTTTGTTTGATAACTATAGGGGGATTCATACAACTGATTTAAATCAAAGCTGATAATATCCCGCAAGCTAACACCCTTAAGTCCTTCATTTTTCCAACGTACAAAGGTATCGCTTTTTCCGGAGAGTGCATATTCCTTCTGAATGATATCTATTAAACCTACTGCAAAAGCATAAAATCCACAATCACCCCCGCCGGGATTGTTTATTCTGTATTTGCTATCAAAACTTTTAGTTATTCGAGGCATTTTTAATATCTATTTAAGGATTCAGTTTTGCAATGTTTATATTAATTATACAAGATTAACATTAACTAATTATTATGGGAACCATATCTCTTAAGTGATCTAATAATAGACAGAGAGATTTTAATAAAATAAAATAAACGATTTTGTTTCATACATAAAATGCGAAAAGCGCTCAAAGGAGGTTCTGGAATATGAGTATGATTGATAACAGGATTGTGAAAGCTTCCTTTAGAGAAAATCCGGTAGAAGAAAGAAAACTTTTTCCTCAATCTTCTTGCCTGATGCCCATTAGCGTGGGGCAGGCCATTCATGAAGATGAAAAATTTGCAGCAGTTATCAAGCTCATAAACGCATCATTCAAGCAATGCACCATTCTTGTTGATGACAGCGTTCAACGCCACACAATAGGTATCATGAACCATGCCACAACGGAAGAATTGTATCAACTCGCGGTTAAAGAAGGGGATGAGTGGTTAAAGCGAAACCAGAGGTTCTATAAACAATTAACGATTCCTTTTGAGATTATGCGCTGGGATGATTGGTACAATAGCCCCAACTACATTAACAGCCATTTACGAGTCCAAAAGGAATATGATACGAACAAAGCGTTTCAAAATGCGATTCATGCAAATATTGATGATTTTTTAACACGCTATTTAAGCCGTTTTTCTCCTGCAGATGTTGATCATGAACGGGCATTCAGACTCTGTCTTGATTATTTGATTGAAGAATGCTCAGTAATGTGTCTGTGGACAGAACAAAAGTATGATTTTGAAGTTTATCCTAGTGGCAGAAACAAAGCCATGGCAGCTACTTATGAATTTTTAATAAAACCGCATCACCCAAATTATTTAAGGCCTGTTGCACTTCGATTTAAAAAATATCCTGCAAAAATTACAGGAGACAATCTGAATTTGATCCAGGAACAGGTTCACGAAAACGGTTCGATGGTGGGAGGCTTTTAAAAAACAGGATTGGCCCTTAATTTCTTCAGCCGCTCTGCGCACCTCCCTTGAGATAGAAAGAAATGCCAGGGAGGGGGTGAAGAAATACTCACCAGTGACGAGCGAAAAGCCTAGGTTAGCGATTTCCTCTTTATCCATCTCCCCATTTCAGAAGTTGTTTCTTCAAGTACCTGCAGTATTTGTTGATATAATTTTTCCAATAAATCTCGCTGACCGGATTTCCAATACCGTTCAAGGTATTGGCAAGCCATTTTTATCCGAACAGCTCCAACATACACTACCCCCCCTTTAATTTTATGAGCCATTTTTTGAGTTGTTTCCCAGTCTCCTTGATTATGAGCTTTCTTTAATAGGACAATGTCGTCATTCAATGATTGATTGAGCATTAGCTTAAGCATATCGCAGAGTGTATCTTCTGTACCTGTGGTTTTAATCCCTTCTTCAACATCAAATAGTGGAAATGGGGAAAGATCAAATAGTTCGTCTGCAGTTGCAGGTAATTCAAAAATACCGTGTTCAGGGATGATGCCGTTTTCTTTTTGGATTGCAGGAATAAATGAATTCAAGATATCCCAACATTTTTTTTGCGTGAGGGGTTTGCTGATTACGGCATTGATTCCTGACTCAATACATCGTTGTTTGTTTTCCTCACCCACATGAGCTGTGAGGGCAATAATGGGGGTATGGTATTTATTGGGTATTTCATGTACACGAATATGGTGAGTTATCTGATACCCATCCATGTCAGGCAATCCTATGTCCATAAAAATCAAATCATATTTGTTTTTCTTCCAATGGTGTAATGCAGATTGTCCGTCAACTGCTACATCAACCTTGCAGTGACACTGTTCCAATATGGCTTTGGCGACCATTTGGGCCACAGCATTGTCTTCAACGATCAAGACACGAGGTTTGCCCGCTTTAATGGATGCATCCGGAGACAACGTAGGGAGCGCCCCAATTTGTTCAAAACCTGGTGTATGTAAACCAAAATCTTTATCTACACCGGTTTCATCTTCCAGTAGCGAGGTTTTTAAGGGGATAATACAAGTGAAGGTAGTTCCTTTGCCGACAGTACTCTCAACATATATTTCTCCATCGAGCTCATCGATAAATTGTTTGATTACAGCAAGACCAAGACCTGCACCTTTATAAATTCCTTTATAAGAGGGAATCAAGCGTTTGAATTGCAGAAAAATTTCCTGTTGCTTGTCTTTAGGGATTCCCATACCACTATCTTCTACAACCAGCTTAATGACTATTTGGCGATTTTCCTGTTTCGCCAGTTGGGCTGTTAATTTCACGAAACCTGTATCCGTGAAATTCAGGGAATTGGAAATCAATTCGAGTAAAATGCGATGGATGCGGACAGGATCCCCGATTAGAAATTTGGGAATATCGGGATCAAACTCCAAGGATAAAAGCAGGTGCTTGGCCGATGCCTTGGCTTTATTCAGATCGATTACATGTTGTATTATTTTTTGTAAAATAAATTTTTTCTTTACTTTGGGTATTTCGCCAGAGCTTACGTGAATCGCTTCAAGAATATCATCCATAAAATTGAGCAGTGCATGGCTGGATGCGACCAAATTATCTGCATATTCTTTAATACGGGTACTTTCTGCCTCAGATTTGATAATGTCCGCAAACCCTACTATACCACTGAGGGGAGTGCGGATGTCATGGCGCATATTTTCCAGAAATTCTGTTTTTGCCAGGCTTGCGGCTTCTGCTTTTTCTTTAGCGATATTTAACTCTGCCTCAATTTTTTTTCTATCGGTGATGTCAATGGAAATTCCTAATACGCCAGTAATTTCGCCTTTTTTATTACGCATTGGAGATTTATGACTTAAAAAAATAGCATCTTTGCCTTTCACTTGGGCTTTTTCTTCAATAATTTCAGTTTCACCCGTTTGCATGATATGAAGATCATTTTGGCGAAATAATTCAGCCTGGTTTTTTCCCCACGGCAAATCAAAATCGGTTTTTCCTACAATTTCATATCCATATTGAAAACCTACACTTTGGGCTTGTCGGTTATTGCAGCCTAAATAGACTCCGTTTTTGTCTTTCCAATAAACATGTCCTGGCATATGGGCTAATATGTTTTCTAAAGTGGATTGGGTTTTTTCCTGATTTGAAGAGAGAGCAGCTTCTTGTTTTTTGCGTTTGGTTATATTTAAGGAAATACCAATAATACCCACAACATTCCCTTTATCATCATGCAGGGGGGTTTTCCTCGTTAATACCACTACCTGTTGCCCATTTGCTATAATACCCGTTTCTTCCAATTCCAATGGGGAATTAAGAGCCATCACTTTTAAATCATTATTACGAATTATTGCGGCAGATGCAGCCCAGGGCATATCAAAATCTGTTTTCCCAACTATGGATTCCATTCCGCTCATTTCCAGCATCATGTCATTACAACCCAAATAAACTCCGTTGTTGTCCTTCCAGTAAACACTTCCTGGTAATGATTTAATAATACTTGAAGTAAGGAATGAGTTTTCTGCAGGTAAAGCGGGGCTGAATTCCTTCAGAACACTGGTATTGTTTTGATTATGTTTTTTTCCGGACATAAGTAACTCTCTTTATTTTTAAAGTTATAGACCCAATCTTCCCTACGCACAAGAGAAACCCTGTCTATTTTACAAATAGGTATCCCGGAAAAAAAACATATTGGATCTTTTCTTGCTTAATGAGCTCTCAGGGTATTAAATAAAGAAATGTTTAATTACCTGGAGCCAAAAATGCCAGTCAGTGAAGAGTGTATTAAACTGTTGCAAAATTTAGTGGATAACTATGAAGAAAGTGGAAAGGAAGATAAAGAGTATTCCTTAATTTACCCCTTGTTAAAAGAATTGATGTTTCTCGTGGTGAAACATAAAAATGAACATAAGGATGAACGCATTATTGGTTTTCTCAGCTCCTCTGCATTGATGTTGGGAGAAAATCAATTCTTTGCTCAGGAATGTAGATTATTTTTAACGGGTTATCAAGAAAAGACTCATTCTCTGGATTCAATGCTAGACAGACAATTAAATATTCAGCCCGAACTGGATGTAACATGGGGTAAGCAGTTTGAATCAGAAAAAAATTCTTCTTCATGCTACTCCCCATTTTTTCTTGAGTTACAAGCGGCTATTGCTAAAAGAGCACAACGTATTACTGCGAATGAAAAACGAATTGGAATAACCCCTAGTCCATAATATCGGGATGAGGGGTTATTTTTTCCTTACAATTTATTTAAGGCTTCAGCCCATAATGGTTCGGATTATTTTTTGTTTCAACTGGGTATAAGGTCTATATTTAAGGGGGAGCTCAAACCAGAAAGGTCTTTTTAGAATACTTTTGTAGTGACTGAATGTTTTAAAGCCCGCCTCCCCATGATAATTTCCCATTCCACTGTCCCCCACACCACCAAAGGGAAGATTTGAATTGCAAATATGCATAATTACATCGTTGATACAGCCACCCCCAAAAGAAACTTCATGTAAAATTTGTGATTGTACTTGCGAATCTTTTCCAAATATATAAAGAGACAACGGACGTGGGCGTGATTTGATTTCGCAAAGGACAGACTCAAGGTTAGTGAAAGGGATAACCGGTAAAATTGGACCAAAAATTTCCTCTTTCATAATTTCATCTGCAAAACTCACATCCTTAAGAAGGGTTGGTTCAATATAATTCTCGGTCTCAATGACCTGACCACCAGAGAATAATTTTTGAGGATCAATGAGTTTTTTCAACCGTTGCACATGTTTTTGGTTAATAATACGGGTGTAACTTTCGCTCTCCATCGGGTTTGAACCAATAATTTTGCTGATTTGACTTTTAAGCTCTTCCATAAAAGGGTGGTAAATCTTTTCCTCAACCAACAGATAATCAGGTGCAATACAGGTTTGGCCTGCATTTAAAAATTTTCCCCAGACAATGCGCTGTGCAGAAATTTTAAGATCTGCATCAGCAAAAACTAAGCAGGGACTTTTTCCGCCCAATTCAAGGGTAATCGGTGTTAAATGTTCTGCTGCAGCTTTAGCAACTATTTTGCCTACTGCGGTACTGCCGGTAAAAAATATCTTATCAAAACGCATATCCAGAAGCTCTTGAGTTACCTCGATACCGCCTTCAGCAACATAAAGATAAGCGGGATCAAAATTTGAATTGAGTATTTTTGCCAGCGCTGATGAAGTATTTTTTGGTAATTCACTCGGTTTAATGATGCTGGTATTTCCAGCTACCATAGCTGCGACTAAAGGACTTAAGGTGAGTTGGTACGGATAATTCCATGCCCCTATAATGAGGGTCGTACCATAGGGCTCAGGCAAGATGAAACTTTTCCCTGGCTGGCTTACCAATTCTGTGCGGATTGCTTTGGGTTTGGCCCATTTGTGTACGTATTTAATAGCTTTATCCAGTTCATGATAAATTAAGGCAAGTTCAGTTAAATACGTTTCAAATTGGGATTTTTTTATATCCGCATAGAGGGCTTCCGAGAGAAGTTGCTCATTTTGCTTGAGGATGTTTTTTAATTTCTGCAGTTGCTGCTTACGAAAATCAATCGCTTTAGCTGTTCCATCAGCTGCAAACTTTCTTTGCTCTTCAACAACAGTGCGGATATTCATGTAGAGACACCTGTGTAAAAGTTTTTATTTATAAGCAGTTAATCTTATTCATTCTAGTTAAGTTTTTAGGGTATAACCAGAGCTCCTTCCCTGCTATTTCCATTAAGTCCAGTTTACTTTTCGCTGGTTCAAGCATTAAGGTGAATGACATTTACTGCTTTTGGACTCTAAAATTTCTTGTTGTAATTCCATAATTTTATCCAAATACATTTTTTCCTTGTTTCTATTGTCCTTACATAAAACTTTTTCTGCGGGAGTCATTCGGAGTAGGAGTTGGATGTATGCCTCAGATGCAGTTTGAGTCTGGAAGGAAAATGTTGTTGCCAGAGTTCCGGTGCGGACAAGCTCAATCAGTTTCGGATTAAATTGCGGCTTCATTAAAGAACATTGGGGTAAGCAGGATTGGCTTTTTCGGTTCGCATCTTCTGCAAGTTTTTTCAAAACTCCACTGATTATTTGTAGAAACTGAGTCAAACCGGTAATGGGATTTAGGGTTCCAGCGGATACCTTATGCAGGATATTCAACGATTTTTCCCTGCATAAATTTTCTAACAAATCATCAAAATCATTAACAAATGGGGGTAATTCGACCGTCGAGTTCAAGCTGTCCATAAGATGAGTACCTGATAATAGACTTTTATGCTTTTCTCCCGTTTTGCCGTTTTGGTAAATTGTTTTATCAAGTAGGGCGGGCATCAGGCTGCTGTGACAGGCTTCGGAAATATTTGTATTTTTTCGGGTTGTACGTCCCTTCCCGTGCTGTAAACTGGTATGGCCAAAAGTAGGTAAAATCCCCGTCTTATAATAAGCAACGAGAGTATAAAAAAGAAAGTCCACGCGACGATTGGAGTGTTCAATTATGTTTTCTTTTGATAGGACAAGAAGCGCATTATGATCCTTGTTTTTTAGTGCCAAAAGATAATTTGAATAGGGCAAGTTGAGTGCGGCAGTGTAATTGTCCTTATAATCAAAACGCATTCTTTTTTTTATCGTAAATTGTTTGTGTTCTTCCACTTTTAATTTTTTAAAAAAAAGAGGATCAGGATGTTTTGTAAAATTTGTGGGTGTGGCTTCTGTTTTTTGTGGCCTCATGGATGTCGAGAACAGTCTGTTCAGAGACAGTGTTTGGGGTGAGGTGATTTTAAAAGCGGGGCTTTTGTGTCGTATGGTTTGATCGGCTACGAATATTCGCTTCATCATAGGTCCCTCCGAGATTACAGCTAAAACGTTACAATTATTTTTCAAAGTGTTTCAA
Source organism: Fluoribacter dumoffii NY 23 (assembly GCF_000236165.1). NCBI lineage: Bacteria > Pseudomonadati > Pseudomonadota > Gammaproteobacteria > Legionellales > Legionellaceae > Fluoribacter > Fluoribacter dumoffii. Next base: position 2,538,900 of record NZ_CM001373.1, on the reverse strand, counting down.
GAATTATCTTTGCATGAACAGACTTGATTTGACAAGTGTTCATTCCAGAAAAAGAAATTTCTTTTGAAGCATTGTCGGGTTTAGATTACATATTCAGGCGCGCCCCCTTTCTTATACACCAGGACTGTTCGCTCAAAAGACATGAAGAGCTCTTTATGTTGGTTAATTCCTCGTGTTTCTACCGTAACGATTCCCTGGCCGGGTCTTGATTTTGATTCCCGCTTCTTTTTAATTTCGCTTTCAGCGTAAATGGTATCCCCCTCAAATACCGGTTTTAATAGTTTGACTTTATCCCACTCCAGATTAGCAACTACTTTCTTGGAAATGGTATTAACGGTCATTCCGGTGATGATCGCCAAGGTGAATGTGCTATTCACTAAAGGTCTTTTCCACTCTGTGTGCTCCGCATAATGAGCATCAAAATGCAATTGGGCTGTATTCATTGTCAATAATGTAAACCAAATATTGTCATTTTGAGTTATGGTTCTTCCTGGCCTGTGTTCAATAATTTGTCCCACTTCAAAATCTTCGAAATAAAAACCAAAATCTTCCCGCAAGCGATTGCTCCCAATAGATTTATAGCTCTGATGCGACATAGTCATTCCCTCTATAATTTTTCGAAAAATTTAAGTACTTCCTGGGCCTGTTTATAGACAGGGACATCTATCATTTGTCCATCCAGTTGACAGGCTTTGCCTCCAGAATCCTCGAAGAGTGCAACAATTTTTTTTGCCCGTTCAATTTCTCTTTTCCCGGGGATAAAATTTTGCTTGATGGCAGAGATTTGCCTGGGATGAATGGCTAGTTTCCCTTTAAAACCCAATTCCTTAACCCGAATTATTTCAGAAATTAATTGTTCTTCATTTGTAAAATCAAAAAATGGGGAATCAATTGCTGGGATTTGGGTAAGTGCTGCAGCCTGGATGATTTGATGACGGGCGTGCAAAAGGGCATCCCAATTCATTTGGCAACCCACATCCGCGGCAAAATCGGCAGCACCAAAAACCAGTCCTGCAAGTGGGGCGTTGGTGACGATTGAATTCAAATTCATTAAGCCTTTTGCCGTTTCGATAAACGCTAAAATCTGGATGTTACGGGATTCTAGATTGAGTGTTTTATAAACTATATTTAACTCTTCAGCACTTTCGGTTTTAGGATATAAAATGGCATCATAGTAAATCCCCTCCTGTTTGAACGCCTGTAAATCAGGTAAGCCGGCATCAGTGGTTATATGGTTGATCCGCACAATAATCAGTAGATCGGGATGTTTGGTTTTCAGAAATTCAATTACATGATCGCGAGCTTTATTCTTTTCAGCAGGCGGGACGGCATCTTCCAGTTCCAAAATAAGGCCATTTGCTCCAGAGGCCAGCGCTTTTTCAAAAAGTTTGGGTTTATTGCCCGGAGTGAAGAGCAGGGCAGGGGAATACAATAAATTCATTTTAAATAAATCCTTGTTGTTTTGCTTGTTGTTCTAATTGCTCACGAAATGAGGGATGAGCAATTTTAATTAACTGACGGGTTCTTTCAGTAGTAGAGCGTCCTCTTAATTGTGCTACTCCATATTCAGTGACCACATAATCAATATCAAGCCGTGTGTCTGTTGCAATTGAGGAAAGCCGGGGTACTATTCTTGATAAGGTTCCATTTTTTGCTGTAGAAGTACTGGCGATTATCGTTTTTCCACCTTCAGAATAGGGGACTCCACGGATGAAATCCAGTTGCCCACCCGCACCTGAAAATTGGTGGCCTATAAACTCGGCATTAACCTGTCCACTAAAATCTATCTCTATAAAAGAATTCACGGAGGTCATCAATTTATTTTGTTCAATAACATTGGGTTCATTAACATAGGAAACCGGGAGGCACATCATGGATGGATTATCATTAATAAATTCATACAGATTTTTATCACCAATTGCGAAAGTAAATACATTGACATAAGGAAGTAACGTCTTGTTGGTATTCGTAACTACTCCTTTTTTAATCAGCTCAATCATACCTGAAGTAATCACTTCGGTATGTATGCCAAGATTCCGGTGATTAATTAGTTGTTCGCATACGGCATTAGGTACGCTGCCTATTCCCATCTGAATGGTTGCTCCATCAGGAATAAGGGGCGTGATGTGATGGCCGATTTGACGATCCACTTCACTGGGCGGTTTGGAAGGTTCTTCTATCAGCTTCGAAGTATTTTCGACTATCGCATCTACCTCACTGATGTGGATTAAAGTAGAGCCTGCAGTTCTTGGCATGTTTTCATTAACTTCGACGATTAATTTGTCTGCATAACGGCTTAGTTCAATGGCATAATCGCCATTAGTGCCTAAATTGAAAAAGCCGAATTTGTCCATAGGAGATACAGTAGTAATAAAAGCATCCAGTTTCGTAACTGCTTTAATAGTTGAGGGATAACGGCTAAAACTTATGGGTACAAAATTGATGTATTTTTTACCTTGAGCATATCCTCGCTCAGCCAGTTCAACTTCCCCTTTGGACAACATTGAGGAATAGGGCCTGATAATATGCAGTAAGGATTCCTGGAAAATAGTGTTTAGGGCTACATCACCGCAGCGAAGGTAATAGACTTTTAGTTCTTGCAATTCACCTGCTTGCGCACGGGCAGCCAGAGCATGACATAGAGCTGGGGGGGTGGCGACACGCATGCCCATGGAAATTACCGCAGTGGCAGGGATTAAGGTTACGGCTTGTTCAGCGGAGCACAATTTTTGTTGATACTGTTTATCAAAGTTCATTCATCATCCTTAACATAAACCGAAGCAGACTCGTAGGTTAGATTATTGCGCAGTCATATTAAATGTCAATCGTACCAGTCCTTGCAAAACTTGTGCATCATGGGGGGCAACTACTTTGTGATCGTTATCAAGATAGCAAAAAATATGTTTTACTTTTTGCTGCCAATGAGCAAATTTGTGCGCATAGTTTAAAAGTGTTTTTTCTGGATAGTGACCGGCATAAGGCTCGAGGTGTGGCCCATGTAGACGTAAGTAAATGAAGTCACTGGTAATCACTTCCGGACACTGAAACCCCTTGAAATCATAAAAACACAGGGCAATATTTTTTTGAGCAAGTAAATCATAGACTTCCTGGCATAACCAACTTGTATTTCTAAACTCAAACGTATAATGAAATGAATCAGACAATTGCTGGATAAATTGTTTCAGACGTTCCACATTAATTGGCCAATAAGGTGGGAGCTGAAAAAGGACTGGCCCTAATTTTTCTCCCAACCCTTCGATAATCTGCAGAAAATATTGGAGGGTATCCGGAACCTCTTTGAGCATTTTTACATGAGTTAAGTAGCGGTTTGCCTTACAAGAAAAAATAAATTCATCCGGAGTCGTTTCCTTCCATTTTGCAATGGAATTTTTAGAGGGTATGCGATAAAAACTGCTGTTAAGCTCTACCGTCTCAAAGATGCTGGAGTAATAAGCTAACGTATCTTTTTCTGCCAGTGTTGGAGGGTAAAAAATTTCTTTCCATCCATTAAAACTCCATCCTGAGGTACCGATATTAACGAAGGCCATTACTGTTCCTTAAAGATCTACTCTTCACAGGAAAGGCCTAGCATGTTTAATCCTCGACCGATATCATCAGCAACTGTGGGTCTGGATAGCAAATATTCTCCGGTATGCTCGGTTACTTCTTCCAGAGCAAAAGTAAGAGCATCTTCCCACTCATCCTGAGCATAATCACCACGTCCTAAATACATTAGGGCAACCAGGGTTGCTTGTTGATCAGGGCGTAAATTATCAATGTATTCAATAACTTCCTGGTAAACAGGATCATTTTGGTAATCAGCCAGTACGTAGTTTGCATCCATTTCCTCTGTAACTTCAGGAAAACTTACCTCCTCCTTCACCTGGAATTGCCGCGCTTTATCAAGAAGATCGCAAATGGTTTCAGTATCAAGATTCAACATAATAATCTCCTTATTTCATATGTTTTCCAATAATAATAGCTTAAATAAATATAATTTTTTGAGGCTGTCCTAAAGTCGGTGATGTCACATGCTATACAAGACCAAATTTTTTAAAGAAATACGGAAAATTTTCTTTTTTTCAATATTTATATAAAATCATTTAATACCAACTGGTTGTTTAGCTATTATTGTTTTTTAGAATCGAGACTGCTCATTTCTGCTAATTCCGGGGTGAAAGTAAAGCTTGCATATACTTTAGGCTCTACCTGGCTGATTACCTGCAATACATTGTTCTCAAATAATAACATGAGTTGTTTTTTATCAGTTTGATTTGGAATGTTGCTAATTTGATTTCGAAGATTGCGAAATGCGTGCCAGTTAAAAACGGGTCTATTGAAGGCAAAATAATCATTGAAAAGTGACCTTGCCTGTTGATTTAGGCTGTCTAGTTGCTCAATTAAAGGTTTATATAGATTAATGTCTTCAGAAAAGTTGAAGGAGTAATTCAACTTGGGATGAATACTCGAAAGTTTTTGACGCACATTTAATTCAAAGCGTTCCATTAATTGAATTTTATCCTTGGTCAAGGGCATTAATTTAATTAAGTCATAAACCTCCCTGAAAAAAGAAAAATTAAAGGAAATCGGATAGGGCAGGTATTGGCTTTGAGCAGCGTAATAATTTTTTACAGATACTTCTAATTGCTGGAGTTTTTTATAAATTTCATGCGACATGGTTAATCCTCATAATATTGGGTTATAATGGTGCACTATTTTTTAATTTAAAGCAAATTGATTTAATTTAAGAACCCCTTTCTCACATAAAACAATTCTTGAATAAAGGAAATAAATACATACCATGATAAAAGAGGATTGATTTATCTTATTCAATAACTATATTTAATATAATCACGCATCACAAAATTTTTCTGATAGGGATAGTGATTCACAAAGGAGGGTAGTCACATGAAAAGTTCTGATGAGAACCTTGGTTTTGAAAAACAAGCACATACTCCCAAAGAGCACCTTGAAGCTGCTGCAAGTCAATTCATGTCAGAAGGGAAAAAACGGGTAAACCAGCTGTATGAAGAAGGGGTATCCAAAGCAAACGAAGTAGAAGAAAATGTCAAAGAATACTCCGATCAGTTATTAAGAAAAATCCAGAAAAACCCATTGGCCTCTGTTTTAATCGCTGGGGGACTCGGTTTTCTATTATCTAAACTTATGAAAAAATAATGGAAGCTCTAAAACAGTTAGAAGCGCTGGTTGCCGCCAAAATATCAGTTATTAAAACCGTTTGGTCTTTAATTCGTCTTGAGGCCAAGTTAGCGGGGCTTAGTGTTTTTCCTTTGATACTGAATTTGTGCATGCTGTTTGTAGTGCTCATTGCAGTATGGGTAAACGCTATGCTTTTAATAGGATATTTGGTGTTCTTTCTTTCTAACCATTTTCTGTTATCCATATCTCTTGTTTTCCTTATTAACATTGGGGTGTTATTGGGACTAGTGAAGTATTTATCCTTTAACTTAAAAAGTATGAGTTTTAGTAAAACAAGAGAATATTTCTCTCAAAAGAGTGTTGAACATGGAAAAATCGAGAAGACAGATACTGGCTCAAATTGAGCAGATGGACAGGACATTACGGTCTGAGGAGTACAAGGTAGCTGAACATCAAGCGTATTTTGCACAAAGCCAGACGACCCGTTATTACTTAGCAGCCGTCCTGCTCCTCGTTTCCGCTTTTTTTATCGGTTGGAAAATGGAACGAAAGCAATGGAGCGGAAAAATAATGCAACAAGTAATCGATGTTGTTGTATTGGCTATGCTTAATTCGCTTAAAAAGACGACGTTTACTTTATTCAAGTAGATGAATTTAAATTGCCCAGATGTTTAATTTTTATTCAAAATAAAATAAAATACAGAGTTTTAACCATTAAACTCTGTTGCCATGCTTCTATTTCTGTCTTACAAGAATCAAAAGAATGTTCAAATTACTAAAGAAAGTGACTGTACATCCTTTAAAACAATTCGAGATTTTAATGAATACCGGTTTGATATCCTCATAAATCATCCAAAGACAGTTGTTTTTAAAGATCTTGATGAATTGCTTGAAGATCTGAAACGATTTCAGATTGTCCAGACTTATGAAAAGGAACTCCAGGGGACACGTTATATATCGCAATTGCATACCATAAATCTTGTACGGTTTTTGACATCAGCCGATGAAATGGCAATAGAGCTCGAAATTAGAAAAAAAGCCATGGCTTCTCTAAAGGAAGAAAGCGATCCTTTGAAAAAAGAAATCATTTCCAAACTTATAGACAGTCTTCATTTTTTTAAATCATATGAACGCTTTACCATGGAGGTGCTGTTTCGTCACAAGGCAGTGAAACTTATGGATATGGATAAATTTCATCTGGCCGATGATAAATACAGGTATCCTACCCAGGAAGAAAATTACTTGCAACTTGATCCGCATTATTGGAGGATGGCCGAAAACCATGTGGGTTTTTTTATACCAAGAAAAGGTGTTAGGCCTTCGGCAGCCATAAATTCAATTTTCGAGGGCGGTAATCTTGTGGTACTTGAATGCCATAGCTGGATGCTTTGTGTGCAATATAAGGCTTTATTGGACACCATTGGTGCGGACCATTTTAATTTTCTCTTTAAGACTAAGCCTCTAGTCATCACAGATGGTCTGAATCTGAATGAAACTCTAGCTGCAGATTTGGGTGAAATTCTTCCATGTAAATGGCAAATGACCAAAGAAAAGTTAATTCCTGGCGATTGGGTTTATCTCTACAATTTCCCTGATTACAAAGAGGCTACGTTATATGATGCTTCTAAAAATGGAGCTGGATTGCATTCTTTAGTAATGGGATCGGATAAATATCGGGGTTTTGGATCATCTAAAGCGATGACAGAAAATGAAATGAAATATGAGTTTTTATCTATTTATAATGAAGATTTTCTTGCCGAACCCCTTGTTCTGGATGAGGGAAGTATCGACAGTAAAACTATGGGGCTTGATGTTGATGAGAAAGACCTCCGGGTGGGTGACGTGGTTGTGATTTATGGTCATATTGATTGCCCTGATTTTGAGTGGAGGAATGTAAATTGCACCTATTTGGGACAAGGTAAATATCGATGTGAACAATTAAAAAAGGATAATGCTACTGAAAATGAAATTGTTTTGGCCTTATTGGAAAAATATAATGCTTCACTCCCGCAACGGAAAACAGCAGGGGATTTGGCTGAGCTTAACCTATTCAAATCGTTATTGACGAATGTTCGAGGAATTGATTTTTCCCAGCCCCGATTTAATTTTTTGTTTGAAAAGCAGCTTTCCCTGTACGCCCCTAATTCACCCTGTTTGTTTGTAAGCTCTGCAAGCAGTCCGCTTCAGTCTGACCTTTTGCCTAAGGCAAGTCATTTGAAAAAATAATAGATTTGCACAGGACGCGAAGCATTTAAAATTAAATTGTTGAGGGTGTGGTCTTTACATAAAAAGGAGGTAGCGGATAAAAATGTTGATTTATAACTTTGGAAATTTAATACCGCTACCGTTCTATAATAGCATTCAAACATGAACACATTATTAAGTATCCCCCCTGGTAGAACATGGGGAAAGAAATTTAAGGAGATGTCTTAGTCAATGCTCTCTCCTGCATGGAAGGAGTGAGTAAGAATTCCATTAAAAAAATGGGGATTCGTTGTTCCAGCCAAAAGTGGCGTTTCTGAGCGATAAATCCTACATGGCCGCCATGTTGACTCAATTCCAGGATGATATCGGAAGAGAGTTCTTTGGAAGTTGGGAGTATATCCGGGGTCATAAACGGGTCGTCCAATGCATGGATAATTAGGGTGGGCGTCTTGATTTGAGACAAATACTGTCTCGAACTGCATTGTTGATAATACTCATTTGCACTGGCAAACCCATGTAAGGGGGCAGTTATTTGTTCATCAAATTCAATCAGGGTTTTTATGGAATAGAGCTTTTGTTTCGAAAGCGGCAATTGGTACTTTATCATATCAATTTTTTCGAGAAAAACGCGGCGCAGTTTTTCTAATAAAGAAGCCTGGTATACGCGGGAAAATCCTTTATTTATTTTTTGAACCACGTTTTGCAACAGAAACGGCACAGAGACAGCCACAGCAGCATCAATCAGAGATTGGTAACCTGTTTCCCCTAACCATTTGAGAAGTATATTGCCGCCCAGAGACACACCAACAACAGCTTTTTTAGTGGCAGGCTCTCTAAGTTTCAAGATATGGAGCAAAAAATCCAAATCTTTGGTATCACCTCCATGATATAAGCGGGGAAGACGATTCGGCTCCCCGCTTGCCCCTCGAAAATTCATTAAAACGGATCGGTAACCTGCTTTATGGAACGCATCAAATAAAGTCGCAACATAAACTGAATCTACATTACCTCCCAATCCATGGAGAAGGATAATTAAAGGTGCATTGTCGTTTAATCCATTAGTTTTCCAGGCCAGATCAATGAAATCGCCGTCAGGTAATTCAAGGCGTTCATAAGAATCAATAAAGGGTTTTACTCGATGAGTTAAGGTTCGATAAAGAGTCTGGCTGTGCCCATTAATTAGCCACCAGTCGGGCTTGAATTTACTATGAATGATCATACTCTGAGGCCAGGAATTGAGAATAATTTACACTGTTTACTATTACTTTACTCTTTAAGTATAAAATATTACTAAATGAAAATAAATGCGAATTGGAAAGTTGTAATTTCAGTTCAGTTTTCATTGCTAAAGCAATCGTGTGCATTTAAATTATCTAGTTAGCCAGATTTATTATTAAAGTAAATAAGGTACCTTGAGAGGTTTTTATCGTTACAGGAGGTTTGATGCAAGTAAAGGCAGCTGTTGCTTATGAAGTGGGAAAGCCGTTATCCATTGAAATGGTTGATTTGGAAGGTCCCAAAAGGGGAGAAGTGCTTGTTGAAATCAAAGCAACAGGTGTTTGCCATACAGATGCATATACTTTATCCGGTGAGGATCCAGAAGGCCTTTTTCCTGTCATTTTAGGGCATGAAGGCGCAGGTATCATTGTTGATGTGGGTTCGGACGTTACTTCGGTAAAACCCGGTGATCATGTTATTCCTCTTTATACCCCTGAATGTCGCCAATGCGAATATTGCCTTTCCCAGAAAACGAATCTTTGCCAGGCAATTCGAACAACTCAAGGTCAGGGAGTAATGCCTGACGGAACAAGTCGTTTTAGCTTAAATGGAAAAAAAATCTTTCATTATATGGGAACATCAACTTTCGCAAATTATATTGTATTACCTGAAATTGCCGTTGCGAAAATTCGTGAGGATGCTCCTTTTGAGAAAGTATGCTACATAGGCTGTGGTGTAACAACAGGTCTGGGGGCGGTAATTTATACCGCAAAGGTCACGCCAGGTTCGCGCGTGGTTGTTTTTGGTTTAGGGGGTATTGGGCTTAATGTAATTCAGGGAGCCCGTATGGTAGGAGCTGAGCAGATTGTAGGTGTCGATATTAATCCGCAGCGGCGTGCTTTGGCTGAAGCAATGGGAATGACCCATTTTGTTAATCCTCAGGAAGTCAGTAATGACTTGGTCCCTTATCTGGTGGATTTAACTAAAGGGGGAGCGGATTACAGTTTTGAGTGTGTAGGTAATGTAAAACTGATGCGTCAGGCACTGGAATGTTGTCATAAAGGATGGGGAGTGTGTACTGTGGTTGGGGTTGCAGGAGCTGGACAAGAAATTTCTACCAGACCGTTCCAACTGATTACCGGCAGGGTTTGGAAAGGTTCAGCTTTTGGGGGGGCGCGTGGACGTACTGATGTACCTAAAATTGTAGATTGGTATATGGAAGGGAAAATTAATGTTGATGATTTAATTACCCATGTCCTTCCTGTGGAAAAAGTGAATCAGGCTTTTGATTTAATGCGTCTTGGGCAGTCAATTCGAACTATTCTTACTTTTTAAAAGTGTGTTGGGGAATATGTTAAATGACCATTGAGCTCCTTGAAGAGCATCATTCTTTTGGTGGCATTCAACGGGTTTATGCCCACCAATCCGCTGCAACCAATTGCACCATGCGTTTTGGTCTGTTTTTGCCACCTCAAGCGCAAAAACACAGCGTACCTGTGTTGTACTGGCTTTCCGGATTAACCTGTACGGAACAAAACTTTATTACCAAAGCCGGAGCACAGCGGATTGCGGCACAATCTGGTTTAGCATTAGTTACTCCGGATACCAGTCCCAGAGGCATTAATTTGCCAGGCGATCAGGAACATTACGATTTTGGCGCAGGTGCCGGATTTTATGTAGATGCTACCCAATTACCCTGGTCTAAATATTATAAAATGTCTACTTACGTACATGAAGAATTGCCGGCTTTACTGGAGCACTTCCCAATTAACCATCAGTCCTGTGGTATCTTTGGGCATTCCATGGGAGGGCATGGGGCACTTGCCTTGGCATTGAAATACCCCAAATTTTATCGTTCGGTCTCGGCACTGGCACCCATTTGTGCGCCCTCTCAATGCCCATGGGGACAAAAAGCATTTACAGGCTACCTGGGGCCAGACAAGAATCAATGGAAGGAATACGACGCTTGCGAACTTATCCTCGAGAGAGGATGGCCACATGCACCTATATTAGTTGATCAGGGCTCAGCTGACCCTTATATAAAGGAACAGTTAAAACCTGAATTATTTAAGTCAGCCTGCCTGAAGGCTGGTGTTGAACTTAAAATGCACATCCGAGAAGGGTATGATCACAGTTATTATTTTATCGCCAGTTTTATTGAGGAGCATCTAAAGTTTCATGCCTCAATCTTATATGGAAATAATTAGGCCACGTGCCTAATTAACCCATAAATTATTGAATAATCACTACTGACTGTAAATTAATTCAAGCGGAGTGATTCCGATTCTTGCAAAAACAGTCTATAAGGTGGTCATCAACCAAACCTACTGCTTGCATGTGGGCATACATAATAGTCGACCCCACAAAACTCATCCCTCTTTTCTTCAAATCCTTGGATAGGGCGTCAGATTCAGCGGTACGTGCTGGGACTTCTTGAAGTGTTTTCGGGTAATTTACTTTGGGACTTCCATCTACAAATTGCCAAATATAATTATCAAAAGAACCAAATTCTTGTGCGATTGAAAGAAACACTAACGCATTCTTGCGAGCCGAAAAAATTTTGAGACGATTGCGAATAATTCCGGCATCATTCAGTAAGGCAGTTAATTCTTCATCGCTCATCTTGGCTACTGCATACGGGTCGAATTGTTTGAATGCTTTGCGGTATGCTTCGCGTCGTTTAAGAATTGTTTCCCAACTTAAACCTGCTTGCGCCCCTTCCAGGATAAGCATCTCAAAGTGTTTTTGATCATCATGAACGGGAATACCCCATTCATTATCATGATACTCTTCATAGTGGGGCTTGCCAGTACCAACCCAGGAGCAACGTTTCATAACGGAACACTTATCCTCTAAATTCTATTTAATAAAATACACTATTTAAGTATTTCCCTAGTCTGCTCATCATAACGTCTTTCGCCTGCAAAGACTATTGCAAATTAAGTTTTAAGAAGATAATGTTCTTTTTCAAAGCAGCGCTTGCTAGAAACAATAGCTTCGTCTTGTATTTGTTCAGGAATGTCTTAAAATTCACTACATACGATAACATTATTATTTATTTAGAGAACTTCATGTCCGATTTTTATCAGGATTTTAATACCAGACGAACCTTCGCAATCATCTCTCACCCCGACGCAGGTAAGACAACAGTAACCGAAAAGTTGCTTTTGTTCGGAGGAGCAATTCAATTGGCTGGAACGGTTAAAGGGCGTAAAGCCGATCGCCATGCCACATCCGATTGGATGGAGATGGAAAAAGAGCGGGGTATATCCATCACTACCTCGGTAATGCAGTTTGTGCATAATCAGCATGTAATGAATTTGCTGGATACACCAGGCCATGAGGACTTTTCTGAAGATACCTACCGTACCCTGACTGCAGTAGATTCGGCACTGATGGTTATCGACGTAGCTAAGGGGGTCGAAGAAAGGACAGTGAAATTGATGGAAGTGTGTCGTTTGCGTGATACGCCGATTATGACTTTTATCAATAAATTGGACCGTGAAGGGCGTGATCCTATTGATTTACTGGATGAGGTTGAATCTGTGTTGGGCATTCAATGTGCCCCGGTAACCTGGCCTGTAGGTATGGGAAAGCGTTTTAAAGGCATTTATCATCGGTATGAAGATATAGTTTACCTGTACCAACCAGGTAAGAATGCCCAAAAGCAGGAAGCAATGCAAATTATAGGATTGGATAATCCCCAATTGGATGAAGTATTAGGGGACAGTGCCCAGGAATTACGGGAAGAAATTGAGTTGGTCAAGGGCGCTTCCCATGAGTTTAATTTGCAGGATTATCTGGCGGGTAAAATGACTCCTGTTTATTTTGGATCCGCCATCAATAATTTTGGTATCAAAGAGTTACTTGATGATTATGTACGTTATGCTCCAGGGCCGCAAGCACGGGTAGCCCAAGAGCGTATTGTGTCTCCTGATGAAAATAACTTCTCCGGTTTTGTCTTCAAGATTCAGGCTAATATGGATCCCAAACATAGAGATAGAATTGCATTTTTGCGCATCTGTTCTGGTGCTTATCGAAAAGGAATGAAAATTAATCATTTGCGCGTAGGTAAAGAAGTACAAATTTCCAATGCACTTACTTTTATGGCGGGAGACCGCTCACATACAGAGGTGGCTTTACCCGGTGATATCATTGGTTTACATAATCATGGAACGATTCGGATAGGTGATACGTTTACCCAGGGAGAGCAATTAAAATTCACGGGTATTCCCAATTTTGCCCCTGAGCTGTTTCGGCTGGTGCGTTTAAAGGATCCTTTAAAGAGTAAAGCTTTATTGAAAGGATTAATCGAATTATCTGAAGAAGGGGCAACGCAAGTATTTAGACCATTGAATAGCAACCAGCTAATCCTGGGGGCAGTGGGTGTGTTGCAATTTGATGTTGTAGCCCATCGTTTAAAACATGAATATAAGGTGGATTGCATTTATGAAACAGTCAATGTCGCCTGCGCGCGCTGGGTTTACTCTGATGATGATAAGGCTATGAGTGAATTCCGCACTAAAGCTTATGATTACCTGGCTTTGGATGGAAGTGATGCATTGATGTACCTTGCCCCGACTCGTGTCAATTTAACAATGGCTGAGGAGCGCTACCCCAAAATCAAGTTCCATGCGACAAGAGAACATTAATGGGGGTTATTTGAAGCCTGGGGGAGGTGTAACTGAACCCGGGTTTCACTGTGTGCTACCCGGCATGAATAAACAAAAGAATTAAGCGGTACAAATTGCTCTAACGGTATGCGGGCCAAAATTGGTGATATCAACTCTTGCGCCTGAATCTGCGCTTATTTTCAAAATTTCATTCGGATGGACTTTAATCAATAAAGATTGTCCTGCGGTCAAATCCACGTTATTAACTTTTCCTTTTTTTGCTAACGCTTCAAATAAAATGTCATTGCTTTCGTCTTCTGACACAATTTTACATTCTGCTTCTATTGGCCACATAAAAAAATTAGCCACAGGTTCGGGAACATTGCTTCGCAACACATACTCCAAAGTGGCCTTCGGGAGCAAACTTTCCGCAGCATATGCGCTTGTACTTAAAGATGCAGCGAACCACAATAAGCCAAGTCCTACTTTTCGTAGCATTATTTAACTCCATAAATTAAATTAAACGAGCTAAGATACATTTATTTTTTATGTATAGCAAATTAATATTTGTCGCCCTGAGTTGATAAAATGGAGTCTCCAAAGGAGAAATAATCGGCTGCAACAGAATTTGTGAAGGGGCGTCGTCATGGTTTGGCAGGGAAGTATTGGGGAATTGGTTTTGAAGTTCGATTCGCATCGGATCCCCGCTGCGCGGGGAACTATTACCAGATCAATTAACAGTGGAGCACTGGTTAAACCGCTTACAATGCTTCTAAAGCCTTGGCAATAGACTCAGTCATCGCTTTGGCATCCCCAAAAAGCATGTAAGTATTATCATGATAAAACAAATCATTTTCGACGCCGGCATAGCCTGGAGCCAAGCTTCTTTTAACGAATAAAACATTTTTTGCTTTTTCTACTTCCAGGACCGGCATTCCATAAATAGGAGAACTAGGATCTGTTTTTGCTGCCGGGTTGGTTATGTCGTTTGCACCAATAACATAAGCTACATCACAACTTGCAAAATCGCGGTTTATTTCACTTTGTTCAAAAACCCTGTCATAAGGTATATTGGCTTCAGCAAGCAAAACATTCATATGCCCGGGCATACGGCCGGCAACAGGGTGGATTGCAAAGCGGACTTTGATGTTGCGATGCTCCAGGGCATCTACCAACTCTTTAACGGCATGTTGCGCATGGGCTACTGCCATCCCATACCCTGGAACAATGATCACATCTTTAGCATTACTTAAAAGGAAGGCAGCATCTTCGCCGTTACCTTGTCTTACTGTGCGCGATTCATGTGTTGCCTGAGCGTTTAATTGTCCTGCAGAGGATTGGATGCCGCCAAAAATCACATTGAATATAGAGCGGTTCATTCCCACACACATGATATAACTGAGTATGGCCCCGCTCGCCCCTACCAGGGCTCCTGTAATCACAAGCAAGTGGTTGCTAAGGGTAAAGCCAATGCCTGCAGCTGCCCATCCTGAATAGGAGTTCAGCATCGATATGACTACGGGCATGTCTGCACCACCGATAGGGATTATGAGTAATACACCAAGTAAAAAAGCAATCCCTGCCATGATGCTGAAAAGGGTAGGGGTCTGATTCATTAGAAACAAGATAAAGACAACGAGAATGATCAAGGCCGTAACAAGATTAATGATATTATGGCCAGTGAGTTTAATGGGTACCCCAGACATGATCCCTTGCAATTTGAGAAAAGCAATGACCGAACCAGAAAAAGTAATTGCCCCAATAATTAAACCAAGGCTCATTTCAACAAGACTTGCTTTGGCAATTGCTCCAGGAACTCCAATATGGAAAGAGGCTGGGGACAAAAAAGCACAAAAGGCGACTAAAACTGCCGCCATCCCTACTAATGAGTGAAAGGCCGCGACCAGTTGCGGGATGGCGGTCATATTAATTTTGAATGCAATAAAGGTTCCTATAATGCCTCCCGCGATCATCAAACTAATGAGTAATGGTTGATGGTAAGTGGTAGGCATCATTAAGGTGGAGCCTACTGCAAGGATCATACCGGCAATTCCTAATAAATTTCCTCTTCGTGCAGAAGCAGGACTGGCCAGACCTTTTAATGCCAATATAAAACACACAGCTGATAGTAGATAAAATAAAGGAACCAAAGTTGTCATGAGAAATCATCCTTAATTTCGGCAGGCCTTTTTTTATAAGCCCCCACCATTTAATTTTTTGTACTTTGCAGCCTCAAGTTATAATTTTGTCTTACAAACCGCTGGATTAAAGCCTGCCCCTGGATAGTATTTCCTAAGCGCTGCATTCCCTATTTTTTATACATGCGCAACATACGTTGGGTTACAACAAATCCCCCAAATATGTTAATCGAGGTAATAAAAATGGCTAATCCGCCAATCCAGGTGATTTTTCCAGTGAGTTGGCTGCCTGCAGCAATAAGTGCCCCCAGCACAATAATACTTGATATGGCATTAGTTACAGACATTAAAGGAGTATGTAAGGCTGGGGTAACTTTCCAAACCACATAATATCCAACAAAACAGGCCAAAACGAAAATTGTAAGTATGGTAATGTATGGATTTCCCAAAGTACTCATTTCATGCATTTTGTGTCTCCTTTACCTGAAAGGGTAAATATTGATTCTGATGACAAAGAACCGCTTGCTGAATGATTTCATCATTAGGGTTTAATGTAATTTCGGGTGGGGTTGGTGCTAAGGCATCGATTAAGTGTACCAAATTATTAGCATAAAGCTCACTTGCAGTCGTAGGCACCAGCCCGGCCATGTTGCTGAAGCCAATAACTGTTATTTCTCCATGTTTTATTGTTTTATCAGGAGCACTAACCTCACAATTTCCTCCTCTGGAGGTAGCAAGATCCACGATAACCGAGCCAGGTTTCATTTGTTCTACAGTTTTTTTATACAATAGGACCGGTGCTTTTTTACCTGGGATTAAGGCTGTTGAAATAACGATATCAGCTAATTTGGCGTATTGGTCAATAAGTTCTGCCTGCAGTTTCTTATATTCCTCACTCATTTCGGAGGCATAGCCTCCTTTGGTTTCGCTATCTTCATTCTGACTTACTTCAATAAATTCAGCACCTAAACTTTCCACTTGTTCTTTTGCTGCTCGCCGTACGTCAAATGCATAAACTACTGCACCTAAACGTTTCGCTGTCGCTATGGCTTGAAGACCCGCTACACCTGCACCAAGGATGAGTACTTTAGCTGGTTGAATCATTCCTGCAGCCGTCATCATCATGGGAATTGCCCGATGAAATTGGGAGCATGCTTCCAAAACGGCTCTATAGCCTGCCAAATTTGCTTGTGAAGAAAGACTATCCATGCTTTGGGCACGACTGATCCGGGGTATAAGATTCATGGAAAATAAAGTAAGTTGCTTTTCCTGGCACCAGGTAATCAGTTTGCTTTCAGGGTTATTGTCGATATGCCCTATGACCAGGGCGCCTTCAGATAAGCCATCGAGTTCTTTGGGGGCGGGTTCATTGATGCAAAGCAGAACATTGGCTTTTTCCAGCAGGTTTTTTTTATTCTGAATCGATACACCTACCTGTTCGTAATCTTTATCTTTAAACCCTGCAGCAAGACCTGCATTTTTTTCAATGGCGACTTCAAATCCTGATTTAATGAAGTGTTTTGCTGAATTAGGAGTGATGGCTACCCGCGTTTCATTGTCTGGTGCCAGTAAGGTTGCAATCATCATGGGTAAATCCTTTTTACCTGAATATTCTTTTATCCTATTGTAATTTAGATCGATTTTCCAGACTAATGAACAGATTTTGGCAAAAACCCGACAGGTATTTTTCCATAAATCCTGATGGGTGCCATACAGTTCATTTTTTATCAGAAGTGGGAGAAAGCTTTGCCCAGAATTTTATTCTGTTTCCTGAGTGGAATCATTTAGTTTGTTTTGTTCTTCTTGCAAACTGTCTACTTCAATAGCCAGGGCAATTTGATTGGCACAAGACTCTAAAAGTTGTAATTTTTCAGGCGTTGTACAATCGTTATCCTTTGACGGTTGTACCCTTATTACTCCCATTGTGCCGCGTGCACCGATTAACGGAATATACAATGCATGGGAAAAAGAGAGGGTGTCAGTTCCCCATCCTGCTTTTTGACCCAATTCATAGACCCACTGGGCAATACTGTATTCTTTTTCATCCAGATCTTGATTTGATTTGGCTCTGGCACGAACAACGAGCCCTCCATTTTTTGGCAGCAGCGCAATGATCTCACAGTGAAAAATTTCAGAAATATAATTGACACCTGTTCTCAGTAATCTGACTATGCCGCGTGTTCTCGATAATCTTCGGCTTAAAGTATATAACGCCGATGTTTGATATTCTGCAAGCCGTGCAATTTCTGCTTGGCGGCGGGTAACCAAAGTCAATTGGCAAATAATTACTGCAATGACAAACATTAAAATCAAAGTAAAGAAATAATCAGGCCCCCCAATAAAAAATCTGTAGTAGGGGGGAATAAACAAATAGTCATAGAGAAAAATACTAAGGAAAATTCCCGAAATCGCAGGGCCTGTCCGTCCCAATAAAGCAATACCAATAATTCCTATTAAATAGGTAAGCATTAGACTGGTTTCGTTGACTAACGGATAAATGAGATAATTAATAAGCGTCGTGACTGCAACGATGCTTGTCGAGAGAAGGTAATAAAACCAGGGGGTCTTTAGCTTGGGAAGATTTTTTTTTCTTGCTGTGTTTGCTGCTATGGTCACGGTATATACATCAATCTCACCGCTGTAACGTAAAATTTCATCAGCCAGGCTGCGAAAGAAAAAATTCCTCCAGCGAGTGCGGATTTGTTTGCAGATCATAATAAGCGTAACATTTTGTTGGCGGGAGAAGTTGATGATTTCATTAACAAGATCATACCCCATTAAAACCTGAGTCTCAGCTCCTAACTGTTCGGCAAAAAATAAGTTCTTTATAGCTTGATTCCGCTGGTTTTTGGATAATTTACTTCGCGGAGAATCCACGTATACTGCAATCCAGTCAACCTGGAGGCTACTGGCCATTCTTTTCGCAGCGCGAATCAATTTATGTGATTCCGGACCAGGACCCACACACACAAGTATTTTTTCCATGATAGGCCAGATGTGTCTAATGCCTTGGCCCTGTCGGTAGAGGAGTACTTGGGTATTAACGCGTTTTGCCAGAGTCCGCAATGCCAGTTCCCGTAAAGCCATTAAATTACCTTTGCGAAAATAAAATTCAGCGGCAAGACGGGCCTGTTTGGGGACATAGACTTTACCTTCGGCCAGACGCTTTAATAAATCTTCCGGGGCAAGGTCGACCAATTCAATGGTATTAGCCCTTTCTATCATCGCGTCAGGTACGGTTTCCTGAATAGGGGCATGAATGATTTGCGAGACATCGTCATTAAGACTTTCTATATGTTGCACATTGAGGGTGGACCATACATCAATCCCCCTATCCAAGAGTTCTTTAATATCTTGCCAACGTTTTTTATGCCGTACACCGCTTACATTCGTATGCGCCATTTCATCCATGAGGATTAATCCAGGGTTTCTTTTAAGGGCTGCATCCAAATCAAACTCTTGTAATTGTTTCCCATGATAATCAATCGTCACTTTAGGCAAAATGACGAAATTTTTCAGTATCTCCTCTATTTCAATTCGTCCATGGGATTCAACAATGCCTATTATTATGTCTAATCCTTTAGCTTGTTCTTGTAAGGCTTCACTCAACATGGAGTGAGTTTTACCTACCCCTGGTGCAGCACCGAGATATATTTTTAGCTTTCCACGATGTTTGAGTTGTTCTTCTTCTATTACCCGCTGGAGTAATGCATTCGGATCAGGGCGTCTGTCAGTCATTTAGTGGTCCTTATATGATCCAGAGCCAAATTAAGCTCTAAAACATTGATACGAGGTTCTCCCAATAGATGCAAGGTACGTGTTTTGATTAATTCACTGACTAATTTTTGAATTTCCTGTTCCGGGATATTGCGTGCTTTCGCAATGCGAGGGATCTGATAAAAAGCCGCGAGTGGGCTTATCTCGGGATCCAGTCCGCTCCCTGAAGCTGTCACTAAATCAACTGGAATTAATGCCTGAGGCATTTTATTTTGAAGCGTGTATTGATGCAGTTCCGCGATTCGTTTTGTTACAGTCTGCAGAAACATGGGATTTGAAGGACCCATATTAGAACCTCCAGATTGCATGGCATTATAGGGGAATGGGGTGGTGGCCGAAGGTCTTCCCCAGAAGTAATTAGGTGTATTAAAGTATTGCCCGATTAGTTCGGAACCAATAGGCTTGCCATCATAACGCAGCAGACTGCCATTTGCTTTAAAAGGAAAAAATAGCTGAGCTAATGCGGTAACAAGTACTGGATAAATTAAACCAGTCAGAATGGAGAAAACAAATAAAAAGAGGACTGCCGTTTTCATTTGTTTCAGAGTCTCTGTCATCATTTTTTATCCTGTTAAATCCAATACTGTTAAGAGTAAATCAATCATTTTAATGCCAATAAAAGGAACGATGATTCCTCCTAGCCCATAGATAATTACATTATTTCTAAGGAGCAGCGCCGCAGGAAGCCTGCGGTATTTAACTCCATGTAAAGCTAAGGGGATAAGAAAAACTATGATGAGTGCGTTAAAAATGACGGTGGAAAGCACGGCAGATTGTGGGGTATGCAGATGCATGATATTTAAAACATTCAATGCAGGGTAAGTGCTGGCAAATGCGGCAGGCAAGATAGCAAAATATTTGGCAATATCGTTGGCAATGCTAAATGTAGTTAGCGCACCGCGTGTCATCAGTAATTGTTTACCTATTTCCACTACCTCAATTAATTTAGTAGGATTTGAATCCAAGTCGACCAAATTGCCCGCTTCTTTTGCGGCTTGGGTTCCGGAATTCATGGCTACCGCCACATCAGCTTGTGCAAGGGCGGGTGCATCATTGGTCCCATCGCCAGTCATTGCCACTAAATGGCCCTGGGCTTGCAGATCACGAATCAATTTAAGTTTATCTTCTGGTTTGGCATTGGCAAGAAAGTCATCTACCCCAGCTTCACCAGCAATGGAGGCAGCAGTTAGGGGATTATCGCCCGTAACCATGATTGTTTTTATCCCCATTTGCCTTAATTGGGCGAAGCGTTCACGGATTCCCCCCTTAATAATGTCTTTAAGTCGGATAATTCCCAAAACTTTTTTGCCTTCGGCAACAACCAAAGCTGTTCCTCCCTGGCGTGAAATAATTTCCACATTCATTTTTACATTCTCAGGAACATGACCTCCTAATTGCTCAATGTATTCTTCTATGGCTTGGGAGGAGCCTTTGCGAATTTGCCGGGTACCGATGTTGGCTCCGCTCATACGGGTTTGGGCGGTAAAGGGAATAAAGGTTGCATTCAATTGCGCCAGTGCTCTGCCGCGTAATTTGTATTTACTTTTAGCAAGAATGACGATACTTCGGCCTTCGGGTGTTTCGTCTGCAAGTGAGGCCAACTGAGCTGCATCCGCTAGATCCTGGATATCGACTCCTTCTGCTGGAATAAATTCTGTTGCCTGGCGATTGCCTAAAGTAATTGTTCCTGTCTTATCAAGCAATAAAATATCAATATCACCTGCAGCCTCTACTGCACGTCCGGATAGGGCAATAACATTGGCCCGAATCATGCGGTCCATACCGGAAATGCCTATCGCGGAAAGTAAGCCGCCAATAGTTGTGGGGGCTAAACAGACAAACAGGGCCACAAGTACTGTAATTGAAATTGGTGATCCGGTTTTAGTAACGGAAACACTATAAATGGAAAAAGAAAGCAGGGTAGCGCACACCACTAAAAATACGATGGTTAGTGCTGCAAGTAAAATGGTCAGGGCAAGCTCATTTGGGGTTTTTTGTCTTTTGGCTCCTTCAACGAGAGCAATCATTCGATCCAGGAATGTCTCGCCAGGGTTAGACGTAATCCGGATAATTAGCCAATCGGAGATGATTTGCGTGCCTCCGGTTACAGCACTTCGGTCCCCGCCGCTTTCCCGAATTACCGGGGCGCTTTCACCAGTAATGGCACTTTCGTTAACCGAGGCAATTCCTTCAATAACCTCCCCATCACCAGGGATGAAATCACCCGCTTCAACTAAAACCAAATCCCCGGTACGAAGTTGAATCGAGGGAATTACAGTGAATTTTGCATTTTTTTTGGCCCGGGTCAATTTTTTAGCCTGAATTTCTTGGCGTGCCCGCCGTAAATCCTGTGCTTGTGCTTTGCCTCGACCTTCTGCCATTGCCTCTGCAAAATTTGCAAACAGAAGTGTGAACCAAAGCCAAAGGCTAATAGCCAGGATAAACAACAACGGAGCTTCCCCATGTCCCAATAAAGCCTGGATAAATAATCCGGTGGTTATAATGGAGCTCACATAAACAGTGAACATAATCGGATTTTTTATCTGGATGTGAGGGGCTAATTTTAAAAACGCATCCCATATTGCTCCTTTAATAATGGCGCCATCCCAAAGGCTGTGAGATTTAGTGGCCATATCCCCTCCACAGCATTAATTGCTCCGCAATTGGACCGAGAGCTAAAGCGGGGAAAAATGACAGCGCCCCGACTACTATGGCGATTCCCACTAATAAAGTAACAAATAGGGGGGTATGGGTACCTAGGGTACCTAAAGTGGCGGGGATCCGCTTCTTCCTAACCAGTGAACCTGCCATTGCCAGTACTGGAATAGCAATCCAATATCGGCTTATCAACATAAGCAAGCCACCCGCAATATTATAAAAGGAGGTATTGTCAATTAAGCCACTAAAAGCACTACCATTATTGTTGGCCATAGACGTGAAGGCATAAAGCATTTCTGTAAACCCATGAGCTCCATAATTTGCTATGGAACTTACTCCTTCAGGAGTAACCGAGGCATAGGCCGTGGTTATGAGGACAGTTAAAGGCATAATCAAAACAGCGATCGAGGCCATCTTCATTTCATATGGCTCAATTTTTTTTCCTAAATACTCAGGGGTCCTACCCACCATAAGTCCTGCAATAAAGACAGTGAGAACAATCAGCATTATCATCCCGTATAAACCACTACCCACCCCTCCAAAGCTGACTTCACCCAAATGCATCATCCATAAAGGCACTAATCCACCTATAGGAGTAAATGAATCAAGCATGGAGTTAACGGAACCGTGAGAAGCGGCGGTGGTGCTTGTTGCCCAAATTGCTGAATTGACTATACCAAAACGCGTTTCTTTACCTTCCATATTCCCAGCTGGATAAAGAGCAGCCTGTGCTGTAGTGTTAATCCCCATCTGTTGGAATAAGGGGTTTCCCGTTTGTTCTGCAATTATTTCAAGGAGTAACCAGGGCACAAACAGAATGGACATGGCGACCAATATTGCCCAACCCTGCTTTTTATCATCTATCATGACGCCAAACGTAAAGCAAAAAGCGGCAGGAATGAGCAAGATTGCAACCATTTCCAAAAAATTGGTTAAGGGGGTCGGATTCTCAAAGGGGTGGGCAGAATTAGTATAAAAATAACCACCGCCGTTACTCCCCAATTGTTTGATAGCAACCTGGGTTGCAACAGGTCCCATAGGAATAATTTGTTCCGCAATTTTGACTGGCTTTGTTTCAGGCGTACCGTGGCTATCTACTATCACCTTGCCTGTTTGATCAGTTATAGGTTGCTGATAAGTATAAGGATAAAGCAGACTAATTTTCTGATAAGGCTTAAAATTCTGTATGACCCCTTGGGAGCATAAAATAAGGGCAAAAATAAAGGATAAGGGTAACAGGATATAGAGAATTCCCCGTACAGTATCTACCCAGAAATTCCCCAATGTTTTGCTTTCATATCTTACGAGGCCGCGTATTAAGGCGATAAGTAAGGACATACTTGATGCCGCCGAGATAAAATTCTGGACGGTGAGTGCAAACATTTGCGTGAAGTAACTCATCGTCATTTCACCACTGTAAGCCTGCCAGTCTGTGTTGGTAGCGTAACTTACCGCAGTATTAAAGGCGAGGTCAGGTGAAGGGGAGGTAAATTCCTGTGGATTCAGCGGTAAATAAAATTGAATGCGCTGAATAAGATAAACGAACAATACTCCGAATAAATTAATAAAAAGCATGCATAGTAGATACTTTTTCCATCTCATTTCTTCTTGAGCATGAATACCGCAAATAGTGTAGATGAAATGTTCGACAGGTTTTAAAACAACGTCTAAAAAACAGGAGCGGCCTTGATAAACCCGTGCCATGTACCAACCCAATGGTTTCACCAGAAGCAACAAAAAAAGCAAATAAAAAATAAGTTGTAGAAAACCCGGTTTTGTCATAAGGAGGTCCATTTCCTATATTAATAATATACCTAAAATAATTCAGGCTTTAATAACACAATTAACAGATAGATTAACAAACCCAAAGCAATTATTCCGCAGCTTAAATACAAACTCATGCTTCACTCCTTGATAAATAGTCAAAGAAGCGGATGAGTCCAAAGGAGAGGCTAAAAAAGCCAAGAATAAGTAGAAGAAATAAAATATCCATAGGATCAGGCATCCATCCATCTAAGAACAAAATTTAAATATATATTCGAAAAGCTATGTCTTACCTATTTGATTATAGGTGTTCAACTTAAAAAAAAAACAGCCAAGGGGTTTAGGAGGGAAATACTGCAAGAAATAAAAAGGGCATATTAAAAATACGCCCTTTTGTTGAATATAGGATAGACAGTAAGATTGAGTACAGTCCTGTTTACCAAGGTGGACTCCTCTGGAGTGTTTAAGGCTTCTTAGTACATGCTAAGCTTGCACACCGCACTCTCACTCTGGCTCCTACAGTAATAATGTTGGCTGAACAATGTGTACTGTCTATGATTCAATGATAGGCCACTACAGGCATTTATGCCACTGCATTTGGGCTGTTTTTTGCAAAGATTTCGTTAAAAGCGCAACAGAGGCTGGTTGAGGTCCAACTTAAAATTTAACCGTCAAGGGGTGCGAGGAATGGTGGTACTCTTCTTGAGTCCATCCCATTCTCCCGCGGTGACACACTGTAAAAGAGGTTAACTGTGGCGTGTTATCCCAAAAAAAGGAACACCAAAGTAGGTTCGTTTTCCTCCATATCTATGTGAATTTGGGGGATTTTTCCCTGTCTGCAAAAAAATCTGCGTATAATAAAGTTTTCCTTGTTGATCACGGGCAACACCTATACCTGTCAAATTGTAATTGCCAACAATATTTCTTCGATGCCCCGGGCTACGGACCCATTGGTTCACAACGATTTGAGCTGTTTTGTAGTTGTATGCCACATTTTCTGCTCCGCCACCGGTATTTTTAATTTGTTTACGCAGTTTAGCAATACGTTTTCCAAAGTCTTGATGGCCAAAAGGCATACGATGGTTAGCCATATCCAGGGAGTGTTGTCTGGCTTGAATTACTATATTGTTATCCATTTTCAGTTTGGACAAACCGTGTTGCTGTCGGTATTGGTTAATGTAGAATAAAACAGCATTTTGTATCTCTGTATCACTTTCAAGATGATTTGCAGAAGCGGCTGCATAAGTGCAAGGCAATACATTAACAAGAAGGGAGCATAAAATAATGATTTTGGCTTTTAAAGACATAACTAATCTCTTGGCAGAAATAAAAGAGAGGAATATTGACTAAAATAAAACCATTTGTCCAGATCTGGCGAGAACTAAGTAAGCTGAAAAATTGTAAACTAAAACCCACAATGATGTAAAAGCTAAGATTTATAACCCCTTAATGGCTAAGATGAGCTATAGCATCCTTTAAATCTTCCACTTCACCTGAGTAATGAAAATATATTCGCTGTTTTGTACAGTCGATGATGCAAAGCGGCTCCTGGGGATGGCCATCAAATTGTTTAAAAATCCAGAATATACCCTCACTATGCTGACTTTCTATTTCTTTTAGCAAGTCCACCATCTTATCTTTTTCCAAAGCTGCATGCGGGCAATTCAAACCGGATGTGCCGTGTGTAATTTTATAAGCATAATGTTGTTCTTTCATAATAGTACTCCCTGCAAACCCAATTAGAGAAGTAGATCCATTGTCATTACATTATAGTCCATTGGCGCCCAGGTAAGCGAAGGCCTGATTTGAAATTGAGTGAATTAAGTGCGAGAGTTTCAGACAGGCTTATAGGTTAACTGATAATCCTAAAAGCACAGCATGCAGGGTAGGGATATTCGATAATTGTTCTCTTTTGGAATAGGTATCGAAATGTAAATTAGGACCATTCCCGCTAAAAATTCCCTGATACAACAAGCTTAAACTGGCAAGTGCGGTTATCGGGTAGCCAAATCCTGCTTGAACTTCGCCTGCCAATTGGGCAATGTCATTGGTAGGTACGCGATCATCCCGCCAATGTCTGTAGGCCAATCCTCCTTTTAACTGGGCGAAAAAAGAACTATTTCCCAAAGGATCGCTTTTGGTAGTAATTAACAAATCCAGCGTAGGAGCAAGAGTGGTTTGCATTGGGATCCATTTTTTGAGCGCATTGAAAGCTTCCCGCGGCATATTGAGTTTTATCCGGGTCCCGGTTTGCAGCCCAAGCTCCAGTCCCAGGGCAATATTTCCAGCAAGCATCATTTCATTAGCCAATGCTAGCCGTCCTATTGGGGCATTTCTGTCTCGAGATGAAATTTGATAATTGCCTGTGCCGGCACTGGCAGTTACAGACCATGGCTGGTCTTGTGATGTCAACTTAGGGAAATAATCACCAGCGATTGCATTAAATGATAATAAAATTCCTATTATAATTAATTTCATAATGCCATATCCCTAAATGAATTGTTCATAAATCAGACTCTTGCATGTCAATAAAATAAGAATTTTTTCCATTATTTGCAAAAGTACCTATGGGACTATAAAACATAAAAAAGCGGCAGGCACTTTCAACATGATATAACCGCCTTTTTATCGAATTTGGCGGAGAGAGAGGGATTCGAACCCTCGATACGTTGCCGTATACACACTTTCCAGGCGTGCGCCTTCGACCGCTCGGCCATCTCTCCCGATTCGGGCAAGCTTATACAGGTCAGAAAATAAAATCAACCCTTGTATCAACCTAAATTTATAACTTATACATAATTTATAAAGATATTGTATATACTATGAATAAATAGCTCTAAGACTGTTAAGAGTTCGTTATAACTGTAGTATTTAAAATCACTAGCTTGTTAAGGCTGTATTTAATGAAAGGATTGAATATGTTAGCAAGAATTTTTATTGTAATTCCAGGTCTTATTTTCTCAAGTTCCCTTTGGGCAAGTATCACCTGTTATTACACATTGGTCAAAGATAATTGTTGGACTAAATATAATGTAGTTGTAGATGTAATGGATGCCACCTCATCCAACAGTCTGACTACGGTAACCGTACCTGCAGGTAAATCCTGGATTCGGCAGACTTTTCCTTGTGATCCGGGTCAAAAACTCATGTATCGGGCAAAATTTTCTCCAGTTTTCTGGGAAAGCGACAAAGATAAAACCTATATGGCAAAAAATTATTGGTCCCTACCCAATGTAATCAATCCTGGTGATTCGGCCTGGAATGTTACAGTGTGTTTTCCCAATGACTTTGGACAAGTACCTATGCCTCCGGAAGGATCAGGAAATTGCGGCTGTAATTTTGATAATATTCCGGCAATACCACCAAAAAAGTTATAAATGGCATTAATTTTTGACTTTGTGTATGATTCTCGCTAAATATAAATTCATTTTTCAGGAAAGATTCTTCCTATTTGTTGATGGAGCGACTGATGATTACTCTTAGAAATAAAATTGGTCAGATGTTGGTTATGGGTTTTGATGGCTGTGATATTCACGACAAAAGCCCTGTTGCTGAATGGTTGTCTACAGATGGCTTAGGGGGAGTTCTGTTGTTCGATCAGGATGCTTCCACGGGTTTATACGGCAAGAATTTAAAAAATCCGGCACAGATCAAACGCTTAATTCATCAGCTGAATTACTATTCTTCTGAGATCAATTTCAAAAATAATGGTGTGCCATTATTAATAGCCATCGATTATGAGGGTGGGGCTATTGACCGGTTATCTCGAATCGAAGGATGTATGCCTACGATGAGTGCACGAAGTATGGCGCAATTATCGCCTGAAGATTTGCAGGCGGAATTGACGCAAATGGCGTTTACCTTGAAGTCTTTCGGATTTAATCTTAATTTTGCCCCAGTAGTTGATTTGCATCTGCAAGATGAAGAGGGAATCATTGGCAGCTTGCAGCGCAGCTTTTCAAATAACCCTGAAGAAGTGGTCCGTTTGGCCAAAAAATTTGTGGATACTTTTTATCAGTACGGCATTGCATGTTGTTATAAACACTTTCCTGGCCATGGCAGTGCATTGGGTGATACCCACAAAGATTTTGTGGATGTAACGGTTACATTTAAGAAAGAAGAGTTGACCCCTTATTATCGTTTATTAAAAGATAATTACAAACCCACTATGGTAATGACGGCGCATGTGGTGAATAAACAATTGGATAAGCAAGAACTGCCAGCTACTTTGTCCCCTGATATTTTAACGGGTTTGTTGCGGGAAACTATCGGTTATGATGGAGTAATCATTGCCGATGATTTACAAATGCAAGCAATTACCGATCATTATTCACTGGAGGATGCCTTGTGCCGGACAATCAATGCAGGGGCTGATATGATTATCTTTGCCAACCAAATAACAAAAATCACAGCACCTGAAGTGATTGAAGTGATTGAGCGGCTGGTATTCGAGCAAAAAATAGAACCCCAACGAATTGAGGATGCATACCGTCGGATCATTCGTTTAAAACAACAAATTCAGTGCATTGAATTGGTCGAATAATTATTGATTTCTCAATTAGTCTAGGCAAAACTACCGCCTGCGCGTGTTTTTTTGCAAAAACAGAATTTAGAGATTTTAAAATCTCTTGACGCACAGGCTAAATGTGTTAGAATATTCCTTATTGTACATATTTTAATCAATTAGGTATAAGGTTTTTATGTCAACCTACGCGAACCAAGTAACAGAACGTTTAACTCTTTCCCATTTTAAACAGTCCTCATGTTGTTGCTGCTAAACAATTTTTTTCTTCTTTATTTTGATTTTTAAGGACCAGTAACATGTGTGCAGCACATCAACAACAGAAAAAACTCATTTTCAGCACGCCTTTGATTTATGCATTGATGATTGGTTTGGGTATTGCCAGTGGTATGTCGAATATTGTTGTTTTGAAAGAAACAGGACTCTTGCTTTCCGATTTATTTATCAAGATTTTCAAGTGCATCAGCTTGCCGATTATTTCTCTATCCATCATCGTTACTCTTGCCAACTATAAAACCGATGGATATATGAAAAAAATTTGGCAGCGTACGATCAAATATACCTTTTCTACTACCGTACTCGCTGCAGTGATTAGTTGTTTACTTTATCTTATTATCCAACCCAGCTCAGTCCAAGTTAATTTAGATGCCCAAGCCGTCAAATCAGGCAGCAGTTTAGGTTATTTTGGCTACCTGGCAAATATTATTCCGACAAATCTGTTATCTCCTTTTCTGGAACAACAGGTTATGGGCGTTTTGTTTTTGAGCATTATTATCGGGGTTGCAGTGCGTCAAATTCCCGATGTGGAAGCACGGGACACCCTTACTCTTTTTTTCCGTGGTGCCCATGCAATGTTTTTAGTAATGACCCGTTGGATTATCAAAATAATTCCGTTGGGATTATTTGGTTTTATCACCTCAACAGTGGTGCAATTGCGCTCAGGTATGGACATTAAAGGAATCGGGGAGTATTTGCTGATTGTTGTTTTGGCAAATTTAGTCCAGGGTTTTGTCATACTGCCTTTATGGCTAAAAATGAATAATATTCGGCCTTTTGCTGCAATGCGATCCATGCTTCCAGCATTATCGGTGGCTTTTTTCTCCAAGTCGTCGGTAGGGACCTTACCGGTTACAATGAACACTATAGAAAATAACTTGCAGGTAAAGCCGGCAGTAAGCCGTTTTGTTTTACCGTTATGCACCAGTATTAACATGAATGGTTGTGCTGCGTTTATCTTCGCGACAGTAATTTATTTAATGCAAAATCATGGCATGCCCATTTCCTATAGCACTATGGTATTGTGGGTATTTGTCGCTACTGTTGCTGCTATCGGTAATGCTGGGGTGCCTATGGGATGTTTCTTCCTGAGCATCAGTTTGTTATCGAGTATGAATGTCCCTATAGTGCTTATGGGGGTTATTTTGCCTTTCTATGGTTTAATTGATATGTTGGAAACTGCTTTAAATGTATGGTCCGATGCTTGTGTGACTAAAATCGTAAATGACAAGGCACTGGCAGAGGCGCAGGAAGAATTACAGCCTCGAAAGCGTGCTGTCTATGAACCGGAATTAGGTTAATTCCTATCTTGGAAAAGCCTGGCTTTGTGACACAATCTGCCAGGCTGCATTCATTCTCTTTGGTCACGAAGCTGCTTGCGGATAATTTGTTTCTTTATCTATTTTGCCGCCACGTTTTAAGCATCGATGGTTTTCATAGGGCTCACAATAATGTCCAAAGTATTGCTTAATGTTGGATACAAATAACTCCTCATTTTCCATGATAAAGATTTTTTCGGGTTGTAATTCAACATAATTAGAGTCCCTCAAGACCACTTTATAAATGGAACTTGCATGAGAGGAAATCCATTTATCAAGAAAGGGAAGAATTTTATCTGCCTCATCTGTAAAGAAGTTTTGATAAATATCGCTCACCAATTTATTTTTCATTTCGTAATTGCTTTTGAAATAAAAATTACTGCGATCCTTCTGGTACTCAATAAAAGGAGGTCTGGTTGGTTTCTTTTTCATTCCTGCTGCAATCTCCAGGGAAATGATAATGCCCTTTGCCGGCTCAATTTTATACTTTGTTCCTAATAAATCAGTTCCGTTGTATTCGTTGAGATAGGAACTGAGGTAGGTAATTGCTTCATCAGTTAAAGGATCAAAGTAACTGTTGATGATGAATTGAGTGGCTAATTGGGTTTCCGGATTGTAATAACAACTAATATAAATCGAATAAGTAAATTGTTCATTCACAATATGCTGAACTAAAATTTTATCAATTTGCGTATGTACCTCATCACAGGTGAGTTGTTGGTTTTCAATTTTTTGATCCATGCGGATGATTTGCGTTGGATAATCCATGCTGCGTGCAAATGAATTGTTTTTTTTTAAATTGTTCAGATCATTGGAGTAGGTGATGACTTGGCTGTTTTTATTCTCCGGGTTGTGAGATATCGTTAAAGTGGTGACATTATCATGAGTCTGGGTAAACCCACACAATGGCATTAAAATAAAGATGGCAAGCAAATAATAAAATTTCATAAAAGAACTCCTTTTTTGTCAGCCCGGTATGCATCCTGCAAGGTCAAATTTTTTGACTGGGTTATTTTGAGTATAGTTGAGTGAATGAAAATGAAGCTTAATGTTTCTTTATTTTCAAAAGAGATTTTTTAAAGAGATTGTATTAAAGGTTCAATGCAATTTTTCGTGTACTTTCCAAGGCATTCAATGGGGACAAAACTGATTGAAGACGCTTATATACACTTCGAGCAAATATGTTAATATTTAACCGGAAAAAATGGTTGCAACCTACAACAAGCGATTTCCTCGTTTTCAGAGAAACTCTTACATGTTGCATCACCGCTTTTTCAGACTAAAACACATCAGATTGGATTCTTTCCTGTGTGTGAAAAGACATTTTATATTTTAAATTTTTAGGGATTAAAATGAAAAAAATATACGCAATTGTTAGTCCTGCATATACTAAATCAAGTGATGATTTTACTGTGACCTCTTATCTTATTTCTTCTTATCATGCGCTCGCGTTTGAACAGGTTTGTGGTTATTCTTTAGGGCATGATGTCGTGTTTTTGGAAACACTCGAAGATGCGAAGAAAATTCTTGAGGATGGGATTAAGGGGAATAAACTTGAGGCAAAAACTGCAGTCCAAAAAGCTATTATAGAATTGGAAGCAGATGATGAGGGAAAAATGACTGGATTTGGTAAGATGTATACGCTCAATTTCGACAAGCGTTTTGAGCCGGCCGAAGCTCCCTTTTTCAAGGCAGTACGCATTCCCAAATGGAGTGAAGGGCCAATTGCCAAAAAAGATATTTCCGCCGGGGCACTCGATGAAATGCACATGCAGTATGAGCTTAGTAAAAAAATTAATGTTGAGCAGCATGCTGCCGTTTAAAGCCCATGGTCACTATCGATGACTGTAGCCTTGATAAAATAGGATAACCCGAAAAATCTCTTTCTCAAGGCTACAGATTTGATAATCTAAATTTTGTCAGGTAAAAATCCTCCTGCTTGCATCTTCCACATATGGCTGTAATGGCTTTGCCTGCTAATCAATTCTTCATGGGAACCGTCTTCAATGATACGTCCTTTATCAAAAACCAAAATTCGATCCATTTCCGACAAGGTGGAAAGTCGATGTGCAATCACGATGGTAGTTCTGTTTTCCATCAATACATGCAAGCCATCCTGAATTAACTTTTCAGTTAAAGAATCCAACGCAGAAGTTGCTTCATCAAGAATCAAAATAGGCGCATTTTTTAACATGGCTCTTGCAATGGCAATCCGCTGTCGTTGTCCCCCGGATAATTTAATTCCACGTTCACCGACTAATGCATTATATTTTTCAGGAAGCTTGGAAATAAATTCGTGACAATGTGCTTTTTTGGATGCCGCAATGACCTCGGCATCGGTCGCATCAATACGTCCATAACGAATATTTTCCATTAAAGTACGATGGAAGAGAGTCACATCTTGGGGGATCATGGCAATACTTTCCCGTAATGACTCTTGGGTGACTTCACTGATATTTTTACCGTCAATCAGGATCTTTCCTGATTCCACATCAAACAAACGCAGGATGAGGTTTACAAAAGTACTTTTTCCGGAACCAGACAACCCGACCAGGCCAATCTTTTGTCCCGGTTCAATAATAACGGATTTATTTTTAAAAAGGTGGGCACCCTCATCATAATGAAAACTCACATTGTTGAATTCAATCCGCCCTTGGGTGACTGTTAATGGTTGCGCATTGGGCTTATCAGTAATTTCATGAGGTTCTGAAATCAAAGTGAGTGCTTGCTGGCATTTTCCAAGTTCTTCAGCAAAGTGGACAAATTGACTGGCAAGATACCATAAATTATAAAAAATACTGATGGACAGGGAGGTGATAAAACTAAAATCTCCAATGGATACCTGGTTTTTACTGTACATGACGAGCAGCATATATAAATTGGCAGCTATGAGGACGATAATACTCATATCCCAATAAATACGCATTTTCATGATGGTCCATTGCATGGTTTGATCCTTAACTGTTGTATCCTGAGCTGCATTTCGAATCAATTGACTCTCAAAAGTCCCTCTGGAAAACAGACGAAGATTGGAGATATTACTGATGCTATCCACCATTTTTCCGACTAGGGTGGTTTTGCTGGCTGCAAAAAAATGCGACAAATCCTG
The DNA here is from genome assembly GCF_000236165.1 of Fluoribacter dumoffii NY 23. Taxonomy (NCBI): domain Bacteria; kingdom Pseudomonadati; phylum Pseudomonadota; class Gammaproteobacteria; order Legionellales; family Legionellaceae; genus Fluoribacter; species Fluoribacter dumoffii. Next base: position 2,506,141 of record NZ_CM001373.1, on the reverse strand, counting down.
TACCGGTTTAAAATAAAGGAAGGCAATTCCCAAAAAAACAGTGGCCCAAATAAGTAGAATCAGTGCAAATACAGGGTGGACGAGCAACATGCTGATAATGGCAATGATCAATCCAACAACTTGTGCTGCAGCATCATCAGCAGTGGTAAAAATTGCTATGGTCCCGGAGGTCATATCGGAGATTTTATTCGATAGGCTGCCTGCAAAGTTATTTTGGAAAAAACGATGCGAATGCTGATTTAAATAAGCGAACATGTTATTCACCAGGTCATATCGCAGGTAGGGAAAAAACTTCAATCGAAACCAATCCGAAAAACGCATATCAACGGCTATTAAAATCCATAAGCTGATATAAATAATGACATCGGGTTTTATAGCATTAAATAGCGCTGATTTATCTCCGGAAAAGGCGGCAACTTTATCAATAATCAATTTTAATACATAGGGGGAAAGGGTATTATTGATCCCCCAATAAACAGCCGTGAACAATAGCCCCACAACATACCAACGGTAGGGTTTGATTAAATTCAGGAAAAATGTTTTTAGTGATATGTCTTTTTTATTCATAATTTTACTCGATTAAAAGTACAGCTATAAAGTGCCTAACATTCCATTCTTAATTTCATAGCGAACAGTGAGATCAAGAGCACATAAAAAATCTGCATCGTGAGAAACAACAATCATGGCTCCCGGATAAACCCTAAGGACCTGGATCACATGAGCGCGAGTTTCTCTATCCAAATTATTTGTTACTTCATCCAAAATAAGTATTTTGGGTGTAATTGCTGCAATTTGAGCTAAAGAAAGCCTGGCCTTTTCACCACCTGATAATGTTGAAACCAAAGCATTAACTTCTTCATTTTTTCGAAACAAAAAATCATTTAAATGCTTCCTGATTTCCGTATAAGTTTTATTCGTTAACAAAAAGCTGATAACTTCCCATACTGTTTTATCGGGTGGCAACGTAGTGTAATGTTGATCCAGATAACCAATTTCTTTAGCGAGGGGAACAGTCCAATTCCCTGTTTTGATTACAGAGGGACTATTCAAAATGGCTCGAAGCAAAGTGGATTTTCCTGAACCGTTATTCCCAGAAATTGCTACCCGGTCCTGCCCTTTTATTGAGAGACTCAATTCGTGCAAAATGGGACTATTTTCATCATAACCTACAGTACCCTCGCTGATTGTTACCAAGGTTTGCGTCGTGTCGAATCCATGCACAGCAAATTTAGGATGAATCTCCTCAGGCAAGTAAAGCTCGGATAAACGCCGCGTTAATTCTTCTTTCTTGTGCTTGATAGCATTTTTTTTATGCCCCGAAGTTTCTTGTGCTTTTCTTGCTTTGCTTTGGGAAACAATCGTAGGCCATTTCCTTTGTAAAATATGTTTTTCACCTTGAGTTCTACTGCTTCTGGCTCGGGCTTGTTCCCTCATCAGATCGGCATGCGCCTCTTTTTTCTGACGTGCGAGCTCTGAAATTTCACTCTCTAGTGCATGACGCTTAATGCTTATTTCTTTCAAATAATCGTTATAACATCCTGTAAAAACATGTATTTTTCCTTGTTCGATGTGCCAAATCGTATCCACAGAAGCTTGGAGTAATTCACTATCATGAGTCACTATGATTAAAGTTCCTTTATAATCTGCAAGCATCTTCATTAAGGAAATACGTCTTGTGCTATCCAGGTGATTACTTGGTTCATCAAGCATCAGGAGATCTGGATCAGAAGCCAGGGCCCGGGTTAATAATTTTTGAAAACGTTGCCCTCCACTTAATGAGTTAAATTCTTCAATGGTTTGTGGGACGAAACCTGTTTCCAGGCCTTGAGGAAAAAATATCTCGCCCTCGGTTGGTTCCAGTAATTTTGCAAATAATTGGAGCAGAGTCGTTTTTCCAGTACCGTTGCGTCCAATAATTCCTATGCGGCTGCTAGGGAGAATTTGGCCACTGAAGTCCATAAAACATGTTTTATGGGGAAATGAAACAGCAAGATTTTGAAAGCGGATTGGCTTATGCATCATGTAACTCACTTAAGTATTCTAAAGGGGCAGTTTTGACTGCTTCCATCATTGCCCTAAAAATAGGGGGTACTTAAGAGTTTATTTCCATGATGTGTTTAAGCCTCGAAAAGATGTTCCTGTTTGATATTGAGTGCAATTGTAACCGATTGCATGATTATCTGTCAATAATGGCAATGTGGGAGGTATTTATTCTGTAATTTCCAGATGCGGAATCAGTTCTTTGCAATGCCTCATAATTCTTTGTTCCGCGGGAGGTAATTGTAAATAATCACCGTATTGCTGGATAAGGAAAGCTTCCGCATTGCGGGGGATATTGAATTCTTTGGTTTCAAAAGGAACTCGTTGTAAAGGATATATTTCATCCTTTTTAATTAAATTTTTGCCGACGCAATTATAACCCCGTCCAATATAAGGGCTTTGACTGGAATTTGCCTGATGGATAATTTTTTGCAAAAAAAACTCAAGCAGGGATTTAGGCAGTAATAAGCCAATCATCTTATAAAGAAGGGGATAATGACCAATTTTTACTTTACTGTATTTAGTGCTTAAGAAACGCGACAGCTTTTTAGCATAAAATTTATATCGTTTACGCTGTTTGGGGTCCACAGGCATGCTGTCATAAACAAATACATCAATAAATATACCTTGCACGTAAGGTTCATTGCCTTTTTCGTGTTTTTCAATAAAACGACTGCAGCGGTCCCTGATTTTTAAAGGGGTGGCCATATTAAAATAGCCTGGATCGCTATGAATGGTCTGCAGCCACATCCAGCTTGGAATTTCTTTAGGGGCAATGCGTAAGAATTGCTCATAGCTGGCACGGGGCATGGCAATATCCACATCATCATCCCAGGGAATAAACCCTTGATGTCGGACCGCCCCTAACAGAGTACCGGCATCAAGCCAATAATCCAAACCATATTTCCGACAGATAGCATCAACTACTTCAAGCATGTTGAGCATTTTTAATTGAGCCTGGCGTAATCGTCCATCGTGAAATGCCGTATCAGCTGCATAAGGATTGGGGGAGGGTAATGTCATGAATACGTTTCTTCTTTAAATGACAACAGAAGCTATATTAGCAAAATAATAATGAATCATTAACTACTAAAGGAACAAAATATAAAGAAATAAAATTAAAACAAGAGGAGACTATAAAAACAACCAGTTTACTAAAATGCTATTTAATTGATAAAAGTTCTTTTCCAGTGTTTGAGCGCCTGCAGCTGCTTGAGTTTGGCCGATGGGTATCAAGAATTTTCTGATTGTTTTTTAAGGCGTGTTCGCAATATTCGCGGCACTTAACCAACTTCTCTCTTTGTTCCGGGAGAGGCATCGTAACGGCCCTTATACGTCTTTTGCCTTAAATCGTTTACCAGAGGCACGAAGTTGTTTTCCCGCTGTCTTTTGTTTCGTGCTCTAATCATTTGTTACTATAATTTTGCGAATTGATAAAAACGGGCATAATAAGGAGTGCAAAATACGCCCAAAATGTATTTTATTTTGTGTTTTATAAAATGTATTCAAATTTTATAATTTTGTCATAAACTGAAATGGATACTTGATAAGGAAAAATCATGGTTCAGCTATTTACTGATATTGGGCCGATGTTGCTTCACTATAGAAAAGCGAATACCCAAAATCGACACGCCATGGTGTTGGATAAAATTAGGGACATAAAAAATCTCAGCGGCAAAGTACTTCATACAAACCATATCACAGCGCATTATAAAACCCTCGCTTATGCCGCGACATTTTTCAATTATGCAGATGCATTGTATCGAATTGAGAATCAGCAGTTTTTTGAAATTTTATTCGATTTTTATCAAATGGAGCTCGATGAAGAATTAAATTCCTGGTTTGAATTTGGCAAAATTCCCGGTCAAATGAGATTGAAACATCCGCTTGACGACTATACGCCAGAGATTTGGGAAAAATTTCGTATTGCCCAAAAAGAACACTTGAAAAGAACGAATAAATCTCACCTGTTTAATCTCAATCAGCTTGATATTTACCATCCTCCAGCAAATCAGTTGTATCCCGTTCAAATCCAAATGGGTGGCACACTTCAAAATGAAGCTGTAGATCGAATTAATGTTGATTCCCAAGGCCGAATTCTCTTTGCGACCCATTTTGGCTTTTATTTATTGCCTGGAGGAGGGATGATCGAAAAAAACAGCGTCAATAATATGATGGGTTGGCAACGAAAAATGTTGGAAGAGCATCTGGAGGAAGAACATGCGAATCTTTATCTAAAAGCAGCTCCATTATTTGATCAACTCACTCGAGATGACTTTAATGCAGCATTAACAAAAGCATTCACAAACAAGCAAGCCCAATCATTAACTGCAGAGCTTCTAAACAGGTTAAAAGAGCACGTCACAATGGAAGGCATCAATTCAATTCGCCTGCAAAAAATTATAACCGAACTTGACGATCGAATTGAAATATTGAACAAGCGGATAAATGCCCCAGCATCCACAGGCAAAGTGGAGCAGGTTATAATGCATCATTGGCGCAAGTCACTTATTGAATTACGCGCCAGGGTTCAGGTGCAAGTATTTGAATTAACCCCATTATTTACTGAGGCCCTGGATTACATCAAAAAAAAATCAATTTGCGTTGACATACAACAATATCTCGATACCCGCGTGTTGGGAGGGTCACAAATATCCCATTGCTTCATCATGAGCGGCCAGCCTTTGGAAGAGTGGTTTGCTGAACATTTTAAAGGCATAGATGGGGAATTTGGAGATGATATTTCAGGCTCTGAAATTGCACGAATGAACCTTCTTCAGGCAATAGGCCTCTTTAGAAAAATCAAATTTTCTCACCTGCTAATTGCTTTGGCTGCTTATGAAAAATGTCTTGATAATGGAACCTTATCCTTGGCCAACGCCTGGAATGAGGCTCAATTTGGCCATGCTTGTGAAGTGCTTCTTCAAGAAGGGAATAAGGTTGTGAACAGGAGTTAATGGTCCTAGACATTCAAGGATTTTGGGTACATTTTTCAACTAAACATTGATTTATCAAAAATTAAAAACGAAAATAACCGTCCAGCTTTTCTCGAGCATTTAATATTTAAAATGAGTCCGCTATGTCAGACGCCTTAAATCGTTATTATCTTCAGGCTATGGGAATTGATCTCTGGGAGTTACGTCGCCCGCATGTTTCCAGTGAGCAGGGATTGGGTGCTTTGGCTAAAGAAGTGGCTGCATGCACGCAATGTTCTTTACATAAAACCCGAACTCAAACCGTTTTTTGCCGTGGCAATTCGAATGCAAAATTAATGATTATAGGTGAGGCACCCGGTTTTTTTGAGGATCAACAAGGATTACCTTTTGTCGGTAAAGCCGGAGCTTTATTAAATCAAATGTTGCAAAGCATTGAGATGGCTGAGAATGATGTTTATATTGCGAATGTTTTGAAATGCAGACCCCCAAATAATCGTGATCCCCAGTTGGAGGAAATTGCTCAATGCAGTTCCTATCTCGAACGCCAAATTGAGCTAATTCAACCGAGTTTAATTCTGGCTTTAGGGCGCTTTGCTGGTCAGTTCTTATTAAATAAACCACTGCCTTTGAAACAATTGCGTAAAACCCTGCATCATTACCATAATATTCCTTTTATCGTAAGCTATCATCCGGCCTATCTTTTACGAAATCCAGCTGATAAAAAGCAGGCCTTCCTTGATTTATTGACAGTAAAAAAATTGTTAGTAGAAAAACAGGGATAAAAGCCGTCTTGTACAAAAATCCTAATAATTGGTGCGTATTTTTACGTATTGATGGAATTTAAATACGTTTTATACTATTAAGAAAGACTCAAATAGAAGCCACGTATAGGAGAATAAACCATGAGCCCAACGAAACGTATTTTTATTATTGGCCTACCTGGAGCTGGCAAGGGATTATTCGCCAAGCATTTGGCTGAACAATTGGGATGGGAGTTTATCGATGCTGATTTTGGAATAGAATATCAAATAGGTCGAACCTTGAAGGAAATTTTTGGAGCAGAAGCCCAAAAAGATTTTTACCAATGCCAAAAAGAAATAGTGACAGCACTGCAAGCCAAAGAGAATGTTGTAGTAGCAACTGATGCAAGTATTGTCTGTGATGAGGAATTGAGGCACTTGTTGTCGCGGGAGTTTGTGATTTTTTTACAAGTAAGTACTGCAGTACAAATAGGGCGAAATTCGAGAAACCCTACGCCCTTACTGGCTACAGACCTTCCCACTTTTTTTGAAACGCTTCACAGCGAGCGCGATCGATTATTCCAAAATAGTGCGAGTCTCACAATTGATACGAATGATAATGCGTTGGAAGAACATGTATCAGAGGCATTGGAGCACTTCAAAACAGACCAACCCAAATCCATCGTCCTAAAAGAGAAGGATATCGTTCTGTTTCATAAATTATCGCACTTACCCGTGCGTTTGTCAGAACAACAGGCTGTTTGCCTAAGGCTGCTTGCCCAGGGAAAAAGTTCAAAAGAAATCGCAAAGGATATGGATATATCATACAGGACTGTAGATGGAACCTTGGCTAAAACGATGGAGTTACTGGGGTGTTCCTCCAGTAAGGAGTTGATTGTTTTATATCATGAAAAGCCTTGAATAAAGGCTTATTCAGGTGCTTTATTATCCGTACTTCCCGATTTTTTCTCTTGGGCCATATAATTGATGGCTTCAACGAAGGCTTCATCAGAACAGTTTTTCTGGGGTACATTGGCCTCTTTACATAAGCCCCCATGGGGCATTAACCCTTTCCCTAACTTAATACTGTATAATAAATAATCCATCGCCGTTTTATAATCAGCTGGATTTTTTTGGGCTTCCATCTCCGCATTTTTAAAGCGGGCATCCCATGCCTTTTTATCAAAAGCAGCAGGGGCTTTCATTCCAATTGCCAATTGAGGCGCATGACAGCTTTTGCAGGATGTTTGATAAGTATCTTTTCCCAAATCATTAGCAAATACTGCAGTATGAATGGTACAAAAAATAAATATCAAAAGATTTCTCATTTTTCCCTCTATTCGAATTTGAATTTACTTTTTAAGCATACTCCAATATACGAGCAATTCAAAAGTGCTCTTTACTTTTTCTTTTAAATTCCGCACTTTATTTAAAAAGAATACTATAATTTACATCAATAGCTGCTTGGAGTGCCAAAAAATTCTTACTGGATGGAACCAAGGAAAAATAAATATGAGACAAACCGAGAAAAGGAAAATTTCAGGTCGATTAAAGAAAGAGCTTGATAACCCTCCCGAACCTGTCAGGCCCCAGTATCCAATGTATAAAAATCAACTAGATGATTTTTTTTATTATCTGAATAAATTATACCAGGCAAACCTGGGCAAGATTACGATGGGAATGAGCCCTGCAGTAATAGGAACAGCTTATTGCGCCTGGTTTTTACAGTTAATTCAATCTCCTGGACATCTGTTGGGGTTGACTTTGTTCCCTGTCATTCATTCTGATGAATTCCTTACTCACCTTTTGTGCGACAGGCAGCCAGCACAAGGAAAAGATGTTCGTTTCCATAAAGAAAACTGGCAATTGATGCCCTGGCGTTTCTATGCTGAAGTTTTTCTCCAGGTTGAGGAGTGGTGGCAGTATGCGACGCGAAAAGTCCCCGGGCTCTCCAAACGCTCCGAGCGTACTGTTTCTTTTTGTATTCGGCAGATGATGGACGCCTTATCCCCTTCCAATTTTGTACTGACCAACCCGGATCTTTTTTACAATACCCTTCATACGGGCGGTCTTAATTTGATCCAGGGTACTGAAATTGCGATGGAACATACCTTGAGAAGATTAGCAGGGTTGCCTCCTCCAGGTGCGGAAAAATTCAAACCCGGTAAAAATGTGGCAATTACTCCAGGAAGGGTCGTGTTTTCTAACCACTTGATTGAATTAATTCAGTATGAACCACGTACCGAGACTGTATTTAAAGAACCCATACTTATCTTGCCTGCCTGGATTATGAAATATTATATTTTGGATTTATCTCCTGGAAACTCATTAGTTAAATGGCTGGTTGAGCAGGGACATACCGTGTTCATTGTTTCATGGCGAAATCCCGATGAAAAGGACAGTCATTTGGGTATGGATGATTATTATCGATTAGGTGCAATGGCAGCTATCGACGCGGTATCCGGGATTTTACCCAATACCAAAATCCACTTGATGGGATATTGCTTGGGTGGAACACTCGCTATGATTACCGCTGCGGCTATGGCGCGGGATAAAGATCATCGGCTTAAAAGCCTCTCACTTTTGGCTGCCCAAGGTGATTTTACCAAGGCCGGTGAGCTTATGTTATTCATTACCGAGAGTGAAATTGCATTTCTCAAAAACATGATGTGGGAAAAAGGCTACCTTGATCCAAAACATATGGCCGGTTCTTTTCAAATGTTACGTACTTATGATTTGATTTGGTCCAAAATGATTGACGATTATATGACGGGCACAAAGCGGGGGATGATAGACTTGCTCGCCTGGAATGCCGATGCCACTCGCATGCCTTATAAAATGCATACGGAATATCTTGAAAAACTCTTTCTTCAAAATGATTTTGCTGAGGGGCATTTTCGTGTCGAGGACGAAATAGTAGCGCCCCGCAATGTGCATTTACCTATTTTTGCAGTGAGCACGGAAAATGATCATATTGCTCCCTGGGAATCCGTCTATAAAATTCATCTGATGATGCATACAGATATAGTCTTTGTTTTGGCTAGCGGCGGCCACAATGCAGGGATCGTTAGTGAGCCCAACCATCCCGGACGCTATTACTCCATTCTGGAAAGCAAAAAGAAAATGCCCTATCTAGGTCCGAAGAAATGGATAAGTAAAGCCAAAAAAAGGGAGGGTTCCTGGTGGTTTGCCTGGCATGATTGGTTGATGAGCCACAGCTCGCAAAAACATGTGTCGCCGCCGCCTCTTGACCCCTCATTACCGGCTGCACCCGGTACGTACGTCTTACAAAAATAAAAGCAAACTTAACCACTTATAAACACTTGGTTCGTGTAAATAAATGTGTTAAGTTTCCCTTTTAACTCTTTTACTAAGCGCTATGATGAATAAAAAAACAATTACACTGGTAGGATTTTTGACTTTAATTTCTTTCAATGCTTTTGCATCTCAAGCAAACCTAAAGATAAACTTTAAAAAAACTTATTGTGGAAATGTAGATTATTTAGGAAATAGTGCCACCAAGCGCCCTCATTTGCATTGCGGTGAACATTTTATTGCATACAAAAAAAACAATGGTGATCATTTAAATATTGCTGAGAGTGGTACTTGCGCACGAACTGACCTAGTCTTTGATGAAATCAAAGCGAATAGAAATGCATTTGCAGATTATCAGGGTATTTATAATGCGCTGGTAGCCTATCATCAATCAGGATGCCCCAATCAATAAAGGTAACAGGGAGGCGTGCAAACAGCACCGTAAAGGCCAATTGTTGCAGGCAAAATCCTTTCCCCTATTGTGGGAAAGGATACGAAAGCTTCATTACCGAATATCTTTCTTGTCGAAGTTTTTTCCTGGCTTATTATTCGAAGAGCTGGAGGACTTGCTCAGGTGGACGTCCGATAGCTGCTTTATCTTTATAGGTTACTATCGGACGTTGCATCAAAACAGGTTCTTTGAGCATGGCTTCTAATACCTGTTCTTCATTATCCAGAGATAAGTTCAAATCTTTAAAAACACGTTCATCAGTACGCACAAAATCCTTTAACGTAAAGTGAGACTTTAGTTCTTTCAATTGATCAAGGGTTAGGGGTGCTTTAAGATAGTCAATGATAAGCGGTTGATATCCTTTACTTTGAAGGAGCTCTAAAGTTTTTCTTGATTTGGAGCACCGAGGATTATGATAAATAGTAATTTCTTGCATATTCTTCTCGTATTCCTGGAAATGGTTCTAAACTATACCATGTTCCTGGTGTCTTATCTTTAGTCCGGTAAGGGATTTAACCTGACCACACAGAAATCTTTTATTGACTCAAAGAGAAAACTCCTTTTTACTGGCCATAGTTTATTTTAATAAAGGCTCTCCCATGCAATTTACAGTTCTCCCTATTCAAGAAAAACACATCGACTCATTTTGGAATGCTGTAGATAGTGTTGCACGTGAGCGTAAATTTTTAGCTTTTCTGGAGGGTCCCCCCATTGCATCAACCCGCAGCTTTGTTTTAGATCATATTAAAAATAATTGGCCCCAAGTTGTGGCACTCCATGAGGAACAAGTAATCGGATGGTGTGATATCAGCCCGCTTGATCGGCCCGTTTTTGCTCATGTAGGGTCTTTGGGAATTGGCGTACTTGCCCCATTCAGAGGCCAGGGAGTAGGGGAGGCATTGTTAAGTATGGCATTGCAAATGGCCAGGGAAAAAGGATTAACCCGTATAGAACTTACTGTGCGAGAACATAATACCCCTGCCATCTCTTTGTATAAAAAATATGGGTTTGTCAAAGAAGGGATTCATAAAAATGCTGTCCGTATTGATAATACGTATGAAAACCATATTTTTATGGCTTTGCTTTTTGAGTAATTGCCTATCCAGTCCAACTTATTATTAGAGTCTCAAATGAAGCAATTTGTCATTCTGAGGGACGAACAGCATGCATAAAATCGCACCCTGCTAATAATCCTAGTGGAGGAAGCAAGGTGCTTTTGCATCTTCAATCTTGTGATCCAGCGCCGTTTTTAAACGGGTCAATTCAGTTTTCATATCAATTAATATCCTTTTCACATTTATGAATGTTTGATCATAAAACGCATCTCTTAAACAATGATTTAATTTTTTTATTTCCTTATCAAAAATATGATTTATTTTGGTATAAAAATCCTCGTTACTAAGATTTGCCTTATTGATAAGTCCGATAATTCTGGATTCTCTGGGGACCATATCTTCCAAATCACAAAAACATTGATCAAGAAGAATATTGCACACGAGTAAATTGGTTTCTGTAAACTCATCAACTTGGATGGCTCGAATTTTTTTTTGCAGCATTTCGAGACACTCTATTTGAAAGGGGGAAACTTTATCTTTAAGCCTTGTTTTTGTCCTATACAAAATATTGAGTAACATTTCTCTAGAGTTGGGCATTTTGCATCATCCATGGTTATTTGCATGCGAAAATCATAATTACAGATTTTTATTTTCACTTCAATAAGCGTATGGTTTTTATTAAGATTTTTGCAGCAGCGAAAAATAAAATATGCTTACCCGGGCTTTAGAAAAAATATTTTTTTATAAAAGATCTTTTTGTTAATCAATCCTTAAGCTTTTTTGTTTTACACTGAAAAAAAGCGAAAAGGAGACTATCATGTCAAACAAAAAATTAACCGAACGTTTGAATTATGAGCTTGACGAACTTGGTGTTCCTGCCTTGATGACAGAACGCGTCCAAGCGTGCTCCAAGATGTTCCAGTTGCCTAAATTTAAAATTGAGGCCTTGCTGCATGGCGTTGCCTTGGATTCTCCTACAATGCAAAAAATTGCAGATGAACTTGAAGTGAGTACTGATTGGTTATTTGGTGCCCAAGAAAGAACAACCCACTGATAAAAACAATATTAAAAGCACCCTGTATTAGAACTCAATATGGTGTGCTTTTAATAACACGAATCACTACTCTCACATAAATTACTAATTTCCTCCAATAATTGAAGTGTCACATCCGCAACTGCTTGTGCAACAGGAGGAGAAAGACTTTCATCCCAAGTAACCGCACCTATTTCGATACCATAAAACAAAAGAGACGCAGGTAACTCATTAAGGGCGCTTGCCAACTGCAGGGTTTGAAGAATGCTGATACCATGAGTAGAGAACCTGTTTTCAAAGTCAAGAATCGAATCATCTTTAAATCGGTGAATGGTGCCAATTTCACTCCCGGACTTAACGGCATCAATGATAAAAACAGTAGGAGAGCCTCTCATAAATTCGATTAATCGAATACTTGGCCGATCGTGGCTTTCGATGAGTACAAATGGGGCAAGATGCGGATACATGGATATTTTTTGCGATAAAGTATTTGCGACGTTCCAGCCTGCCTGATCATCACCAAAAGGAGAGCCAATCCCTAGTACTTTGATGCATTTCATTTTCGTTTTACTTTGAGGGTTAAAAAATGGGTAGAACAGGAAATGCAGGGATCATAATTGCGAATAATCATTTCACTGTAAGCACGTAATAAGTCTTCCTCTTTTTCAAGACCATATTGTACTAAAGAAAGGCGTAAGTCTTCCTCAATGCGTGCCTGATTTTGACTGGTCGGCGGTACTATTCGGGCCGATTGTACTTTTCCCTCGTCACTCAATTGGATCTGTTGCCATAAAGTGCCGCGGGGGGCTTCTGTACATCCGAATCCTGTTCCTGCACGGGGTTTAGCCTCATGATGCGCTTCTTTAGGCAGTTCATACTGTTCCATAATGCGTATGGATTCCAAAACACAAAAATAAATTTCCACTGCCCGGGCAAAAATACTGTGATACATATTCCGGGAAGGGAAGTGTATTTTTAACTCCTGCAAAAGAAGATGAATAGGTACGGGAAGGTGTCCAAAACAATTATTTACCCGGGCAAGAGGGCCAACCAAATAAGGCTTATTTTGCAATAGGCAATGTAAAGCAGTGGAGTAAGAAACCTGCTTTTCCTTAAAGTAGGAATCAAATTCCTCGATGCTAATATTTAATCCATGATTGGAGACCAGTCTTCCCTCATTAAACGGGTATTCAGTAGGATGATAAAGGGAAACACAGGTAAAATCATGAGAGTTATCTGGAAAGGAACATTCCGCAAGCCAACGAATTAAAGCCTCACAATCTTCCACACGTGCTTTTGCTTTTTCCAATAGGACATTGATTTCTCCTGGGGTGGGGGCTTTATAAAATCCACCTACGCACGCCCCAACAGGATGCACCGAACGGCCCCCAAATAATTTAATCAATTCATTACCAAATGATTGTAAACGGATGCCCCGTCGGACTTCTTGAGGATAACTTTTTGCCATTTCCGGGGCCGATTTAAATCCTAAGAAATCGGGCAATGCTAAAAAATGAATGTGCATGCTATGGCTTTCCAACCATTCGCCACAGTAAAAAAGCCGGCGCATCTCCCGTACCCAAGGGGAGGGTTGCAGGCCGAAACAATGTTCAATGGCTTGCGTCGCACTCATTTGATACGCAACAGGACATATCCCGCAGATTCGCGCTACAAGATCCAAAACATCAGTATAGCTTCTGCCTTCGAGAAACTTTTCAAACAATCTTGGGGGTTCATAGATTTTTAATTGTAATTTGGTAATTTTGTGATCATGGATACCCAACTCCAGCGCTCCTTCACCTTCGACGCGCGCTAAAATGGGAACATTGATGGAAATCGAATTACTCATTGCTGATTTTAATTCCCTTAAAGTAAGTACCTGCTTTGTTAAATGCCGGCGCCTGGTTATTAATATGCAGAAATTTTTGTGCAATGGCTTCCTGGTTCAAACCTAGTTGTTCAAACTTCTTGCCCAATGCTGGAGGGTTAGGATTTTCTTTGGGACCATAGCACGCATAACATCCCCGTCCTACTGAAGGACAAAGAGAGCCACACCCAAGTTTGGTTACAGGTCCCATACAGGGTTGTTTTTTAGTGACCAAAACACATACATTCCCTTTTCGCTTGCACTCCAAACATTCGGAATCTTCTTTGATGCGCGGGGATGCATTGGAGAGTAAAAAACGGATTGCCTCCAAAACCTGGTGGCTATTTACAGGACAGCCCCATAACTCCCAATCCACCCTCACGTGAGATGAAATTGGCGTTGAGGTACTCAGGCTATGGATGTACTCCGGGGAAGCATAAATACTGCTCACCCATTCTTTAGCATCGGCAAGATTGCGCAAAGCTTGCACACCACCTGCAGTGGCACAAGCACCGATGGTAATTAAATATTTACTGTTCTCGCGAATCTTTTTTATGCGCATTTCTTCATCGGGAGTGGAGATGCTTCCCTCAACAAAGGCGATATCCACGGATGCATCCAAATCAACTGCTCCTGCTTCAGAAAAATGAACCATATCAACCATGTCGGAAAGAGTAAGCAAGGCCTCTCCGGCATTTAAAAAGGCCAATTGACATCCATCACAGGAAGTAAATTTATGTACGGCCAAACGAGGCTTCATGGTCTCTAAAATCCTGGTTCATTAAATAATTCTTTGATTTCTGAATAAGCAAATACCGGACCATCTTTACAAATAAAAAGACCCCCATATTGGCAATGACCACATTGTCCTATACCACATTCCATGTTTCTTTCCATGCTTAAATAAAGGCTATCCTCTGCCATTCCCTTTTGTTTGAATACCTTCACCGCGGTATTCATCATCATTTCTGGCCCACACATCATCACTATTGAATTTACAGGATTCAGATGCAGTTTATCAATCATATCTGTAACATAGCCAACGGACCATGGCCATTTTGGGCCCGCTTGATCGGCTGCGATATGAATTATTGTGTTTGGAGATTTTTTCCAGATGTCATATTGTTTTCTGAAAATAAAATCATCGCTATGTTTTACTCCTTGGAGAATACTCAATTTACCGTATTGTTCGCGGCGTGCCAAAATGTATTCAATAATGGAAACCGAAGGAGCGCATCCCAATCCTCCTGTGAGGACAATAACATCTTTATTTTTTGCTTGTTCAAGCGGCCAGCCACGTCCAAAAGGGCCACGCACTCCAATTCGCTCCCCAGGTTTAAGTTTTTGTAACGCTTTGGTGACTCGGCCAATGGCTCGAATGGTATGTGTTAGAATTTCCTTTTGTTCGGGATCGGAAACAATTGAAATAGCCACTTCACCCACCCCATAAAGATAAAGCATATTAAACTGCCCTGGATAAAACAGAAATTGTTGATGGTGTTGAGGATCGAGAAAACGTAAATGCAAGGTAAAAATTGTCGCAGACTCTTCAATTTTATCTACAATAAGGGCTTCAAGCGGTAAATAAGGATCAGGAATGGGTTTATTCATTTTCATTAATTCTCACATTGGATTCACCGGAAATTGCTGCCAATTCTTCAGTGATATCAATGCCGACCGGACACCAGGTAACACAACGTCCGCACCCCACGCATCCGCTTGTATTAAATTGATCAAACCAACTGCCAACCTTATGAGTCAACCATTGCCTGTAGCGTTTACGGGTGTCATCACGGATTACTTTTCCACTTAAGTAGCTATGACCTGCTGTAAAACAAGAGTCCCACTCACGTTGGTGTTCGCTGCTTTGGCCATCCAAACCTGGATTTTCTACCTCGCTATGACAAAAACATGTAGGGCAAACCGAGGTGCAATTACCACATGATAAACATCTTTGAGCAACGTCTTCCCATCTTGGGTGATTTAAATTGGCGAACAATAAATCGCGTAATTCCCGTTTATTTTCCAAAGGAATTCTTTTCGTTTGCATTGCTGCTGCTTGGTGTATGGTTTTATCGGCTTTTTTACATTGGATTGCTTTTGCTTTGGATAGATCCAGGGCGGCAAGTATTGTTTGCCCCTTTTTGCTGCCAATATGCATCACAAAACCCTCATCAATTTCAGTCATAAGAATATCGAAAGGGTTTTTTACCTCAGGTCCTGTACCCGCTGAAACGCAAAAGCAATTATTGGAAGAATAGGAGCAATTGACCGCAACCACAAATAACTGCTCACGGCGTTTTTTATAACGCGGATCCGGATGTGGGCCCTCAAGGAACACTTTATCTTGAATGCTCATTGCTGCCAAATCGCAAGAACGCGCACCAATTATTGCAATAGGTTGTTCTTTATCTTGATGAGGTTGAAATATTAACTTGCCCTCCGGGTCCCGTTTTACTTTCCAGACGGTCTCCTGGGGTTTGAATAGCAAGGGTTTGATTGCTTGCGGCCCGTTCGCAAAGGCAAAAGCCTTATGTTCTTTTATTTGTTCTAATTGATAACCTCCCGGGGTTTGGTGATCGCGGATCCCCCAGGGTAGTTGATCTGTGTGTTTTAGCACATCATATATAATGGCGCCATCTCGTACTTGAGGGCCAATACAAGAGTACCCCGCATTATTGAGGATATACAGCAACTCTTGTAATTTAGAATAAGGCATGAAATAGCTTATTTTATTCACGGTCATATAATTCCTTAACCCTGGATATTTGTTTGCTTTGGGGTTTGGGCAGCGCAGTGGAACCTGGAAATGCTTAACTTACCGATGGCACACCGCAGCTGACAGCATTAATTCACATTAACAAATTCGTGGTAATTGTTCGCCCGTTAACCAATCGACAATTCTCATGCCTCCAAGTTTTGTTTTAAGTTGCACAAAATGATGTGGATCCTCAACTACTTCACCAATAATTTCTGCATGCATTCCTAAGGGATGTGATCGCATTGCCGCTAATAAGGTATCTGCATCATCAAGGGCGCAAATGGCAACCAATTTTCCTTCATTAGCCACATATAAGGCATCAAGCCCTAATAACTCACATGCTCCGGCTACTTCGGTACGAATGGGTATTTTATTTTCATCAATAATAAAACCCACATTGGATTGCAGTGCAAATTCATTTAATGTGGTTGCCAAACCCCCGCGGGTAGGATCGCGCATACAGTGAATGTCAGGTACGGCCGCAATCATGTAAGAGACCAAATCATGTAGGGAGGCAGTATCAGATTGAATTTTGGTTTGAAATTGCAAGTTATTCCGATGCGCCATAATTGCAACGCCATGATCGCCCATAGATCCGCTAACCAGCACCTGGTCACCGGGTTTTGCTCTATTTCCGGAAATATGGACTCCTTCAGGAACTACCCCGAGCCCTGTAGTGGTAATAAAGATGCCATCTCCTTTTCCGCGTTCGACTACTTTGGTATCACCAGAAATAATAGCAATATTCGCTTGTTGTGCCGCGGCAGCCATAGACTCGACGATTTTTTGCAAGTCGGCCAAGGGAAACCCTTCTTCCAGGATAAAGCTGGCAGATAAATACAAGGGTTTGGCGCCTGACATCACAATGTCATTTACTGTTCCATGAACAGCCAGGGAGCCAATATTCCCGCCCGGAAAGAACAGGGGGGATATAACATGGGCATCTGTAGTCATGACCATTCGGCCGGCAGATACGGAAAAGAGAGCCTGGTCATTTCTCTCAGCCAGCCATTGATTATCAAATGCAGTTAAGAACATTTGTTCGATCAATTGGGCCATAGCTCTTCCACCGCTGCCATGAGCCAGATTTATGATTCCTTCCCGAATATTAAGTTTTGGCGACTTTCTTTTATTGGTTATTGTTGCTTCAATCATCGATTTACCCGTCCATAAGCATATACCGCAGCACATGCACCTTCAGAAGACACCATGCAGGATCCCAGAGGGTTCTCCGGCGAACATACTTTCTCAAACAATTTACATTCCATTGGTTTTTTTACACCACGAAGTACTTCACCACAAATACATTGTTTGTGCTCCTGGGAAACGAAATCCGGGAGATTAAAACGTTTCTCTGCATCGAATTCAGCATATTCTTCCCGGATCTTTAACGCACTTAGGGGGATAAAGCCTAAACCGCGCCATTCAAACCGATCCCTAATTTCAAATACTTCATCCATTATTTGTTGTGACAGTAAGCTTCCAGAGTGGGTAACTGCACGGGTATATTGAATTTTTACCTCACATCGATTTTCATTAATTTGCTGAATTAACATTAAAATAGAATGCAACAAGTCCAAAGGCTCGAAGCCAGAAATTACAATAGGCTTTTTGTATTTTTTGCATACTGCTTCATAGGGTTGGCTGCCAATGACGATGCTGACGTGGGCAGGGCCAATAAATCCATCAAGTTTAACTTCATTAGTTTGCAGCAAATAATTCATTGGAACTGGTGTTAAAACATGATTGCAAAAAACGCTGAAATTATGGAGCTTCAATTTCCTTGCTTGATGAATTATTACTGCTGTGGGCGGGGTTGTAGTTTCAAAACCAATGGCAAAAAATACGACTTCTTTTTGCGGGTTTTCCTGTGCAATTTTCAACGCATCACTTGCTGAATAAATCATTCGCACATCTGCCCCGGTTGCCTTGGCATGTAATAAATTTTTTTGTCCGCTACCCGGGACACGCAGCATGTCTGCATAACTGCAAAGAATCACATTGGGTAATGAGGCCAAAGCCAGGGCTTTATCGGTGATGGAAATAGGTAAAATACATACCGGGCATCCGGGACCATGGATCATTTCCACGTTCTTGGGTAACAAACTTGGAATTCCATAACGATGGATTGCATGGGTATGCCCCCCACAAAACTCCATGAATTGATAATATCGATTCGGTATCACTTGTGCAGCAATTTTTCTAGCAAGTGCTTTTGCATAATCAGCATTCCTGAAGTCTTCGATATATTTCATACGGACATTTCCTGCGCCATTTGAGCAAATAAACTTAAGGTCTTCTGGGCTTCATACTCGTCAAGCCGTGTTAATGCATAGCCAACATGAATAATTACATAATCCCCAGGAGCGACCTCTTCCAGTAAAGCTGTAGAAATTTCTTTAGTGATGCCCCCTACGTTTACTATCGCTCGAGCATCATCAAGAATTTGAGTAATTTGCGCAGGTAATGCCAAACACATAAACTATCCCTTTTTCCATGCCCAGGGTGTAGTGCAATATAACCCTGGTTAAGACATGAATGATTATTAACACCCGGTTCGCTGCACTGCGTCCAAGCTACATAGTACACTTTACAAATTCCCGGCAATCCAGGCTTGTCCAAGAGAAATTCCTCCATCATTAGGTGGAAGAGCGTGTGGTAAAAAAGAGATGATA
Source organism: Fluoribacter dumoffii NY 23 (assembly GCF_000236165.1). Classification (NCBI taxonomy): domain Bacteria; kingdom Pseudomonadati; phylum Pseudomonadota; class Gammaproteobacteria; order Legionellales; family Legionellaceae; genus Fluoribacter; species Fluoribacter dumoffii. The sequence goes on along the minus strand of NZ_CM001373.1, from coordinate 2,487,268 downwards.
CCAGATTTTCTTAAGGCTGTAGTTAATCCTTCGGCCAATATCTGATTCAAGAAGCAGCCTCCGCTTAATACTACCACATCAACTCCTCTTTCTCGACACATCTTATTAACCCATTCTGCAAGACCGGCAATAAGCGTCCCATGGAAAAGATTCGCACCGGTTACGGGCTCAATACGGTTGGCGAGAAATTTTAACGTAGGCATCATATCAAAAAAACCCTCCTGTAATTGCCATCCTTCTGGCATTATTTGTACCTGGGTGACCTGATTTTCCAGGCGCATTGCAGCGTGCCCCTCATAGTGGGAAACCAATTGGATCCCCAGTAACGCACTCACTGCATCAAACAAGCGACCACAACTGCTGGTGCTGGGACAGTTTATTTTTTTATTTAGAAGGTGATGGACCCCATGGGCTTGGGGATACTCAGAAAATCGTTGTGCAATTTCATCACCTTGTCCTAAACTATGTAAAACACTTGCTGCCATTCTCCAGGGTTCGCGTGCTGCAATTTCTCCACCGGGTTGCAAAAGAGGAAGAAAAGAGCCAAGCCGAATATACGTTGACTGTTCAAGTAAAAATAATTCACCACCCCAGGCTTCACCTTGATTTCCATATCCATAGCCATCAAGCGCCAATCCCAAGGCGGTTTTATTAATACCGTGCTCTGCCATTACTGAAGCCATGTGCGCATGATGATGCTGTATAGCAAAAGCGGGTATCCCAGAATTTATGGCAAAGCGCGTTGTATAAAAATCCGGGTGCATGTCATGGGCAATACGCTCTGGGGTTACATCGAGAAACCGTAGCAAATGACTCAATGATTCATGGAAGAACTCAATTGTTGCTTTATTATCCAAACTGCCAATGTGTTGGGAAATAAATGCTTCATTACCACGCGTAATACAAAAAGTATTTTTGAGATGCCCGCCTACTGCCAGCGTGGGTGGAATTTCATGAGGCAGTTCAATAGGAGCAGGTACAAAACCTCGAGAACGACGAATAAACATGGGGCGATGAAGCACCATACGCATTACTGAATCGTCCACGCGGGTAACAATAGGTCGGTTATAGGAGATTACTTTATCGGCTATGGTATCAAGATAGAATTTGGCACTCTCATCTTCGATAATCAGCGGTTCGCCGCCTATATTGGCGCTGGTGACTACTAGGATTGGCTCTTGAGGCTCATTCAACCATGCACCGCCATTTTTATTTCCAGCAAAAGCATTAAAAAGTAAATAGTGCAACGGCGTGTAAGGAAGCATTATGCCTAAAGTATTTAAACCCGGAGCAACCTCAGAAGTGAATGAATCGGGTTCATTTATTTTTTCGAGTAAAACAATTGGGCGGGTAATACTTTCTAATAATTCTCGTTCTTGCTGGCTCATGGTGACAATCCGTTCTGCGCTCAAGCTGTTTGCAACCATCAGAGCAAAAGGTTTGGTGTCGCGGTTTTTTCGTGCGCGCAGCCGAGCTACGGCAGCTTTATTGCGGGCATCACAAATAAGTTGATATCCCCCCAGGCTTTTTAAGGCAATAATTTCGCCTTGCAAAATAGAGTGTGCTAGTTCTTCTATCGGTAATGAGAGCTGCGGGCCGCAATGAAAACAAGCGGTAGGTTGGGCATGGTAGCGCCGGTTTTCAGGATTGCTGTAATCTGTCTGACAATCCGGACATAAAGGGAAGAGAGCCATTGAAGTTTGCTTGCGATCATAAGGGAGATTGCGGGTAATGGTGAAGCGAGGGCCACAATGAGTACAATTCAAAAAAGGGTAGCGAAAATAGCGGCTTTGAGGATCGAAAAGTTCCTGTAGGCATTGAGGGCAAATACTCGCATCGGGGGTAATGATGGTATTGACCTTCCCCTCTTGGCTTTCAATTATTTTAAAAGAAATTTCATTAGCGATTGAACAGATGGTTGCCGATTGAATTTGGGTGATCTTGGCAAGCGGAGGCAATTTTTTTTGTACATGAGGTATCAATTGATTAACCAAAATCCCTTGTGCTTCAATCAATACCCCGGAACTAGTATTTTGAATCCATCCTGTGAGCGCTAGGTGTCTGGCAATCCGGTAAACACAAGGTCTAAAACCCACACCCTGGACTTGCCCTTGAATGTTTATCCTTAATCGTTTCATGGATTCCCGCGGGTATCTAGAAGTTTTTGCCTTAGCCATCCATACCAATTTAGCAAACCATCACCACTCATTGCTGAAAGGGTCAAGATTTCAATAGTGGGTTTTATTTGCCGCGCATACTCAATACATTTATCGAGATTAAAATTCACATAAGGGAGGAGATCCATTTTCGTAATGAGTAACAAATCAGCACAACGGAACATGTCAGGATATTTCAAAGGCTTATTTTCGCCCTCTGCTACAGAGAGGATGACCACTTTAAACTGTTCGCCTAAATCGAATAAAGCAGGACAAACGAGATTGCCTACATTTTCAATAAACAAGAGTGAGTTTTCTTTAAGTGGAATATTTTCCAAAGCATGACTCACCCTGTGCGCATCCAAATGACAGGTTTTCCCTGTATTGATTTGTAAGGCATTACCCCCACTGGCTTTGATTAATTTTGCATCGTAGTCTGTTTGTTGATCACCAACTAATACTGCACTCTCCAGCTCAGTTTTTAAATCCTCTATAGTTTTTGCTAATAGGGTGGTTTTTCCTGAACCTGGACTGGACATGAGATTCAACGCCAAAATATTCTTTTTAATCAGGTATTGTTTGTTATTGAGCGCAAATTGCTGGTTTTGAGCCAATATACTTTGCTCTACATGAATCAGATGTTCATCATCATGATGAGACATAGACCCATGAGTATGATGCTCATGATGATGCATTTCATTTTGTTCTTCAGTACAACCACATATTCCGCACATTATTCAACCACCATAGATTTAATTTGTAATTCTTCACCTTGAATAACCTGTAATGCATGACTTCCACAACTCGGACAAGGATCGTAGTATTGTTGCAAAGGATTTCGCTTTTGACACGATTCGCAGAGGGCTTCAGCTGGAATATCAATGATATGAAGTTCTGCATTTTCTGCGATTGTTCCTGCAGTAATTACTTTGAAACCAAAAATTAGCGATTCTTTCTCAATTGCAGCAAGTTGGCCAATTTCCAAAATAATTTTTTTTACACGTGTACAGGGTATTGCCGCCGCTTTCTGTTTAATAATTTCGAGAATGCTCTTACACACCCATAATTCATGCATTGTTTAACCTGTATTATGTTTGATTATATATTTTGATTAAATTAATCATACCAATAATTAGACTAAAAGCAGCAACCATCAGTCCGGCCAATCGAGAAAATAAAAGAGATACTGAATTAGCACGCTGGATCAAGCTTGAAACAAACAATCCATTTAATCCATCAGAGAGCATCATTCCAAGCATGAAAAAGACGCCAAGTATTCCTGAAAATAACCAGCCTGACGCAGCTTTGGCAGAAAGAGAAAACAAAACCACTTGGCTTACAGTGTCAAAAGAAAGAGCAAACAGAGCTCCAATCAACAGGATAAAGAAAGGATTTACAGATTTCTGGTTTAATTTTTTTGCTAAATAGCTTTTTAAACTGGTTGGAAGAGGGGGGCGGGAGGGTGTCAGGAACACATTCCAAAGATTTAACACGCCAAAAATTAATAAAAAGGTGATGGAGATACCATTTCCTAATCCTTCCAGCCATTGAGGAACGAGTAAGGGTTTAACCCTGTTGCCGATAATCAAGCTGATTAAAATGACAACAAGACCATGTCCGAGAGAAAATAAAAATCCCGTAAATTTGGCCAATGTTTGACGTGCGCTGACAATTCGTGCAATCGAATCGATGGTTGCCAAATGATCCAAATCAAAACCATGGCGGATACCTAAGAGAAATGCCATTGCTATCAAAACTAACTCGGAGTGTTCCATGCTGTATTCTCATGACGTCAAAAATAATTCCCTCTTCCGCTCTGCCAGGTTTGTTGAAGAATATATTCATTTCTGCAGCATGAAATGACAAATACAGTTGAATTTCCAAACTGTTGTTCAACAAAGCCCGCTGAGGAGAGCGGGCAGAATGGAGGTACTGGAAGGGAATCAATTCCTCGTTTGGGGTCCGCTACGCTGCACCCCATTACATTAATTACAATTGCCTTGAATGACACAGTTTACCAGACTGGTCGCAAAGTTATAATTATTGTTTTCGTCATGAATGATTTCCCAGTCAAAAACACCCCCAAATCCCGGATAAGTTCGTGGTGGGATGTAGGTATCACAACTTGATGGACTGGCAACACCCGTACGCAAACACTGTATTGCCCGTTTGATGGTACTGATAACTGCAGCGGGGGAGCCATCACTTTGTCCCGATGCATTAGGGGCAGGATAACCCAAAACTACTTGGGAGGGAGTTAAATAGCTTATATAGGGCTGGAATCCGGTTTGCTGTCCTGAACTTGTGGTTGCCGGCCAGTTTTCCAGTAAATCAGTGGCCATTGCTACGGAAGCATTGGGACTATTGGTATTATTAGGATCATAGCAAATTAAATCTATGCCATAGGTACACCCCGCATTATACATTTGAATGCCTACCCATGCTAAAGATTGGTGGGTTTGCATCACCAGGGAGGCATAATTTCCCCACGTCGCATCAAAGCCCGAAGTAGCCGCAACATTGGCTGTTTGCGGCGCCAGGGTAAGAAGTAAATTGGGGTGATTTGCATGCATTGTGTTGATGATGTTAGCTAAAACAGCGATATCACCTGTAGGGTTAGTGAATGTTCCTCCTGCATTTAAACCGCTTTCAATATCAAAATCAAAACCATCAAAGTGATATTGGGCGATCAGGTTTTCTAATGAACTAATAAAACTTTGTTCAAATGCTGCAGGTGAGGAAGCTGCTGCCAATACCTGATGGAAATTAACTGTAGTGTTTGCAATGCTTGATGAGGCTCCACCCAAAGAGAGGAGCACTTTAATGCCCGCATCATGCAATGATTGGATGTAGCTTGCCGAGACGGTATCGAATGCCGACGTAATTTGGCCAGGGTTTGTGGTACTAAAAACCCCGAAGGCTACAAGGACATGAGTATACCCAGCATTCGCCAAGGCTGTAGCTGTAGGTGGAGTATTCCACCCAGGGAGATAACCTATAATTCTGCCGCCGGCATTTATGCTTTGGGTATAAGTAATAGTCTCTGCAGCGGAGGCCGAGACAGTTAGCGGCTGAGGAGAATAGCTTATTGTATAACCATTAACTGAGGTGGCGCTGACTGTGTAAACCACGCCATCAATTAAACTCACATTGGCTGATCCTGCTCCATTATTTAATGGAATTGTCTCATTTACAGAGGAGCCATTTCCGCTCGGAGTAAAGGAGACATTAATGGAAGAAAGCTCAGGCGGTGCTCCGGTTACACTAACAGGAATGCTGTCTTGGGCGACTTGAACGCAACTGTAGGCAAGTTGTACTGTGGGTGCAGAAACAGCTGCGGTAGCAGTTGTTGGGCTGAATGCAGGGGTACATTTATACCCGTTATAGGTTATTACTGGAGTGGTAAATGTGTAGCTGATGCCATTGACTAATTGACTGATTACATTGATTGAACTCCAATTCACTTGTGCATTCATTGCGCTTTGATTATCCAAGCGGGTTAAAGTGACAATTGGATTGCCCGAATAACCTGATATTTGAGCCGGTAATGCAGCGAGATTAATATTTATATTTCCTGTTGTTTGCATTGGACTGTAGGAAATTGAGGAAGAAACCGTTGTGCTTGCAGAAACTGTTAAACTTGCCGGATTTGCTACCCCTTGGTATACGACTCCATTACTGTCTGTAATATTAGTTGGAGAAACGGTATAAGTTCCCGCAGCAAGTCCGGATACCTGTTGTTGACCAGCCCAGGGAACCTGTACATTTATCGTTTGTCCATTCAATGTCAAGTTAACCAGAGCATAAGGTTGGGTTATGTTGGCAGGTTTGCTTGTAGAGTTAATTAAATTGATATTTCCCGTTGATGCCGGGGAGCTTAAATAAACCTGGACGCTATCGGCGATATAATCTGCCTTGGGTTCCCCATAAATAATAGTAAATGAACTTCCCTTGGGCAGTTTGCTGTTTGCGCCAGGGTAGGTGGGAAATTCTAATGAAAGCGTTGATAAATAAGTCCCGCTTTGGGGTTGTGAGGTAATTTGCAAATTATTTACTGGATAAGACAATGGAGAGAAGTTCCCCCAAAAAGAAGTATTTAGGTTACTGCCGTTGGAAAAAGTTACGGTTGAATTTTGAAAATCTACCGTTTGCTCGCAATTGTTGGTCAACTTCAATGAAACGGTTTGCCAGCTATTTGTACCCGTTGAACTGAAGCTGCCAGTAATACACGAAGTGGGTTGCGGGGCAACAATTGGGCTTTTGGCAAACCCATCATTTAAGAAAAACAAGAAACTGATTACTAGTCCTAATTTCTTCATAAATTCCCTTAATTTTCATATGATTAGTAATTTGACGATTTTAACAATAAAGAGCTTTAGGGCAGAATGCAAGATTTTTTTATGAACGAAAACGCACGGCATCCGCTCTGCTCTCCTGTAAAAAAATGTTTAAAAAAAATCTGCATTGATTTGAATTGAGGGTGTTTTTATCTTTTTTTTCGCTCGAATATTTTTTTCCCAACCAGGCTTTTCTAATAGGTTACTCATGAAATTCATCATAATCCATAGCCAGTATTTGCGAGTCATTACTGTAGCTTTTGGAAAATGAAACCAGCTCGGGTAGATTTTTTTCACACCAGCGATTGGCGGTAATAACGGGAAGAATATCCTTATTGTTTTGCAAAGACCATTGGGCATGCTCTAACAACAAACTGGCCGCGTAAGTTTGTGCCAATGCAAACGCAAGTTGCCGTGCTCCAGCTTGCTGCGCTGCGTTAGTCATTTCAGGCATGGAAATAAGGTGGTTTTTTATTTTTTTTATCGCTGCCTTTACTTTTACTTGTGATTGAATAAGTTCCTTACGATTGATTTGGCCCAACCGTTGGTAAAGGTCCTCAAGAAAAAATTCCGCAGCATTTTCTTTATGCATTGCTCGTAAAGCATCAAGACTTAAAATATTGGTTGTCCCCTCCCATATAGAGAGAACCTGCGCGTTTCTCAATAATTGAGGCAGGCCGGTATCTTCAATATAACCCGCGCCGCCGAAGGCTTCTAGAGCTTCGCTTACTAAGGCGATGGCTTGTTTTGCTGTATAAAGTTTTACAAGAGGGGTTAAAAGCCTTAACACCCCTTGCTCTTTTTCTGTTGCTTCACCTGATTCATCCTTACCTAATAATTCAATGGCATGGAATACGAGATGAAATCCTGCCGTAAATTCCATTTGCATGTTGGCCAATGTTTCCAGATGCAGTACGTGCTTTGATAGCGTATGCCCGAAAGCGACACGTTTTGTAGCATAATCTCGAGCCAGTGCAAGGGCACGGCGCATATAACCGACAGCACAACAGGCATTGTAAATGCGCGTGATATTAAATAGAGAGGAAATCTTTTTAACCCCGTCCCCGGCTTCTCCAACGAGTAGGGCAGTGGCATTTTCCAGGGTCAATTCCGCAGTAGGCAGGGCACGAGTTCCTAGCTTTTCTTTTAGTCGATTGATACGGATTCCGTTTAATTTACCCATTTGATTCCGCAGTTCCAGATAAAACAAACTCAATCCTTTACTGCCTTCAGGGGCTCCTTCAATACGGGCAAGGGTCATAGCGATTTGTGAGGTTGTGGCAGAAGTAAACCATTTAACGCCGCTAAGACGAAAATGTGAATTTTCTGGTCTTGCAATTGTGGAGGTTCCACTGACATCGGAGCCGCCTGTACGTTCAGTCATCCATTGGCCCGAGGTCCAGAAGAAATTGGGATCTGAAGAAATTAGATGAGGAAGTGCATGTTTCTTTAATGATTCATCAGCGTGAAGTTCCAATGCACGTGCAGCCCCATCGGTCATGGCGAGAGGACATGTATAAATTGCTGATGAGGGATGGAACAGATACAATTTGGCAAATTGATGTATACGGGAGAAAGCACCGTGCTTACGTTCATACCCTATAGCGATTAGTTTCTCTTGCGCGGAGATTTTATCGAGTTCCTTCCATGCTGGGGATACTTGGATATGGTCAATGCGCTTTCCCCAGGGATCATAAGGTATATGTCGAGGCGGACAAGCTTCAGCCTCTTGGCCCAATTTAAGGATGTCTTCGATAACGCGTTGACCCAGATGATGCAATTCAGGTTGAATTTCGTTCAACATGGAAGAAGGAAGTTTCCATTCCAGATAAGACTTAAGTACCCGATCTTCTTCATATTGATTACCCAATTTCGGGGGAGTTTGAAAAAAATCACGCATCAATCCATTCCTTAGATTGTTTAATTACCTCTATCTTAACCGGCTTAAAGGCAGGGGGCAATCTGCTTTAAAGACAAGATTATTCCCCTAAGTCAAAGGAGTATAGCGGTAGCTTCTCTGAAACCTTGCTAATCATGGTTTTCTTTTTTTCAGGACCTCTAAAACGCCCCTCCTGGCTTAATTGCGAAGTATGCTGCTTAAGTCGGCGTAAATGCCTAATTTTTAAAAGAAAAAGTTAAAATAAATTTGAACTTTTCTCATAAATCTGACAAGGTAAGTGCGGGTTTTTTAAAATGAACTGCACTGAAAAGAAGAAAGGAGTCCAAGGTGAGTGATTCACGTTTATTAAGCAAGGAGTTTGCAGTTGCTGTTGTGATGTCTCAGTTTATTGTTGCTTTACCCGTATATGCGGGAGGCTTTCAGTTAAATGAAACCAGTCCCAGTTTGCAAGGTTCTGCGATGGCCGGCTCTGCAGCTGCTGCTAATGATGTCTCGGCCTTATTTAACAATCCGGCCACATTATCTGCATTACAGCAAAACCAAATATATGTCGCCGCCAGTGAATTTATCCCTGAAATAAGCATGTATGATGGAATGGCTACCCATACTTTTTTTGTTCCCGGCATGCCGCCCTCAGCTATTGTGGGCTCTGTGCAAGGAGACCCCGCAGAACACAACATCAGTAATGCAGTATTCATTCCTCAAGGTTATATGGGATGGCGTACCCCCATCGATAAGTTGACTGTGGGATTAGCCGTAGTTGAGCCATTCTATTTATATAATAAATACTCTGAAGATTCAGTGTTACGCTATGCGTCAGTAAAAACCGAGATTAACTCTGTTGACATTAACCCCTCACTATCTTACCAAATTCATGAAAAATTATCGTTGGGAGCGGGTTTTCAAGCTCAGTATTTAAAAACTATTTTCTCCCACTTTAATGGAATTAATACGGGGATTCCTCCCATTGATGAATTGATTGCAGCAACAGAACCAACTTATTTGAAGAGTGATGGCTGGGGTTATGGCTATACCGTTGGTGCCTTGTATCAAATGGATTCAATGACGCGCATTGGCGTGAGCTATCGGTCAGAAATCTCCACAAAACTAAGCGGCCACGGCGAGCAGTATACGATTATTGGTGATATTGTTCCGTCGCCTGCAAATACCTTTTTGTTTAATAGTGAAACTTCGGTGAGTCATACATTAAGAACACCAGGGGTTTTAACCATCGGTGTTGCTCGAGATATTCAACAATGGACTCTGAAAGCAACGGCCCAGGTGAATTTCTGGGATTACTTGGATGATATTTTGGTTTCAATCCCGGATGCGTATGAGCCTGTTTATAGAGTTCCCATGAAATGGCACAATTCCTTTTTTGGTGCTTTAGGTGCCGATTATCGTTATAACTCTTCTCTGACCTTACGTGGCGGGTTTGCCTGGGATCAGTCACCATTAGACTCTGAAAATCGTAATTCCTTATTGCCTGACTCCGATAAGTATTGGTTAAATTTGGGACTTAGCTATCTGGTAAATAATCATTTTTCCGTTGACGCAGCCTATTCGCATATTTTTATTCATAAACAATCTATAAACACCGCTCAGGTCAATGCAGGAATACCGGGTGTGGATGCACCTTTAGAAATAAATCAGGCCAGTGCCGATTACAAAGGGACAGAGAATATTGTATCACTGGGCTTACGTTACAGCTGCTAAGTCATTATAAGGAGATAATTGAATGTTAGCAAAAATAAGAAAAATGATATTACATGCCAAAACCCAATTGCTGGTGTTGGTCGGTATGTTTACGTTCTGTATTCTGCCTAATAACGCTCAAGCAGTGAAATTTAGTGAAATTACCCAGCTTGTATTTTTTGGTGACAGTTTATCTGATAGCGGTTTCAATAATACCTTTACACTTATCAATGGAACACCTGATAAAGCTCCAACTTTTACAACTTTTAATGGTTATACATGGTCCCAATATGTGGCGCATGATATCCTGGGTGTACCTCTTCTACCTCCAGGTACCTTGTTTCCTTCACTTAACGATAAGATAACCAACAATACAACTCCTCTCTATATTGATCCAAGCCGACCACCGCCACCCACGCCGGTGTTGTTACCCAAGGGATTTAATTATGCTTGTGGTGGTGCCAGGGTTGTCGCGGAACCTGGGGTGAATTTTTATTGGGCTCCATCCATTGCCCGGCAAGTTCAGAACTATTTGGCCACTGTACCCAAAAAGTTGGATCCCAAGGCGATGTTTTTCATTTGGGGCGGCGCGAATGACATGCTGTCAGGGATTGCCTCACAACTTAATCCAATTGCTTTCATGCAATTGATAGACCAAACGACTACTCAAATAGTCCAGCAGGTTGAAGCACTTAGTGCGCGAGGTGCTAAAAGAATTGTAGTATTGTCCTTGCCCAACATCGGAGTGACGCCTTTTATAACCCGATTGGCCGGCACAATAGGTAATCCATCGCTTCCAGCGGATATAAAAAATCTCAGTTTTATGTTTGATTCTTTGTTAAATCAAAAGCTGGGTGCTGTGATGAAGCGTTATAAACACCATGATGTAAAGATTTTGTATTTCGATACTTATATGGCTTTGGATAATCTAATCAGTAATGCACTGGCGGGCAGGCCTACAGTAGTAAATGGGATCTCTTTCTTATTTAAGAATGTTACCGATCCTGTTTGTACCGCTCCATTAGCCATTTTATGCCAGCAAACATCAAACAATTATCTTTTTGCTGATTCAGTTCATCCAACAGATATGGCTCATCGGGCATTATCATTGGAGATCGAAAATAAAATAAAACTATGGGCTTAAGGTTTTTCGTACTCCCCATGCGGTCTTCGGCGTGGTTGTAGAAAGTCTATGTCATTCCCGCTTTAGGCGGGAATGACACATTTACAGGTTGAAATAATAATTCGTACAATTATAAGGTGAGTTCTTTCTTTTCTTCGGAAATATCCATTTTATTCTCTTGTCTGTCTGGGGTTGAGAAAAATCCTAATTGGGTACATGTCGCTTCATAATATAGGCGGGCTCTTTGGTATTGTCGGCATATTACTTCTTGTACTTGGGTAGGCAGTATTCCTATGGTTCCATAGACTTTAACGTTACCCTCAGGTTTTTTGTCAGCGGGATATTGCTTCACGGCCTCTATCGACTCTTGCAGGTCTTTAATAAATTTATCTTCAAAGCGATCAACTAAAGTATGCACATGAGTCAAGCACAAATGGAATCCATCAGGTTTTTGTAGTGAATTCAGTTTCCAACCGCGCTTATCCAGCTCGTTCGCAATAAAATGAGGGTTCAAAGTATCACTCCGGAAACCCAGAACGGACCATTGAGGGTTTCCAAAAATATAGATGTCGCGCTTTCCTGATGCATCAGGTTTATAGAGTTCGGCAAACTTGTCTTGCAGACGTTGGCGCATTGTTATAATACTCCTGGAGATTTCCTGATATTGTTTACGTCCGTAATAGGAGAGAGTGGTATATATTTCTGCAACCCGTGCCCCACTGGTTGAACCGTCTAAAATACCGGGAGTAGTATAAAGCCCGCCTGACCAGTTTAGCGCAGCATATACTGATAAAACAGGGGAGTCTTCACTAAAAAGGCAAACAGAAGTGCCTTTAGGGCAATTACCGTATTTGTGCAAATCTGCTGATATGGAAGTAACCCCTTTCACGCGAAAATCCATAGGAGTTTTAGAAGTCTCCAGAAATGCAGTTAAAAATCCACCCAAGCATGCATCTACATGCAATGGGACACCCAATTCCTGAGCTACCTTCCCTAACTCAGGGATTGGATCATTTACACCATACATGAAAGAGGGAGCTGATCCCACAATTACGGCAGTATTGCCCGAAATGTATTTTCTCATTACATGTGCGTTAACAGCACCGGATTTTGGATCAACTGGAACGGTAATCAATCGGGCACCGGTCAAATCAGCTGCTTTTTTAAATGCTGCGTGTGCTGTTTCCGGTACCACAATTTCAGGATTTTTAATTCCTTTCGCCCGTGCATGAGTGACATAAGCAGCCATGGCTTCAATAATACTTGTCGTACCTCCATGGGTGATAAGTCCATAAGCTTCTTTAGAGCCGCCAAATAAATCCTGGCACCAGCGAATAATCTCAGCCTGCATGGCAACAATCCGTGGCCATTTATCGTGCAGGGGATTGATTAAAGAACTTTTTGCATAGACCTCTTTAAGTAATTCGGTAAGTTCCCGGGGATGAACTGCATAAAGCGCACCTGAATCCTTCCCATCTCCTTCCTTAACAGTAAATCGCCTGGCCTCGTCTCCCTCTTTTATACCAGCAAAATTAAAAAGACATTCTTCCGGAGCTATACCAAATTCTTTTAAAAGGAAAATTGCGGGTGTCTTTTTTTCAGGAATTTTATCTTGGAGGGTCATTTGTGCACGTAATTCCTTTAATTTGTCTTTAGTGTTCTGCAGATCTTTATTCAGTTCCTTATCCAAGTAGGATTTTACTGGTGGTAAATTTTTGCCCAAACTGTAGGCTATGTCAATTAAACGCTGTTTCAAAGTGGTGTTGTTTCGGGAACGATAGGCCTGCGTTATTGTAGGGTACTGTTGCCAAATAAAATAAAGTGCTGCTGTCGCAAAAACGATCTTATGGGCTGGGGTATCTTTAAATGTTTCATCGAATGCTTCAAGTCCACTATTTAGGAGTCCGGTAATGAAAGTAAACATATTTATACATCCTTTTATTTGAATCGGGGCGTGCATATTAAAACTCTTTTAATGATTTATGTCACGATCGGTTTTTGCTTTGAAATAAGAGTCAAGCTACACTGTATTTTTTTATAGGGTAAGTTTTGATGAAATCAAGATCACATAATCTTTTAGCCTGGATTCCCCATCTTTTCTTGTTTTATAAAGAAAAAGTTTTTAGAAAATTATTGCCGATTATTATCTTTATGATCGTTTATGCAGTGATCATTGCTTATTTTTTTGAAAAGGCCACCCGCTATAATTTAGGGCAGTTTCATCTGATTTTCAGCTTTATTCTCACTATAGTTATTGGATTTAGAGTGAATACCAGTTATTCGCGTTGGTGGGAAGGAAGGATTTTATGGGGTTCAATCGTGAATAATTGCCGAAATTTGGGCTTAAAATTCGATGCATTTGTGGGCCTTGATCAATACCCTGAATTTTATGAGTGGTTGAAAAAATTACCCATTATTATTAAATCTCACTTACGAAAAGAGACTAATGAGATTAATACAGAGTTACTGTCTTTGTGTATTCACGAGGCGGAGGGAAAAAATCCGGTACTGTTAGTGACAAAAAAAATGTATCAATTGCTAAATCAGCTACGAAAGGAAAACAAGCTGCACCTGGAACAATACCTAGCCTTGGACATTCATATAGCCAATTTAATTGATATGACTGGTGGTTGTGAACGAATTGCCAATACCCATGTTCCTCCTGCTTTTGCCTTTTTTGTCAAACAGGCATTACTCTTTTATGCAATCATGTTCCCTTTTGGGTGGGTAGATACTTTTGGATTCCTCATTATTCCCATGATGGTCATGATTGTGTATATCTTGTTGGGGTTGGAAATATTATCGGAAGAATTGGAAGAACCTTTTGGTAAAGATGATAATGATTTACCCTTAACCACAATTGCAACAAATATAGTCAAAAATATAGAACAAATAGCTGAACCCTAGAGGAAAGCAATCGGTTTTGTGCATAGACAGGTCAATTGTATCTGCTCTTGAAAAAAGTAGGTACTTGGGTTAATTTTTCAGTAAAAACAATTTATTACCCAATGGGTAAAATTCATTTAAACTGCAACACAGTCCATAGAGCAAACTTCATGTATCCCTGAAGCTGCAAATTCATCATGAGATAAGGAGATTCAAATGATAAGTGAAAATACAACTGTTCGAGAATATTGCCACATCCATCCAAATAAACGTATTTCTTGGACAGCTGTTTTGGCAGGGGCCCTAACTGCTTTAGGCTTGAGTTTTTTATTGAATCTTTTCGGTATCGCCATAGGCTTAAGCGTTTTTAAAACCATGAGTAATGGTTCTGTCTTGGCAGTTATAGGAGGAATGGTAGGAATTATTATTGGGGTGGCGGTGTCTACGCTTGTTGCAGGATTTACGGCCGGTTATCTCGGACGTCTTTACTGCCCCGAACATAATTTGGGAATTATCTATGGCTTTCTTACCTGGGTTGTGGCATTAATCCTTGGGGCTATGCTGGTAGGGCTGTTAAGTCAATCCGTAGCGACGTATACCAATTCCATTTCCCGTACTGTAGTGGCAGTTCCTGTAACAGTGAACCAAATTACCACCCCTGTGGGCACTACTAAAATCTCTTCAGCAATGAAAAATGGCCAGAATGAAGCAGTAGTAGAGGTTAATGTGACGCCTGCAAATCTTACTTCAGGTGCTTTTATCATGTTCACGCTCTTTTTCCTGGGGGCAATCTTCACTTGTGTGGGAGCAAGTTGGGGAATGCGTTGCCAGAGAGATGATGACACTCTTTAAAAATTGATGTACCTGCCTACAGCAATGTAGGCAAAGCTCCAAATTAATTGGAGCAATTAAAATCATAGGGAAATACTACAGAAACACTATTGTCGGGACCATTTAATACGACTTGTCCGGCTTTGAGTACACACTGGCCAATAGCTGGTCCTTGAAATAAAGAAGCAGTGGGGACTGAATATATAGTTGCACTGATGGTTAAAGGAGTTGGAGAACAAGGGATTTTCTCAATAAATTGAGGAGATTTCCCACCCATCAGGGTAAGAGATTTACTTAACCCAAATTCATTGGTCACATTAAATGCTACATTTTGATCCCATTGCACAGGGGGAGTCGCAACAGCAACTTCCACCTTGCAGCTAAAATCCTCATTCGCGTATGCCGGAAGAACGGCACCTAAATTGATTAGAGACAGAGTGGCTGCAATCATTTTTTTTAACATATAAACTCCTCATTGGTTTGAATTAATAGGTCCTAAGCCCATGCAACTTAAGGAATAAAGATCATTTTCAGAGTGATTTATCGAGAAGGAAGTGGATAAAGATTTATCATAAATCAAACATTAAATCCATAAATTTATCAAAATAGTTAATTAATAATTAAAGTGGGTGGGATGGATTGTTAATACGCCTTAAATTTTACTCGCATTTATATTGGAAAGTTTTATGAAACTGATATATTAATTCAATGAAACGTGAGGGTTAACAGTAATAAAAAAGGAAAAAATGGCCACCAAGACCATTCTTAAAGGTTTCCCATGGGCTCGGTATATTCTGGTATTAGTCTTTGGAATAATGTGTATGGGCCAAGCTTATGCCTTTTTACCCACTTCACACAAGCAAATCCATACAAGCTCTCCCTCAGTACAAGTGCAATCAGAACCGGCTCGGGAAATAGTGGTGCTAATCCATGGTTTGATGCGTACATCCCTGAGCATGTGGCCATTAAAAAATTATTTGAAGAGGCAGGGATATGAGGTTTACTCCTACAGTTACCCCTCTCCAAAATACAGTATTCAGGAACATGGGCTTTATTTAAACCAGTTTATAAAAAATTTATTGAAGAAAAACCCGGGTGTAAAAATTAATTTTATCACCCATAGTCTGGGAGGCATTATTACTCGACAGGCTTTATCCGGTTTACCGCAAAAACAATTAAAAAATATCGGGTGCCTTATCATGCTGGCCCCGCCCAATCAGGGATCAAAGCTGGCAAAAATGTCGACCAAAATGTTTCCTATGCTGACGACGCCAATAAAGCCATTGGCTGAGTTGAGCTCTGACCAAACTTCCTATGTACACCGTGTTCCGGTTCCGAACATAAAAATAGGCATTATCGCCGGGCGCTATGATGCGAAAGTTCCTCCTGATTCAGCGCGTTTGCAAGGGCAAAATGAGCCGGTTATTGTGAATTCCAATCATACATTCATTATGAACAACGCCAAAACCAGACAGCTCATCATGAGTTTCCTAAAAACCGGGAGCTTTGCGCAGGTTAGGGAGCGCGGGTTTAAAAATTCCTGATTCCTTTATTTAATTGACGACGGCAAGCAGATTACCCCTGAAAGATTTGGGTAATTAACACATGGTCATTGCCATATCCAGGTCTTTATCTTCAGTATCATCACCCCAATCGTAGTCGGTTCCTTCATGATAACCAATAAGCATTGAAGTTAACGTTCGTACAGCAAAAATAACCGGATGGATGGCAATACTGACTACACTGAGCGCAAAACCTACTAAATCATCGATAAGATTTAAGGTATGGCCTGGTAAACTGGGCCAGGAAAAGGGGTTTAAAAGACAAAAAGGCGTAATGAGTACGCGTAATAAGAATGCACTTAAATCATATAGGGCGCGTCCTATGTGACAGCAAAAGCTGGTAAGGGCGTGAAGATGAAACCCTGCGTTATAATAGGGGTAGAGTTTAAATTCAGCATAAATTGCCGAAGCTGCAATAGAAGTTGCACTAAAAAAAGTACTCAGAATAAGTTCTCCTGAGAAACAACAGACCGCCATCTTATCCCATTTTTTATTTTGAGGCTACTCATCGGAAACTTGGGGCTAGATAAAGATAATAGTGAAGGACTGACGCTGAACCAGACAAAAAACACATGCTCCCTTATTGCACTATTTCCAATTTCGAAACAATTAATTTTAAAAAGAGTATATTCTCAAAAAAGCAAGACCTGTGTAAAATAAGGTCAATCAGATTAAAATTGGGATTATGATATGAAAAATCGGACAAAAGCACTTAAATTTCTTAAACGACTTGAACAATTTATTGTGACCCAATCAAATCCTGAAATAATGAAGCAATTATTATTGGCACTTGGGCTGGATAAACTAACCACGGGTAATGAAGAATATAAATTTTTTGTGCAAACGATTAAAAGAAAAGCAATTGATCTGCAACCGTTAATTACTCAAATCAAATCGGGTATTTTAGAAAATGAATCGGTATGTGCTTTACTCGCTTATATTGAAACAAATGCATTAATCGATGATACTGAAATCGAGAATGCTGCCTCTACAATACAGATGCAAATCAATTTGTTATGCCTTTTAGAGGCAATAACAATTACTATGGCCAATAGTAACGATTTTGCTCATGATATTTACAATCATATAAGGAAACAAAGAGGAGTCGGCCCAACGGGAAATCCTTTTTACAATTTCTTATTTGGAACACCTTCTCACGCAACCTTATTTGAAAGATTAAAGCTGATTTCGATAGATCCAGGGTTAACCAGTATTATATTTCACCGAGTGATGGAAGCAAAACCGGAAACCCAGGCTGATCTGGATAATTTTGTAAATCAAAATCATTTATCTGGATGGAATGCTGATATCGAACTTGCTAATTTTGATGCCGTATCAACAAGTACTTTACCAGCCATGGGAGTCAATATTCTTGAAGCAGTTTGGGAAGACTCTACGGGCAACAATAAAAATACTGGTGGTATTTTAAATGCGCAAGCTGGCTTAGGATTAATTGGTATCATGGAAGAAAGAGGATATACCACCTCTTTTAAATTAGCAGAAACCATTTTACCTAAGGGAGCTACACTTGCTTCAGATCTAGGTTACTCACTCATATCTGAGTTAAAAGTAGATAACTCGGTAAAAAAAGTCTCACAGTTCCATATCGATAAGCAATGGATGGATTTATACAATAGTTGGAATTTATATTTTGTGATTGCCAATATTGATTCCGTATTCGTACCACTTAAATTGTTGATGCCTAGTGTTTTTTCAGCAGAATCAGCAAATTATAAAGAAATCAGAGTACTTACCCTATTTCTTGTTGCCAATCTTTTCTTGAATCAACAAACGGCTACTAATCCACTTTTTTCTAATAATTATTCTTTCCAAAATGGAGCTGCTATTCTAAAAAAATGGGGTGAAATCAATAAAAATCATGCACAAGAGCTATTGCAGCAATTTTGTGCAAAAGAATGCAAAGAGCCTAAGGCCCTATATAACCAGGTACTCGGCGAGCATCCCAATTTAAATTTTGGCTTAAAACTTCTATCGTATTTTCGTGATTCCCATGAGTTCAGACTCACTAAAAAAGCAAAACCAAGTGCATTGAATAATCATTCATTTTTCTCAAGTGATGATAATTTAGAACAAATGGATTCACCATCCCATTCCGTCCTGGATATATAAAAATTCTAAATCGCTTCATCAAATCACTGTCAGAAAGCGGGGGCAAATTAAGTAGCCTCCGACTTTTTTAAAAATTAGTTTTTTCTTTTTTAAGGAGGGAGCACGCTTTCCTTTGTAAACCAGCCATGTTGATGATTTACAAAGCCGTCAGATAGGTCTATACAATCTAAAAGGGCTAAAAGAAGAAAATTCTATGAATATTTTATCTTGTTTGAAAGGTTTTATTGCAACAGTTGATTGTAAAAGCTTTTCCAAGGCAGCGCAAAAACTATACACATCTCCCTCTAAATTGAGCAAACAAATAACTTGGTTGGAGGAGGAATTAAAAGTTACCTTATTAGTACGCTCTACAACCCGATTAATTGTGACTGAATCGGGTCATCGCCTCTATGAAAAGGCTTTACTGCTTCTTGAGAAATTAGATGAAATCAAGGTATTCGCAACTCCTGATCAGTCTGAAGTAAAAGGGGGCATTAAACTCTATCTTACTGTTACTCCCGCAATTCCCTACTTAACCTCATTAAGTATTGAGTTTATGAGACAATATCCCAATATTGAAATTGATATTATTGTAGGTTCGGACACAAAAGAGCTCTATTCCTCTACATTTGATCTGGCTATTTCATTTGATGATGTAAACCATTCAAAACTGGTTTGCAAAAAATTATTTTCAATCCAGAGAAAGGTCTTTGCTTCCCCTGGATATATTGCTCAACATGGACTTCCTCAAACTATCGATGATTTATCAAAACATAATTGTTTGATCAATTCGCTCTATGGCCTTCAAAACAAATGGGTTTTTAATAAAAAGATCATTCATGTCTTTGGAAATTTTAAAAGCAATAATGCGGGTGTTTTAAAACAAGCTGCAGTTGCAGACATAGGGCTTTTATGGGCACCGTATTTTTCAGTTTATGAAGAAATAAGAAATGAGACATTAATTCAAGTATTACCCCACGAATCCTCACCAGATATTAATCTATATGCTATTTCCCCCAAGTACGCAGTGGATGAACAAAAAGTGAATTTGCTCTTGAACTTTTTTTGTGAAAAAGCCTATTCAGAAACAATTGCGGCCTCATTTATTGATGAAAATAAATAAAAATAGTGTCGGAAATCCTGAATAGTTGCCAATCAGGGGGTGAAAGCTAATGCTTGATTAAAGGCTTACTCATGAACATAGGATCGTTACTGACTAATATCTTAAGCCTTATGAACAATTTTTATATCCCCAAATTAGGAACATTCGTGTGAGTTTTCTCAAAAATTAATTCAGAAATTTTTTTACTTAAAAGTTCACGTACTGCTTGTTTTTTTGATTCAGTAGGAAAATCAATCTCTGCAAACAAATTTTGGTATACTTCATGCTCATCACTCAATGAGTTCTGGCAAAAACCATTGATTTCCCGAAGTTTTTGACATAAGTAATGAACCGTATTTCCCTGATCATGAGGTAAAACATTTTGAAACTCATGTTCAAGTTCTGCAGGTGAGGCATAGGTTGCTAAAAGTAATAATGTGTCAAATACTTCAAGACGATTTTTTTTCTCTACTTCATCATTAGTTTGGGAGAAAATATCACGTATTTCATCAATAAATTGTTCTACTTTAGTTTTCACTCCATCGATCTTTTCAAGTAAGTTGTTATTCATTGAATGTCCTAAAAATGCATAATATCTCATTAATTTTCTACCCTATACAGAAAAAACGCAAATTGATGCTCAAAAAGACATGTCGCCTGTATTTAATCTTTCTGACGTTTTAACTTGGACATCAATTATTTGTTCTACAAGTGAATCGATATCCTCATGCATCAGGCATTCTTTCTGAACTGCTTTTAAATTACCAAGGTGCCCATATAATAACAACATTTGTAATAGTGGTTTTTCAGTTTTATTGTCGTGAATTTTATTTTTTAACTGTTCAGGATCGAGAATATCCATAATGAGTTCATTACCTTTTTTGGTAATGGTTAAACAAGGCTGGTTGTTCTCGCCCTCAAGTACTATCTTAAATCCATAGTCCAATACGGAAAACAATGAATCAATCTGATATTCTGGTTGCTTCATTTTCTCTAAAAAGAGATGTTGATCACTTTTTGCTCCTACATTTACGCGGGATTTATTAAAAAAGGAAGCTAAATACATCAAGGAACCTTTGTTTTGATGAATGGTCAGCGTTTTTTCTACGTGAGTATCAACCGTAGCAATTAAAGGAGGGGTTTCGCCACGAGGTACATTAGTATTATAAAAAGCAATAGTAGTGTTTGGGGCACAAAAAATTAATAAATTGAGACTTGCTGTTTTATGCATATGGAGCAAACTGGTTGTGTTCACGTATCGGCCTTTATCCGCCGAACCACTTTCCTCTTGCCTTGCCCGGTCATAACACCGTTTAACTACCTGCGACATGTCATCCAGGCACGCACAGACTACCACCGAATTATTATTTTTTTCTACCAAAGCCTTTTGTGAGGACTTGTAAGTCACCCCATCAATAATAACGTTGGGTCTTTTCTCCTTTTGTGCATGCATCCGCTCTTCAACGAGTTCACTGATCAAATAAGCGCTATCCTGGGTGCGTATAAAAACTTGATCCGTTTCCTGTTGTTCAAATTTCTCGGTGAAGGGCAGATAAATGCCGCGGTAATCATCAGTGGCCAGGGAGACATAGTTTTTTCGCTGTTCTTTTTTAATATATTGGCTAGAAATAGTACTCTTGCCGCTTGCTGCTGGACCTAAAAAAACAAAATCATGATTATCAGCCAAAGGGTAAACTGTTTTTTTCTCAAGTCCATATTCTTTTGTAAAAACATCAAGATTTTTATCCAAAAATTCTGACATCATTTTGTTTAGCATTTTTTTTTGAATTTTATTTTTTTCCATGATTAAACACGATGCAAATTTCAATTCGTATTCGTTACTGTTTTTGTTTAGTGTAGGGTAAATTTTTTCCATTCGGGAATGAGCCCTATGCACGCATTCATTATGTACAATGGGTTGACTGGTTGAATCAGAAACTTCTGACCCTAGATATAGAAGTTTGAGACAGCTTTCTTGAGAGTCTAAAATAGTTTGAAAAAGTTTTTGCGCTAATTCATTAACCTCTTCTGTATCCACTTGATAATCGGTAATTAATCGTGCCGCAATATGCAGCATCAATGCGGTTTGCAATTTAGGCACTAAAACATCGGTTAACCATTCTTCATGAGCTATGTTGGCATGCATCAATTGTTCCTGAATATTACCCTCCATAAAATTGGGCTGTAATATACGGTTATAAGTTTCTTGGAGTTTTCTTTCTCGAATACTCCAACGGTTGAAATCTTTGAGGGTTAAAATATGCCTCATGTTAAAGTGGGCTACAGCCGCCTCCCTTACTTCACTTAATCTTCCGGGAGTTACTTTAAACGTTCCCCCTGGAAGTGCAGTTTTTTCCTCTGGTGGTTTAATTGCTTTTACTTGCTGACTCAACGTTTCGATTTTTAGTATTTTATGTTGTTGATGGATGTTTCGGGTAATCCTGATGCTTTCATATATTTGGGGAGTTAATGAGGCATCAACAGCTGGGGCAGGGTATTCTTTTTTATGAGAATGAAGAATTTCAAGCAATGGCTTTTTATGCGGCAAATGAACGGTTGTCAGATGTTCTTGTCCAGGAGGGCTTGGTAGCTTCACTGAAGGTTTGCTACTTAATGATTTATCATTTTTTTGATTGTAAAAATCAACTCCGGCCGTAATTACTTGTTTGGTAAATCCACTTACTCCTTGAATTTCTCCGTTTAAATTACCGGGTATTACCTCAAGTATTTCATTATGGCGATCATATAAAATGGTCATGATGTAATCTTGAGGATTAACATGAGTGTACGCGATTTCACTTAATTTGGTTTTTCCTAAAATTTCTGCAAAAGGATGTGAATGGAATGACTCTTTACCACGGACAATATAAAGAATTTTAATATCTTTCATTCCGCCAAATTTGATGGCCACATCAAACTGGTCTGTTACCGAACGTGTGCCGTCCACACCTGTTGCAGCCAGGGTAATGGCGGTTCCGGAACGAACTTCATGTTTTTTAAGATTATTTTCTTGTCCTGCTAATAAATGGCCGTCAGCAGTATACTCCCCGGTACGAGTCATTTTTTTGGCAAATAGTGTGGTTTCGCCCAGGGAATCAGTTAAGTGGCCGCCTCTAAAAACTACAGGCGCTTGCGTGATGTTTAATTTATCATTTTGATAACTGTGTAGCGTATGATAGTGATGAACCTCATTTTTAAGATAAGCTGTCACTTGCTTTTTAAGCTGTTCTCTAAAAACAAGAAGAGGGGATAAAACAAACCCTTTTCCATCGGTCAGAAAGGAGTTATTAATTTTATTTTTTACATCACGAACTGCAACATAATTCCTGTCATTAACTAACCCATTAACCAATTCCAATAAGTTCAATT
Source organism: Fluoribacter dumoffii NY 23 (assembly GCF_000236165.1). Classification (NCBI taxonomy): domain Bacteria; kingdom Pseudomonadati; phylum Pseudomonadota; class Gammaproteobacteria; order Legionellales; family Legionellaceae; genus Fluoribacter; species Fluoribacter dumoffii. The sequence continues at coordinate 2,464,198 of NZ_CM001373.1, read as the reverse complement.
TCCAAATTTTATCTTCATCATTAAAATCTGAAATGTATTGCGTGAGTTTATCGCCGGATGAGTTGAATAAAATTCTTTTGACAAACAGTTCAAAATTACCTGTGGTGGAAGGCAATGGTTCATCCGCTTTCAAAAGTGGAGTTGCACTGTAGAGTTCCTTAACAGTTTTTAAATGGATAATGAGGCGGTTAATTTTCTCATCTAGTTCTTTATCTTTTTGCTGGATGTTGTCATCAAGAGAGGCAATTAAAGCGGTAATTTCTTTCATTAACCCACCTACAGCATCAATCTCTCTCCTGAATTCTTCGTTTATCTCTGCGGGAGCTTTCATTTGCGCTAACCAGAAATTGAGCTCCTGGTTATAGCGTTGGCAAGCTCCTGTCACTATAAAATCCTTGAAGCGCTCCAAATTTCCCTGATGTAACCACTCATAAAGAGTGAATTGGTATCCTTCATCTTTAACCAAATCTATTGCGGGTAAATGAGATAAAAAAAGACTTGTCCCTACATCGCTGTCCAGGAAAGCAATTCCTTTATCCCTTAATGCTGCCGTATGATTGAGGGCAATATCCCCTGTATGTCCCCTTTGGGACGTAATTTTTAAAATATGGGGTAAATGATTTTTTAACTCTTCTTCACTGCTTTTTTCGTCAATGGCAAAATTGCATTCATTGAAAGGGATTGTGGCGCTAATTTCATTACCGGAGAAATCAATTACAGAATATCGTAGCGTATCTTGAAGCAATTCCACATAAAGAATATTTGGCTTGAGTGGTTTTGGTTCTGGTGGCTGGAGTACCAAATCGTAACTAATGGAGTTGAAAAAAGATAAGAGTGTTTGATTATCAATTTCTTTTGGTGCCTCTATCTGGTTACTTTTTAATCTGTTTTTATTAAACTCGGCAGCGAGGTATTGGGTAAATGATGAAAGAAAAAACTCATATAAGGGTTCATTTGCCATAAAAGTAACAAATTGAAAATAATCATCTTCCTCTGTTATTTTTTTGAAATTAGGAAAACTTTTGGTTAATTTTTTTTGGGTAAATAGAAAACGGGTAAATATTTCATCAAATTGCTCAAGGCTGACAATGCCCGCTGTTTTTAAATGTTCCAAGGATAATTCTGCAGATTTGTTTGCACTGATATGTAAGGCTAATTTCTGGACAAATAAAGAGTAGTGAGGATTGCTGTGCAATTTTTGGAGGGCTCTTTGCAAACGCGCTTCATTATATTTATCTATTCCTATGCTTTGAATTAATTCCTCTCGAATGTCAATTTTTTGTTTTTGAGCATCTTGGATAATAACGAGCGCAATTTCAGGAGCAATATTATCCCACTGATAAACTATGCCCTCAGTTGATTGTTGTTGTGAATAGCTGCTGGCTGAAAGATCGATTGCACTACGAAGGGTACGGTGGTACTCGTATCGAGGCAGATCCATGCTCGTCAACGAGTCAAAATTTATACGTTTCTTCGTGTATAATTTGGGCATATATCTTTCAATATGTATTAATACTGAAGAGTAATTTAGCACAATATTATTAAGATTTTATTAATAAGTTCTCTAGTGTGACAGTAAGTGCAATTTATAGACTTTTCTTTGGTTAAATCGAGGAAAACAAAGGCATTTCTCAAATCCAGGCTCTGCTCTGAAATAGGCGCTGCAAATAATTGTTAGGCGGGTGTGGCGATATCTGGTGCATGCATCCCTGCAAGCGACCTTCATATCAAGAAAAATCAGTGAGTTATGGGTATTAACCTCTCACCAGTAATATGGGGGTTTTGGAGATCCGAATGACTTCCTCCGCCACGCTTCCGGTGAGCATGTGATGGAATCCACGACGACCATGGGTACCTATTACAATTAAATCAGCATTCAAATTTTTAGCTTCATCAATGAGTTTTTCTGCAATTTGAGGCTTGGAGGGAATTAATTCACACAGTTTCAATTCAAATTCCAACTTTGAACGACTCAGCAGTTTCTTCATGGAGTTTAAAACGTCCTGCCCTTGTTTTCGAGTCAACTCAACAAAAGATTCACGATCAACATCACCTTCGTAAAGCGTATCAATTATATGAATCACATAAAGTTTTGAATTTTGCGTTTTTGCAACTTTAATGGCTTCTTTTAATGCTAAAGTGGACGCTTTAGTATCATCCACGGCTACCATAATTTGTTTGTACATAGGTAAGACTTCCTTGCCAGTAAGATATAAATCAATAATACATGCGCTAGACCTGCTTGCAAAAAATTCATTTTACTTATCTGGACGCCTAATCCAGTTAATCTGCCATTTTCCAGCGTCTGTACGTTCAAGACAGGTAATAGTGCCCGGGACAAAAGCAACCAGAGATTTTTCCTCATCAAGAACAACAAGTTTACTAACCAACTTACCCAAAAAAGGCATGTGCCCCACGAGCATGATATCTTTTTGTTGTTGGTTTATTTCAGACACTATTGGATTAACATCATCCAGCGGATTTAATCCCGGGTGAATTTCACTCTCCATTAAAGACGAAAAATGGGATGCCAGGATGCTCGCAGATTGTTCGGCTCTGCGTTTACCACTATGAAAAATATGATCAATTTCTGTTTTGTTATGGTCAAGATATTGGCCTAATTTCTCAATATCATTTATTCCTTTTGGGCTAAGTGATTGCTGGGGATCCATTTCTTTATCCAGACTTTCCCCATGTTGCACGAGATATATTTTCATGAAGGTTCCTTCCTCACCGAAAGCCTAATTATAGCCAATTAAAAAACCTGGGTTTCCACTTCCCCCTTAAATCCCACCTTTTAAACCTATGCTCGCCAGTCCATTTTATCGGCTGTCGAAACCTAATTTTTTCAATATCTTTTCAAGGGGGCAAAACTGGGTAAATCCACTTTGAAACAAATTGGCTCCCACAAAAACAGTAATCCAAAGAAAATAGCCACTAAGATAAAACGGGCTTTGCGACACACCAACAGCTAGTGAGAGTAAAATAAAAGCCCCAGCAACTATGCGAACTATACGCTCGGTGTTCATAACTAACTCCCGGCCAAAGATGACGCCACTCCTTCCATCCCAAAATAAAGAAAATGAGTGGATTACTCTAAGTATAGTTGATACAAGAAACTGCTAAAGATTGGCAACCAACCACAACGGGAAAAAACTGGCAACCCGCTCTCCTTTTACTCTGTAGCAATGGTTAAATTCTGTCTAAAACACGTTGAAGTCGTGCTTTAACTTCCTGTGCCAGATGCTTGATTTCTGGTTTGTTAACCAATTGGAGTACGGCATCAGGATCCATAAATTCTATATGGACTTGTTTTGCATCATCCTGTCGGACAACAACGTTGCAAGGAAGCAATAAACCAATGGAAGGATCTGCTTCCAGGGCTTTATGAGCCAGCTCGGGATTACATGCTCCAAGAATTCGATAGGGCGGGATGTCTTTATTGAGTTTCTTTTTCATGGTTGCCGAAACATCAATCTCTGTAAGAATTCCAAACCCTTCTTTTTTTAATTCCTGAGCAATTTGTTCCAGTGCTTGTTCAAATGAGTAGTGGACTACTGTGCCGAATCCGTAAGCATTTTGCATGTCTTATCCCTGGTTTCAATGAATGGATTTAATTATAAAATGATTTCAGGCGAGCTGAAAGATAAGGTTATCATGAGTGGGGATATCCCCTCAAGGCCACGTCATTTATTGATCAATTATGGTCTGTTTATGACATCTGTACACGATTTTACCTGTGGCAAGCTCGATGATTTCGCCTTCAACCCCAGAGTGTTCCAAATCGCATTGCTCACTTAAATGGATTTTTAAAATTTCAATATTTGGTCCTGTGGTTTTCGAGATTATCCGGTTTTCTATTTTAACTCGGGCTTCAAAAGGATCTTTCTGGGTGGGTGAGTTCATATTGATACCTCAAATTCTTCCTTCCTCTATATAGTATAGTGCATCCTTATTTACCCTAGGTGCAAATAACCAGGATCTCCTCTGCTTCATAAAAAAATTAATCAACAGGAACATGGGGTATATCCGTTTTGATTGTACCTCCCCATGAAAGTCTTAACGCATTGATAATGGCAAGTGCATCAATTAATTCTTGAAGGATGGCTCCAGTTACCGGAGTTATAAAACCAACAGAGGCAAAACTCATCCCAATGAAACTGAGTAGCATTCCGCCAATAGCGCTCTGTAATGCGATTTTCCGGGTATTCAAACTTAAGTGGATTAATTCATCCACTTTTTTTAAAGTATTCTCCAGAATTACGGCACCTGCTGCCTCAGATGTGATGTTGCTGAATTGCCCGAACGCGATACCTACCGTTGCTGCAGTAAGTGCTGGAGCATCATTAATCCCATCCCCCATGAACAATGTAGGTGCCTTCTTTCTCTCTTCACGAACTATAGCAAGTTTTTGTTCAGGACTTTGGGAGGCCCGAATTTCTTTCAGATTTAACTGCGAAGCTAAATATTTCACTTCAGATTCACGATCCCCTGATACGAGCATTATTTTTGTAAATTGGTGTGAAGGCGTTAGATGACTGATAAATGATTTTCCTTCTTTGCGTGGTGCATCATGAAAAACTAATGATCCTGCAAATTGTTCGTCATGGATGATGATGCATTCCAACCCTGAACTTTCAGGGGGAAGCTCGCTGACAAATTCCGGACTATGAAGCAAAAACTTATTGCGGCTGGTAACATGAATTCGATGATGATCAATGGTACCCGTTAATCCATGGCCAGGTTTTTCTGAAACATGAATGGCATCAAGCAACTGTAAATGGCGCTCTTTAGCGGCATTGAGGATTGCGGGGGCAAGAGGATGTTTTGAATAACGTTCCAGGCTTGCGGTGAATTGCAAAATATTCTCTTCGGTAAGGTGAGTATTTTTTGCTAAATGAATTGCTGATAATGTGGGTTTACCATAGGTCAATGTTCCGGTTTTATCAAAAATTGCAGTTTCGCAGGTGGGTAATCGTTCAAGGACTGTTGGATCGCGAATTATTATACTTTGTTTGGCGGCCATGGAAATGGCACTAATCAAGGTAATAGGTATGGCGATGAGCAGAGGACAAGGTGTGGCGATGACAATTACTGCAAGAAAACGCATCGCATCCCCTGTGAGAAACCAGGCAGCACATGCAAACAGCAAGGCAACTGGGGCAAAAACCGCCCCAATTTGATCACCTAAGCGCCGTAAAGAGGGTTTTTTTTGTTCTGCTTCTTTAAGTACTCCAACGATCGCTGCATAACGGGAGTCCGATGGTAATTTGCTTGCCTTGATAGTTAACGGAGAATCCCCATTAATGGCACCGGAAATTACCGAAATTCCAGGGGCTTTGGAGATCATATAAGGTTCCCCTGTCAAATAGGATTCATCCATCACCCCATGTCCTTCAACGACGGTGCCATCGACAGGACAAACTTCATAGGGATAAATTACAATGTCATCACCAATACGGATATCGTCTAAAGTGATGTCTTCAAGTTGGCTTTTTGATTTTCGATGCGCTTTGGTAGGCATCCGGGCAGCAAGCGCCATCAAAACGGAAGAAGCCTTACCCATGGCATAGTGTTCCAATACTTGTCCGCCTGCCAACATGAGAATAATAAAGGCAACAGCCAGGTATTCCTGAAGAATGGTCCCTGTGACCAATGCAATGGCAGCCAATGAGTCTGCACCCAGATTGCCCTGAATTAATTTGATGATAATTTGCAAAAATAACGGAATGCCGCCAATGATTACTATGAGCAATAACGGAATTTGCGACCACGGGAGGTTCATTATTTTCATAATGAAGTAGAGAATAATTGCCGCCAATGTGAGAAAAACCAGAATAACTTTCCATTTTGACGCAATTGTGGAAGAGGAGAGGTTCATAGGGTTTTTAATTTTGAGGTTTATATTTTAAATAATAGTGAAGGGGTTAGGGGGATTCAAGAGCTGTATCGCTTTCTTCAATCTGTGAACATATGGACTGGAGAGCGCAGCGTAATCCGGACAAATGGGTGATTTATTCCTAGATTCCGCTGCTGAGGGGCTTACCCTAAAATTCAGTTACATCCGCTTTTATATGCCGCAACCAAACTGTTTGGATTGGAAACAGGCAAGTCGGTATCCCCACTCCACATGATTGCGCCCTTGAGTTGCTTGCTTTTAATAAATTTACATACTGCCTTAACCGTTTCTGGCGATTGATAGCCAATAAACTGTTTGGCAGCTGAGTTGTAAAGATAGGACCCCGTTATGAAAGAGTTACCGTTTTCATCAAGGGAACTTATGTGATACACCTTATAATGAAGTTGATTTATTACTTTATCTACAGCTTTATAGGGAAGCAAACCATCTTGTAGGGAATACTCCGATGCAAAATGACTTGCACCCGTCCAAGGTTGTTCAAAACCGGGAAGCTCGGGTCGTTCACCCGCCTCAACTCCGGAAAAACCTCGTCCGTAGGCAGCTAACCCCACCTGTAATTTTTCTTTAGGCATCCCGTATTCAAGAACTTGTTCTGTTATGGAGTCTGTTCCATAGTTAATTCCAAACTCCTCTTTATGAGAAGTATCCGGTTGTTTTAAATAGGCATGAACTGCTGTATACGGATCACTGCCTTGGGACCAGGGACCATGTAAATCATAGGTCATTAAATTCACACTGTCTGAATAAATTGCAATTTGTTTAAACCAGCCTCCCTCTACCGCTTGATTGATTTTTTCCAAATATTCTTTATTGACGGTAATAGTTACAGAGATATATGCCTCTGTTCCCAAGGTTGTGCGGCTTGCTTTAACTAAATCAAAAAGATGTTTGTAGTCAGCTAATGTCTTTTCATCAGCAGGTAATTGGCCTCCAGTTTGCAGATCAATAGGAGGTTCAAAATCATAATCAATTCCTTTTAAATTTTTAAAATGAGTCATCCAGGATTTAAATTGATTCAAGAACTTATCCTGATTGGCAAAGATCGCAGCAAAGGTTGCGGTGCTAATGGCTTTGTTTTCTATCGTGTTTGCCCCACCTACGGCAATGATGCGTTTTGCTGTATATTTATTTGAATTGATAAAGGCACCAAAACTATTGAGTTGGCCTACACCTTTTTGATCTGTGTAATTAAATAATTCTTTTTGACCGGTATTCCCATTCATTTGGATGGAGGTGCATGCCCCTTCATTGGCTGAACAGAAATCAAGAAACTCTTTAGTTTCGGGAGGTAGAGGGGAGATCCACGAGCCCTCTAAAGGTAATTCGCCCCAAAGATCGGCAAAATGCATCAAACCATCCCAACTTGAGGGAATTTGATATTGAGCCTGGTTTGGATCTTTGCTATTCCATACTTGAAGAAAACTCCAGGCGATCACGTCAGCTTTATTGAATTGTGCGACCATTTCCGGATTGTAAACGTAAGCTAATTGCCCATAGGGGCGACCTATTTTATAAGCGCCGTCATATTCGTAAGGGTTTTGCCCATACATAGACCAGTTAGTAGTATATAAAGTTAAAGATGCATTTGCTGCTACTGGAAACAATGACGCAGTAAGCAAGGTTAGGCGGATCACTTTCTTCAAAAAAGGCATTATGATTCTCCAATGAACAAGAAGGTAAATTTTAATTCTGTTACTTGGAGAGTAACTACTGTCAATTATGACAGGGGTCATAGGATTAATAATTGGTATTCCAATGCTTTGGCCAATGATTGATATTTGTTTTTTGTGCCTAATTTCTTATTGATTTTTTGAATATGGAAGTTGACAGTCCGCTCACTGATTTCAAGCCGCTGGGATATCTCTTTAACAGAGTGTTGTTGTGCAATTAACAGCAAACATTGAATCTCACGCCGGGTTAAATGAAAGGCATCTTTTTCACTGACTTGATCCAACAAATGAGATTGAATGTAATGATAATAGAGGTGTGCTGCAACAAAAAACTCATGTTGTGCTCCATTATCTTGCAAATTACATTGCTGATTTTGCATCTGTACCAATAACAAAATGGCAAAATTATTATGAGGACCATGAATAGGTATTGATAAACCCGACTCGGCGCCAAAAGCGATAGAGTCTTCACGCATTTGTCGCTCTGATTCGCTGGCAGCTTGTGCCAATTGCTGTTTTAAATTCCAATAAATCGGCAAATGGTTGCTGTAAACAAAACTAAGGGTGCTATCGATGCTGTGGTATTGTTCTGCAAGATAATGCTGATGCCATGATTTAAAATTGGCGGAACACATATCATATTTTAAATGATTTGCTGTGTTTGGGTGATAGGCATAATAAGTAAATGAAAAGGTTGTAATCCCTTTTTTACCTAAATAAAAACTCAAAGCGTGATCACATTCTGCAAGAGATTCTGCTTGGACCAATCGTTCCTCTAAGATTACTAACAAGTCAGTCATATTGATTCACCACTTTAAAAGTAATGATGAGAAGCAATATATTTGCTGCACAAATGTAAGCAAAAAAAACCGCATAACCGAGTTGCTGTTCTATCCAACCGCTAAAGGCACCAAAAAAAACAAAACTTAAAGCCATGATCGAGGTACAAACAGCGTACATGGACATAGGTAACTTACTTTTATTGGCTATTCCCAGAAGATAACTCATGTAAGTCCCATTGGCTAAACCCACAGTAAATTGGTTCAACAAAATAACTAAATAAAGCAGCGGGGAAGCTGTTTTAAAAAAGGGCCATAGAAGATAGAGTGCATGGGCAAGAATCAGGAGCACAGTTACTCTTTTGAGGCACTGTGTAAGTGGATATTTAGTGATAAGCAAGCCTGAAATAAAAATCCCGGACATAAGGAACATGCTACCGAAAATTCCATACAGTTGCCCGACCTGATACAAGTTAAGCCCTAAACCGTGTTGATCCAGCAAAAACAGAGGGATAATTTTTTGCATTTGTGCTTCAGAAAAATTATAAACAAAGATGAAGAATAATATGGGATAGATCTTTTTATCTAAAAGCAGTGTCTGAAACATCTGATAATATTTTGTAGGTACTGTCCGAGTATGGAGCTCTTTCTCCGGAATTTTAGCTTTATGGTAAAAGGTGAGAGAAAATCCCAAAACGAACAAGCTGAAAAAAAAGACTCGCCATACATTAAATGCATAATGCAATGCGAGAGCGCCAATAAGAGCTAATAAGCCTCCTTTTATAATCAACCGCCCCATTTGATAAAAGAAACTGCGGAAGGCGACATATTTTTTTTGCTCCTCCTGATTCAAATTAATTATATAAACACCGTCAGAAACAATATCATGAAGCGAGGAAAGAAAGGCAAGTAAGAAAAATCCCAATGCGCTGATTCCAAGAAAACAGGGGGCATCGACACAAAATGCCATGGCCATAAACAGCAGGCTTAAGGAAGCTTGAGCATAAAGGGTTAATTTTTTTTTCGTAGCCCGTTTTTCCAAAAATGGGGAAAATAGCGGTTTAATCGTCCAGGGCAACATAAATAAGCTCGTTAACAAGGCAGTTTCGCTATTGGGAACTCCATACTGTTGGTACATGATGGAGGCAATTAATGTGACTACTACATAGGGTAGACTTTGAAAAAAATAGAGGCTGGCTATCCATTGATAATTTTTTAGGGATATTGAAGAGGACACGAACTAATTTCCAATCTTTTGTTGGTCACATTGTATCATAATTATACATAAATGATAATAAAGAAATTAGAGGTGTGTCACGAATGCTTTGACTGCAAATAACAAAAATTTAAATGTGCAGAGGCCTGGCTTTATGTCGGTTGATATTCCAATCTATCATACTCTTCCAATTCGATCTGCATTCGGGACATGTAGGTCTCCAGGGATTGCTCCTGTTCTTCGGGATGTTGAGTTACTATTCTCTTTAATCGTTCTGAAGCATACATCATGTCTATAGCCCTTACGGGTTTAATTCTGTATTTAAAGCTAATATTCTCATTGATGTAGGAAATGATTTCCTGGATGTTTGCCGGTGTTTTTACTTCAATTATGGGGTTGGCACAATATAACTCGAGATAAATGCTTCCTTTTTCTGAATTGGAGACCCCAGGTTGAAGCAGCCTGGATAGTTTGTACAAATGTTCAGAAAGATTTGTTTTGCCTGAGCGGGCATCCATTAGCCAGGCGGCAAGAGAAAAAGAATTATCTTCCATGCCATAGGCTACATTGGATTGATAAATGTAGCCCATTACGCCTTCTTCTGTTATGTCACAAGCTAACATCACATAGGAATGTCCGGGTATATCAATGCGAATGATCTTAGGTAATTCTTTTTTGATTGCCCCCATGAGCTGATTAATGGAGAAGAATTCACCCTTTCCGGTTATCATAGGGTCGCTAGTCATTATTTTACAAAATGCGTTTGCGATATCACCACATCCCACTGGCGCGAAAATAGCTTCAGATACAGGGACATGCAATATTCCGCTATTTTTCATGGCTAAGAAAATTTTGACGGTGGACTCCAAATCTACCCCGCATAATGCTAAATAGAGCCGGGCATCCGCCACACTGTTAAAACGTTTCTCATAAGCATCTAATACCAGCTTTCGAAAATAGGAATCAAAATCGTCTATCGAAAAACGAGATGTGGAGGGGAAAAAAGCGAGTTTGCTTTGCATGGAAATGGAATAAATTTATATATTGTTATACAATATTGCAACTTTTTACTATTTGTTGCAAGAATCTTAATCAACGAACGTCATCATGCGCGAGCTTAAAAATTTTAGTTTTTTTACCGAAGTTAACACATTCAAGATCCATGCCCAAACGATCCTCAATCGATTGAGGAATCAAAACAAAATAACTTCTTTGGTTCCTGCTATTCAGCTTATTCTTGAGGGAAAATCTGATAATTCCATTTCTTGGGCTGACATTAATACTTTAAATTCTCTTTTGCACCATCCAGAGCGCTTTATCAAAAATATTGATCCGAAGGTTAAAGAAACCATTTATTTTGAAATGAAAGACATGCTGCAGAATTTTCTTACCGAGATTAATAATCAGGAGCTTTCTTACGTTAATTTGAAATGCAATTAAGAGGACTTTTTTTATTTATCATTATCTTCTTCAATCCAGCAATCAGGAGGGCCCCCAGAAGGCGTGGGCCGGTTTGGCAAGGGGGTTGGGTGAAATTTTGCACCTTTTCCACTTCTTGCATCGTCAATAACTTCTTTTTTTCGCTGAGAAGAGATAACCCTGTTTAAGGTTTCCATAAGACTCCGGTTTTTAAATAAGAAAAAAAGATCTTGATCGTGAAGAGCATCGTCTGATTCGCATTTACTGATTACGAAGAGATTGGCATCATTTTTATCATCAAAGCGAGCAATCTCTTTTTTTTCGGGAAAGTTTACGGGCTTGAACATAAGTTGGAATGGAAGTTGGACTAAATTAAGATCGCCATTTCCTTCTGCATATTTGGCATAAGCAACAGAGAGATGTTCTTTATTGAACTCCTCCAATAAATCCGAGTCTTCATAGAGCCGATAAATAATATTTTGTTTTTCCAGAGCCGATTTTTCACTTTTTTTTGCAATAAACAGACGCGCATCGTTTACTTCTGCCAATTCAGCAATAATTCTTTCTTCGCCGCGTGCAAATTGTGCGGTAACCTTATATTGCATCATAACTAGCGCTGCCAAATCTCCTGGTCTCATAAATTATATTAGTCGTTTTTGATGATCTGCACATAACTTTTTCCATCTTCTCCAGTGACAACACCATGGATTTCAGTGGTAAAACCGGGAAGTTCTTCGCCTATATCATCCAACATGAGTAAAAAATCAAGAATTATCTCGCTTTCTTCGGTAATTTGTTCGCCGGGCATAATTAAAGGAATCCCCGGAGGATAGGGTAAAATCATTGCGGCGGAAACCTCATTTTTTAATTGCGAAAGCGGAACAAGTTGTATTTCTTGCCGAATGAGCTTTTGGTATGCCTGATGAGGTGTCATAACCACTTTAGGCAGTTTATCAAATGCATGGTACATCACTCGCGGTAAATTATGTTTTTTCATTAAGTCATGGATGGTTTTAGCTAAGGATTGAATGGACATTTTTTCGTAAAACTCAGGATGTTCCTGGTACAATTGAGGGATTATGTTTTTAACAGGTACGTTTTCATCATAAAGTTGTTTAAATTTATTTAAAGCAGCAAGTAAGGCCATTGATTTGGCGCGAGTAATACCTAAACTGAATAAAAAAAGCATTGAATATGGGCCTGTTTTTTCCACAATAATTCCATGGGAGGCTAGAAATTTTTCCACAATTACTGCCGGGATGCCCCAATCATCCAATTCTTCATTTTTTATTCCTGGCAAAAGGACAGTTACCTTTATGGGATCTAAAAACAAATGATCCTCATCAACATTCTTAAAACCATGCCATTTTTCATTAGGCTTTAAGGGAAAACAGGCTATTTTTTTCTCTGATGCCGGTTGCCATACATCAAAATACCAATTGGAGCTTTGCTTTTTCAGGCGTTTGAGTTCCATGCGAAAATCCAGGGCGAGCTCAATGGCTTCATTGATTAAATCATATCCATGATTACCTGCCATCATTGCGGCAGATACCTCACAGCTTGCGACAATCGGATAAAAGGGGGAGGTACTCATATGCATCATATAATTGGCATTAAGAATGGCTTCATCAAAATGCCCTTTAATATGGATCATGGAGGATTGGCTAAAGGCGGCTAACAATTTATGGGTGGATTGGGTTTCAAAGATTACTTGATCTTTTTGAGGCGTTAGGCTGAGCCCGAATTTTTCAGCGTAGATAGGATGAAAATTGGTGTAAGGAACCCATGCACTATCAAAATGTAAATGTTTTACCCGGAGCTCATTTTGGATGTTATCCACTTTATAGAATATACCATCGTAGGTTGAATTGGTTATCACCGCATAAGTAGGCCAAGCAGTAGCTTCTGGATGCTCCTGAATTTTATTGCGAATTGCTTTTTCCGTATATTCCGATTTGGGTATCCCGCCGAGAATTCCATATGTATTTCGTGTGGGTTTGAGATAAATAGGGATAACATCGACCATCATTAAAAAATGGGCAATTGATTTATGGCAGTTACGATCGATAACTACAGTGTCCCCTGAAGTTGCCGAATACATACCTACTATTTTATTCGAGGTTGAGGTGCCATTAGTCACAATTAAGGAGCGATCACTTTTAAATACATTGGCAATAAATTGCTCGGCCTCATGATGGAGTCCGGAATGGTCAAGCAAACTTCCAAGCTCTTCAATTGAGATGGAAAGATCTGCCCGGAATACATTTTTACCAAAAAAATCATAGAAGGCGGCACTGGTGGGATTTTTTTGAAATGCGCTACCACCTAAATGTCCTGGGGTACAAAATGCATAATTCAATTCATGCACATAATGCATTAACGCTTTTGTAAAAGGAGGTAAAATTTGTTGTTGGTATTTTTCTATGGCAAGAAGTATGCGTTTAAAATCATCATGAGCCAAGTTGGCGTCATACTGCAAAAAGTCTAAATTGAGGTTAAAATCTCCAAGATTAATGTCAATGGAGTCATGCTTGTTCGCCATGGCAAAAACAGGCAGCAACTTGTTATGGTTCGCGAAGAAGTGTAAGTCTTCAAATCCAAAATCATCCCAATCATAAAGGATGCTAACAATTCGAGGATTAAGACTGCTTACATCATAAGCATCTTTTAAGGAAGTACATACAGTTAACTCATAATTTCTCTGCATTAAAAAATCTTCAAGCATGGTGATAAAATGCTTTTTGTATTCTTCAATTTGTTGTGCATATACAATAAGGATATGATTCATAGGTAATCCTTCACCTCCAATAGACCCTAATCGTACTTTAACCCAATATAGAGTAAATGGTACATTTTTTATGATCTTTAAAAGAAGTCGGGTATTTGGTGGAACATAGAATGTAGTTCTTCAGTTCGGAATGCATCTCATTCCAGTCGCCTTGCAGATACTTAGTTCAATAAAATATAAATTTCAGGGTATATGGCAATCGGTAATAAAGTAGTTCAATTTTTGTACTATAATCAAAAATGTCTATGTTGAACTAGAGGTATCCAGAGTGGTGTTACTTTGTCTCGATATTTTAGTTGCATTTGCAGTAAAAAGTTTAATTCAAAAACCAGTTTTAATTCCCTTCACGATTGCTGCTTGTCCTAAAGCGAGTAAAGTAAATTCCAAGTGCATGTATTGCCATGTTGAAACAATGTTTCTAGCTTTTTTTCGGTCTCCCAAGATATCTCGGATCTCATGCAGATGTTCAATTTCAGGAGAGAGGTAATTATCGGCTTTTTTGATTAAAAATTTCAAACCAATACTTTTAAACAAAAAAGATAATTTTTGTGGATTAGAGGAAAAACACTATGGCTATAGAACTGCTTTTAACTAAAATCCTCCACTATGCAGAAGTTCAACCCGAAAAAATCGCTTTAAAATTTTTTGAGGGAGACTATCTCTCTGAAAAGCAACTTAGTTACCGTGAATTAAAAGATAAAATAATAGCTTATTCGCAAATAATTACTGATTATCGTTTTACTAAACAATCCTCTGTACGCCAACAACCCATTTTATTAATTTTTGATTCCAGTCTGGATTATATCGTTTCATTTTTGGCCACCTTACATTCCGGAAATATTGCAGTTACCGCTTATCCACCACGCCAAACCCGTCATTTGGAGCGTCTGTTAAAAATAATTGAGGATTCAAAAGTCGAGCTGATATTGACTACTACGAAAGTTAAAAATTACTGCGACACAAATCATTTTATATTTCCACATGCGGACTTAATCTGTGTGAACGAGCTCAATACAAAATCTTCTATTATTGCCGTTCCATCAATTGCCAAACCGGAGGATATCGCCTTTTTACAATATACCTCAGGTTCTACCGGTTCACCCAAAGGGGTAATGGTCACCCATAAAAATCTTAATGCCAACCTGAATCTTTTGATAGAGTACCTGGGAGAAAATGCGATAAGTACTTGTGTTTCCTGGTTACCCATTTTCCATGACATGGGATTGATTGGTAACACCTTATTACCTTTGTATAGTGGAGGAACTTGTGCTTTTATGGCTCCACTGACTTTTCTTAAAAATCCATTTTTTTGGCTACAAAAAATCAGCGATGAGAAGGGCACTTATACCATGGCCCCTAATTTTGCTTATGATTTATCCATTGATGCTATGGAAAAAGATCCTGCTGTATGTCAGGGGCTTGATTTTAGTTCTGTTTATCACCTGGTTAACGGCGCTGAACCAGTAAAACCTACTACAGTGCGGCGGATTGAAGAAAAATTGCGAACTTTTAATCTGGCACCAGGAACGATGAAAACTGGTTATGGGATGGCAGAAACAACATTGGTCATTACCCTCTATTGCCAGGATCCCGAAGAACGATTTCTTCTAGTTGATAAAGAAAAATTAAGTAATGGTTTGGTGATATCTCATTCTGCTGAGGATAAAGCAGTTGAATTAGTGCGTTGTGGTAAAGTTTCTGACCATTACTCATTAAAAATCGTGGATCCGTCAACCTCCAAGGAACTTCCTGTAAATGTAGTTGGAGAACTTTGGCTGCAAGCAAGTTCAGTGGCTGCAGGTTATTATCGCAATTCAGAAAAAACAGCGGAAATTTTTAATGCCTTTACTGCATGTGGCGAAGGTCCTTTCTTACGCACAGGTGATTTGGCCTTTATAGATGAACAGGATTATTTGGTTATTTGCGGGCGTGTTAAGGATTTGATTATCATTAATGGGCGCAATATTTATCCTCATGATGTTGAA
Organism: Fluoribacter dumoffii NY 23; assembly: GCF_000236165.1. NCBI lineage: Bacteria > Pseudomonadati > Pseudomonadota > Gammaproteobacteria > Legionellales > Legionellaceae > Fluoribacter > Fluoribacter dumoffii. Next base: position 2,448,421 of record NZ_CM001373.1, on the reverse strand, counting down.
TTGGCTTGCTATCAAGCTGATCCTGACTTAATTAAAAATGGTGCAGCTGCATTTTCCATCCCTGGCGAATCTACAGAAGAATGTGTGGTGGTTGCGGAAGTGAACCGGCATCTTGAGCCTGCAAAATATGGTGAAATTCTGGATAAAATAAAAAAAGCGGTTTTTGAAGCAACTGATATCGTCCCTTATGATATAGTGCTGATTCCACCAAAAAAAATACTGAAGACCAGTAGCGGTAAAATCCAGCGTAGCGCCTGTAAGCAAGCTTATTCTCAAGGTCAATTCGATTATCTTGCACGTTTATTAATTCCTGGGGAGACCAGCCGTGAGGAGATTGGCCCAATCTGGGTAACTGAGAATGACAAGGAAATTGTTAACTGGCTTAAACAATGGGTAGCAAATAATACCCATGTTCGTTATCAGGATGTTGATGAACAGCGTGCTTTTTCGGAGTTCGGCCTTACCTCCATCAAATTAGTAGCAATGATTAATGAGTTGGAACAATTTTTAAAGCACAATTTAGATCCATGGCTTGCCTGGGAGTGCCCCACAATTTTCGATTTAAGCCAACATATAGCTCAGAAAACTAACAAAGAGGATCGCTTAGCAGAAAAAAATTATGAACCGATCGCTGTTATTGGCATGGATTGCCGCTTTCCTGGCTCTCGCGAAACCCTGGAAAGTGTGGATGAATTCTGGGAGTTTCTGCAAGGCGAAGAGGATAGCATAAGGCCAATTCCAAAAGATCGATGGGATAATCGGCAATACTATGATGCAGATCCCCACAAAAAAGGAATGATGTATTCTACAGCAGGAGGTTTTTTAACTGAAATTAAGCGATTTGACGCTAAATTTTTTAATATATCTCCCATAGAAGCTGAATATCTGGATCCGCAACAGCGTTTGGCTCTGATGGTGAGTTGGCATGCCCTGGAGGATGCAGGAATTATTCCGGCTGATTTAAAGGGCACGCATACGGGCATTTACCTTGGGATCAGTACTCATGATTATGATGCTTTGATTCAAAAACAAGTTCCCCTGGAAGAATTAACCACTTATCAGGCAACAGGAACCTGTTTTTCTACTGCCGCTGGGCGTATCGCTTATTTCTTGGGAACACAGGGACCGTGTATGGCAATTGATACTGCGTGCTCCTCTTCCCTGGTAAGTATTCATCAAGCGTGTCGTGCTTTGCAGGATGGTGATTGCGATCTGGCCCTTGCAGGGGGGGTAAATGTAATACTTTCACCAATGAACAATATTATTTTTTGTAAAACGGGGATGTTATCACCCAAGAATCGTTGCAGCACTTTTGATAGTGAAGCTGATGGCTATGTCAGAGGTGAAGGCTGCGGTATGGTTGTTTTAAAACGACTAAAAGAAGCCCTTCGCGATCAAGATAAAATTTATGCTGTGGTGCGCAGTAGTGTGGTAAATCAGGATGGAGCAAGTAATGGTTTAACTGCCCCTAATTTACAAGCACAAGTTGAGGTGATGCAAGATGCATTAAAGCTTGCTCGCTTAACTCCCGAGCAAATCACGCATATTGAGGCCCACGGTACAGGAACGGCCTTAGGGGATCCCATTGAATGGGAAAGCATCCGCCGAGCCTATGCATGGGAACGGAAAACACCACTTTATATTACTTCTTTGAAAACCCGAATAGGTCACTTGGAAGCTGCTGCCGGTGTCGCCAGCTTTATTAAAACAGTTTTGGCAATTAAATACGGTCAAATCCCAAGTCATCTTCATCTTAAGCAGTTCAATCCCAAAATTACTCCGCAAGATACCATGCTTGTACCAACAAAAAGGCAAACCTGGCAAGGGGATGAACGTTATGCTGGTGTAAGCTCTTTTGGTTTTAGCGGTACAAATGCGCATATTATCCTGGAAAATGCCCCTTCTTTAGAATCACCACCCGAACAAAAAATGTATCCTTACTCTCTTTGGGTTGTGAGTGCCCGAGATGACAACACCTTAAAAAATTATTTAGAAACCTACCGCGAATACAGCAAAAACACTTCTGCAGATTTTTCTATAATTTGCCGGCAAATAATGGGCCAACGCACCCATTTTGCCAGTCGTGCTTTTATCGTTGCTAAGGATAGGTCTGAGTGGCGGCAATGTTTGGAACAGGGGTAGTGGGAACAGGGTCAAATCACTACCGATAATAAATTGGCGTGGCTATTTACCGGTCAAGGTTGCTTGCAGCCGCGTATGGCAGCTCAACTTTACAACACCTTGCCTTTATTCAAGGTAATTATTGATCAATGTTGTGCTCTCGCTAATCCTTTGCTTTCCTATGATTTGCAAGAAACATTACTCAATACTCCAGAAAACATTAATATTAACCATACCCGCTATGCCCAGCCCGCTTTATTTGTCTATGAATATGCACTGGCCAAATGGTTTCTTTCATTAGGGATTCGTCCGCACGCATTGATTGGTCATAGCTTAGGAGAATATGTTGCCGCTTGCGTTGCTGAAATCATGTCTTTAGAAGATGCCTTGCGTCTTGTTTGTATTCGTGCAGAGTTGATTGCCTCTTTACCTGAGAATGGCGCAATGCTGGCTATAGCCGAAAACGTCGAAAAAACAGAAAGTTTATTAGCGGATTTCCCGGGTTTGGTCATTGCTGTAAAGAATAGTCCACAGCAAACGGTTGTTTCAGGTCCTCGAGAGGTAATTGAGCTTTTAAAAATTTATTGTGCAGAAAACAATCTGCGCAGTACCGCCATAGCTACCTCTCATGCTTTTCACTCACCCCTCATGCAACCTGTTGTGGAAGATTTTTATCAAGAGGCACAAAAAGTAACCTACCATCAGCCTAAAATTGCCTTGATTTCCAATGTTACCGGGTTGGAATTAAAGCCGGAGGAAATGAATGCACATTATTGGTGTGAGCATTTACAACAAACAGTGAATTTTTATCCTGGGGTGCAAACCTTAATGCAGCAGGGGATCAATCTGTATCAGGAGATTGGCCCCAAACCTGTTTTAACCACACAAATTCAGCTGCTTGGTGATTTAACGGTATTGCCCTCGGTTACAAATACAGAAAATCCCTGGCCGAGCTTGCTTGCTGTTTTGGGGGAGCTTTATTTAAGAGGCTGGCCAATTCACTGGCCTGCGTTGTATATGAAACCATTATTTCACATCGAGTCTTTACCCAAATATCCTTTTGCCGGTAAGGATTATTGGCTACCTGCATTCAATCAGCAGCAAGATTCATTAAATGCTCAATGGCGAAAAAATTTATATCACTTGCAGTGGGAGGAAGTGGATTGGCAAACATCTCCTGTTTTTCCCCAAAGTATTGCTCTTATGGCTCGTCAGGAATCCAATATCGCACAGTTGATTCCTTTGTTAAGGCAACATGAGATTACCATCGTGTCGATTGACAGGGAGGCAAAGGAGGAAACTATTTTATCCAGGTTAAGTGGAGTATCGCATGTGGTTTACTGCTGTGACGCTTGTGAAGAGGAGGTTTTATCAGAGACTCATATCCTTACCAGGCTAACGCAGCTATTAATTAAAAATGAGGTGCATAAGCCGTTTATTTTCTTAAATCCCAACTCTTCTGTGGTCGCCAGCTCCTTACTCGCTCTGCTTAAATCCATTAAACAGGAGTACCCTCGTTGGCCTGTACAGTATCGGGAAGCCACTTTTGAGCCAGTTGATGAGAACTGCATTAATATTCTTTTCGGTGAGTCGGAAAAAGATTGGATTGTGCGTTATGAGAATAAACAATATTACTCGCCAAAAATTCTGCCGCTTATGCCTGAATTAATTTTAGGCAACAATACGGTTTACCCTGAATATACCTATTTAATTACCGGGGCTTGCGGTGATATAGGCCAGGTATTAATTGAAGAACTCCTGCAGCAAGGGGTAAAAAATATTGTTGCAGTAGGGCGTCGGAACAATCCGCGGATTTGGTCTCCGGTAATCCAATCGTACCTCAAAAAGGATGCACAAATTCATTATTATTGTTGTAATATTGCCGAAGTGCAGGAGGTCGAAAGACTGATTGCAGAGATTAACAAGCAGTTACCCCCATTGGCAAGCGTCATTCATGCAGCGGGGGTTGCTGTCGATAAACCCTGGCTTGCTGTGCAAAAGACAGATATCAGCCTTATTATGGAAGGCAAGGTCCTGGGGGCTTTGAATTTACATCGTGCAACCGCCGCATGCGAACTTAAAGAGTTCATTTGCATCTCTTCCATTGCCGGCATTTTAGGCAGTCAGGGGCAAGCGGTTTATGCAACAGCGAATGCCTTTTTAGATGCGTTATGTGATTTACGTCAACAGCAAGGAAAACCTGGTTTAAGCTGGATATTAGGCCCTGTAAAAAATACAGGTTTATTCAAAAAGAATGAAGAATCATTAACCAGTTACCTGGCTACATTAGGAATTGCTCCTATTAGCACGGAAGTAGTTCGTGCAGTAGTTAAAGAAAAAATGGGTATTAATAAGATTATTGTTGCAAATTTTTTAAGTGATGATGTGTCTGCAACCCAGGCAAAACAGGTGCATACGGAAACCCTACCTACAAACTCTCTCGACAAAATCCCGGCAACTGGCAAAGGAGAATGTAGTGTAGAAGAGATTCTGTATATGGTGCAGAAGATATTAAAAGCGGGTAAAAATGATTTATTGGAAAGTCATAATTGGTTTGAAGCCGGCATGGACTCGATTTTGGCCACCCAATTGGTGCATCAAATTAATAAAAGGTATGAAGAGAATATAGTATCGTTTAAAGATATATTTCAGTATGCCTCAGCGAAAGAACTGGCCAAACAAATTCAGGAAAGGTTAACTGGTTACAAAAAGCAAAAAAGCACTTCCCCTGCAGCAAATACGATTCCCTTATCATTGCAACAACTAGAAGTATGGAATTACCTTAACAGCTGTCAGGATAAAAGGGCATACCAAATTCCAATGGAAATAAAAATAGAGGGAGCTTTATCCAGAGAACAATTTGAATATGCTCTGAAAAAGACGATTCAACGCCATGATATTTTCAGTTACGGCTTTCACGAAATCTTGCATCAGGTCAATCAACATATTCATCAGGATACGCCTGTTTGTCTTGAATTTAGTGAACATTATGACAGCAGAGAGGTAGCTGAGTTTTTACTTGCTCCCATTGATTTGAAGCAGCCTCCACTTGTTCGCAACCGATTAATTCGTGTGAATGAGCAAGAGCACCGCTGGCTAATCGTTTTTCATCATTTGATTTGTGATGGTACTACAGTGACCGCCTTCATTCAGGAAGTGATGTTCCATTACGACAACCAGGAGTTGGAAGATACACCTCAGCAGTACCGGGATTATGTTTATTGGCAATGGAATAATGTTCTGGATTTGCTTGATGGCAGTCTAAAAGACTACTGGCTCAATCATTTAAAAGATATCCCTTTAAATGTTCCCCTTGCCTGTAGCACCCAATCTCCAATGGAGGCCCGGGTTATTTCAACCAGCATACCTCTTGATAATTTAAATGAGACATTGGCAATTCTTGAGAAAAATAAACTCTCACTAAGTAATTTTATACTTGCCAATTTATTTGACTTGCTCTTTAAGTTCTTTGAGAGAGAAAAACAAGGCATTGTGGTATTTTTTTCCGGACGGGAAGATGGCAATTTCACCTCGGTATTTGGAGATACCTCTAATGATGTTGTAATCACCTCTCATCAAAACAATGATATTTTAAAGCATGCGCAGACTATACAAGAGCAGATTGTATCTCGAATTGATAAGCAATATTTGCGCATGCCGATGCTCCCGGAAAATGGTCTTCAATTTCCAGAAATTTCTTTTGATTTTCAGCGCGGAATTGATGTAAAAGTAACTGGCTCGCAACTTACAGTGACGGCGGTAAAAAGTGGTAATGTACAAAATTATTTGTGGGGAGAAAACCCCAGGATTTTGTCTTTTAAGGCATCGCTTGAACCTTCAGAACTCAAATTAGCTTTAAAATACCGCGCCGATAAAATTAATGATGATGTTGCCCAAACCCTATTAATGCAATGGATGGAATTGCTTGCTCGCTTCATTCCGCAAAAAAATAAAAAAATTAATGAGCAACAGGATAATCTCACCGTCATTAGAGCTTCAATTTTACAACACAACTTGTGGCAGTTATTGAAAACACATCCTGATGGGATGCCGTATTATATTCCCCTTGTTAAAGAGTTAGGAAAAAATTTTGATCTGGCAAGATTAGAGAAAGCGATGCGTGTCTGCATCAGCAAGAATCCCGCTTTGAGAACTTATTTTTCCAGCGAAGGAGAAAAACTCGAGCTCATTCTCACTAGAAAAGAGTTCTCCTTGCCCTTAAAGCAGATAAAAACAGATAATCTCTACAAAACCTTGGGTGAATTATTAATAGAACCTATTGCTCTAGAGAGCCCCCCTTTATTGCGATGGTATCTTCTTTTATCTCCAGAAGAAAAACCCATCTTGTTGATTAGAATTCATCACCTGATTTGTGATGGCTTGTCTGCAGAAATTTTTTTACAACAACTCGAACATTATTTAGAACCTGGGGAAGAAACTGGCGAGGAGCATGACGCAAGTTATTTAAACCATATTGCGGAAGATTATAAAAATTATGAATTAAGACTCAATCAGTATGCAGGTTATTTGTCTTCATTAAATTTTGCAACGAAGCATGAGACATTTTTAGCGAAAGAAAGGTATTACGGTGGGATTGTTTATCAGAAAATAACGCAGGAACATACTAAAAAAATAACTGATTTTTGCCACGCTAATAAAATATCTCTTTATACTTTTTATCTCCATCTGTTCTGTACTGGTATTGCCAGGTTTTCAGGTAATAAGGAAGTTTATATGAGTATTGTCAAATCGAATCGTACTCATCTGCAGCATTATCGTCTCCTGGGGTATTATGCGGATAACATTCCTCTGCTTGTTTCGATAAATGATAACCAACTGATCTCCCAACTACAGGCCTTGCAATTAAAAATAGTAGAGTTGATTTCCCGATTTGAATTTCCTGTTCTACAACAGGATTTGAAGCAAATTAACTACAGGCAGCCTCCATTTCTTTTCAATCAATATTCGTTGAGCGATAGCCTGAAATTTACTCCTGCAGATTATGTGTTTGAAAATATCATTCAGGAAACAAAACAGGTAGCTCTTTGGAATTATCCGAACCCGGAACAATGTAATTTAATGGTAAGAAGTAGTTCTCAGGGGGATATCATGGGATTGATTTTTAATCCGGGATTGATAAATGAGGAGCAAGCTCAAGCCGTGATGAATATGATGATAAGCGAATTGCTGTCCAGGATAAAAGTTAGTTAAAATTCGCCATAGTATGCATGGTGGCATAATCAGAATGTCCTTATCCCTGATGCTGTCCCCATAAGCATAAAGGATTTGGGGGTTATTAATGCACTCGAGAACGCGTCTTAATTTTTCCTCGCTGTTACAGCTTTTTGTAAAAATTTCCAGAAAAAATGTTTCTCGTCAATAAATTTTAAAAAGGGGATAGTGGTATTTTTGTACGTTATGGTCCCATCAAAATCAAAAATGGCTGCAGTTTGCATTTTGTCTGTTTGATTTTGCGTTTCAGGAGTCATAATGAGAAAACCAATAAAGTAACCTCTTTTTAAGTTTAGTAACATTATGAAACCTGCGAGTATGCAACAACTCCCATTAGCTGGGTAAACTTTTGGAAGTACGTAGAGCAATCGCAATAAGAATATAGGTCCAACCACCCACAATCATATCGATTGCAATGAAGGTTCCAATGATCCACAACCCGCTCATAGGCCACTGCAGTAAAATGAGGATACCAAGAATTAAAGAGATTGCTCCTGCAAAAAGGATCCAGCCCCAGCCCTCCATCTCCCGTAACGAAATGGACATGCTGATACGGGTAATACCAATTACGATAAGTGTCCAGGCTAGTAAAGCTGTAATAATTGTAGAGGCTAACAAAGGATCATATAAGATAATGCCCGCTCCAATAAGGTACAATATACCAATGCATATTCCCCAAACGATGCCCTTTGTTTTTTTATACCTAAATGCATCCGCAAGGTGTGAGAGTCCGGAAACCAGAAGTAGGGCTGCAAAAAAATACATGCTCACTATGGTTAATGCCACTTCCATGCCTAAACCAATAAACCCCAAAATTAACAGGAGTATCCCGAAACCGAATAGCAATCCCCGGTGACGTTGCAAAGATTTTACATCGGTGTGATGAACAATATTATGTGTAGCCATGTCAATTCCTTTCGATCATTTCACTTTTAATATAGCTTATTTATACGGTTGATGCCTGCCTGCCCCTTAAATTAGTCCAGAAAACTTACGAATCAGTATGTGCTTGGATAAACGCTTGAATTTCCGGAATAATAATGTTGCGAAATTTCTTGCCATTAAACAATCCGTAATGGCCTACACCTTCAGCAAGATAATATTTTTTCATGGAGTCGGGCAAATTTTTACACAAAGTCAGGACTGATTTTGTTTGTCCAACCCCAGTGATGTCATCGCGTTCCCCTTCAATTGCCAAAATGGAAGTGCTCTTTATATCCTGTAAGCGGACATTATGTCCGCGCGATTTGTACCGGCCAGTGGTCAACAGTTTTTCCTGAAATACCGTATTTATCGTTTGCATGTAAAATTCGGCAGTCAGGTCCATCGTTGAAAAATATTCAAGGTAGAATTTTATTATCTTGAATGCTGCTTCTTTTTGATTTTCCGCATATCGGTCCACTGATTTTTGCAGGGACTCCATATGACGTTGGAAATTCATACTCATAAAACCTGCAAGCTGCATAAATCCTGGGTATACAAGCCGCATGGCACCTGGAAAACGAGAAGGTACAATCGAGATGACATTTTGTTGAAACCAGTCATCTCCCCTGGATGCAGCTAATTCGTTTACTGTGGTAGGTGATTGATTCGTATCAATTGGTCCCCCCAATAATATCGCTGTGCGAGGAAGATTGGGTGAGTTATTGGTTGACATTAAAGCAACCGCAGCTAAAACAGGAACGGTAGGCTGACATACTGCCATAACATTTAAATTGGGTGCCAGCAAGTTTAAGTAAGAAATGATGTATTCAATAAAATCATCCAGATCAAAAGAACCTTCAATCAAGGGCACATCACGGGCATTTTTCCAATCAGTAATGTAGATATCGTATAAAGGCAGTAAATTTCTAACAGTATCCCGCAACAGAGTGGCATGATGTCCTGACATAGGGGCGACAACAAGTAATTTGGGTAAATTTAAATGATTCGAATTAACCTTTTTAAAGCGAATCAAATTGCAAAAGCTTTTTCTGTCGATGAGTTCTTCCTGGACATCGTAATATTCATCCTCGATTTTGACTTCGTTTATCTCAAATTTGGGTTTGTCATAAACATTGGTCATCATATGAAATATATAGGAGTAACCAGCAAGCCTGCGATAATAGCTTGAAGTGGATTCTAATATTTTTTTCAGGGCTTCTTGCCCATCATCCGACATATAAGGAATTTTCACAGGCAGATTAATGTTGTCCGAAATTCTGCGAAAACGTCTCGCCATATTATCGAAATAGTCTGAATAAGGCTGAAGCAGGCGCATATTAAAATCGTAAATATTGTAAAGATAACGATTGTCGAGAGGATTAAAAAACATTTAAGTGCCTCGCAAATTGAGAAAGATACACGAAAATGGTGCATCGCAATAATAAAGTAATACACATAAAACTCTAAAATAGCAAATTCCAGCTAAAATGAGAGCCCAATTTTTTCTATTTATTTAACTTTTTATCCAACACTGGGAATGATAATAATAGTCCCTGATTTCATTTTGAATCTCAGTGGCTGCTATTCCCGCCTCAAATTGAAAAAGAAGTATTTTGGCACTCTGAAGGCGCTGTTGAAGGAGAGTGATCAATGCATGCGAGTTTTTATCTGCTCTTCCGTAAAACTCAGCATGCAAATGGGATTTCAACTCGTCTGCTTGTATTGAGGAATCCAATGTGATGGCGCTGAATGCCTGCGCTAAACTGTCTTCCAATAAATGAGGGTCCAGGGCCATATTTTTTTCTGCCGTAGTAATTGCTTCAGCAAAACCTTCCCGCATTGAACGGCTTAGGGGATCTTCTTGAGACATATCGAATAAATCAGCGATTACTGTGTGAGGTAAAAGTGGAGCAACCAGTTTATCAAAAGGTAAAGCAAAACCATGACGATAATGATCCCGATAGTTCTGCCCAAAAAATGAATAATTTACTTTTTTAGAAGGGGAGAATTCGGGATCATCCATTGCTAAGGTATCCGCATGTCTTCCCTTATAACTTAAAGTTCCACCACAGCCGAAATCAACAATGGCGGCACGTTTCACGTTATCTTTATCTGTACAATAGCCTGAATTGAGCAATTTTGAATTTAATAAATCCCATAAATTAAAAACCAGAGCCACTGCATACAACTGCCCCAGAATTCTGCCTTCTTCCAGTGTCAGTTCCAAATCATCACGTTTAGGTAATTGCTCCCTGTCAAACAAAGGTTCTGTCTTTGTTATTTCCTTTTGGGATAAAAACTCGCAAAAGCTATTAATAAACCTGGAAATCACTGCAATGGATTTATCTTGATCAACATGCAAATAGTTTTCAGGAGCAACTAAAATCCCTTCAAACAATTTTTTTGCCATACGAGGAATTAAAATTTCAAGGAAAGCGCCTTCAAGTTTTATTGAAAAAATATGCTTGCTGGCATCAAAGGAGGGATTTTTCAGTTCTTTTTGGGAAAGATATCCTTTAAATACGTCGTCTATTGTTAACTCATCAGGTTTCTTAAACAGATAATAGGTACCAAACTGATCCCTTAAAATTCTTTTCTGGGTAATTCCCTTTGTTAACGAGGAGGAGATATTATCCGGTAACTTTTCTTTATTCACTTCCACCAATTCAGTATTATGACGAAGCTTAGGCATGATTTATCTCCTCCAAAAAACAAAATAAACGTATTGTTGTTGATTATTTGTTCCATACAAAGATTTATCTTTAAATAAAAAATGCTTTCTTATTGTCATCTTATTACACAAAGAATGGAAAAGGCACTCTTTTAGTTCAGTAAGTTCACGAAGAGGAAATGCGACTTATCAAGAAAAATTTAAAAGATAAAAAATCTTTTAATAACAGTTATATGTTGTCGGAGGTGAAATGGCTGGAAGGTAAAAAAACCTACACATAGTGCCCCCCATTAATATCCAAATTGGAACCGGTAATGAACCCAGCCTCTTCACTTACCAAAAAAGATACCGCCTCAGCAATTTCTTCAGGTTTTCCAAGCCGTCCGACCGGAATGCTTCGATTAATCTTATCAATAACCTCTTTTTTCATAGCAGTGAGGATGGACGTTTCGATGTAACCTGGGGAAATTGTATTTACAGTAATCCCTTTATTTGCAACTTCCAAAGCCAAGCTTTTGGTAAACCCGAATAAAGCTGATTTTGCAGCAGCATAATTGCATTGCCCTGATTGTCCTTTTTGACCATGAATAGATGAAATACTGACAATTCGCCCAAAATTTTGTTCAATCATAAAGGGAAGCAGATTGCGGGTAATATTGAACGTACTTGTTAAATTGGCATCAATTACGTGTTGCCAATGTTGCGGTTCCATTTTTTTTAAACTGATCTCGCATACAGCTCCGGTGTTATTTACCAAAATATCAACGTGACCAAAGCGTTCTATAATTGAACTACTGATTGCTTCACAATCAGAAAAATTCACCAGATTTGCAAAGAGAATTTCAATATCAAAGCCGGATTTTTTTTGGAGTGTTTGCCATTGAAATACTTCTTCTTGACTGCCGTTTTTAAAATAACAAGCAACTACCCTATAATTTGCTGCAAGACGTCTGCAGATTGCAGTACCTATTCCTCCAATGCCTCCGGTGACAACAGCGATTCTTCTCTGCATGCATCCTTCTCCTGATGTAATTATGGCTTATCTTTATACTAAATGGTATATTTTGATATAAATCAGGATTTTATCGTATATGACTAATTAGAGTTTACAAAGCTGAGGTAAACCCTAATAACTTCAAAAAACTCTGTGCGTCACAATAGATAAAAAATAATGCTAAACTTAAATTAGACTGATTTTTGTGATGAAGGAACTGGAGTTTTCAAGAAAACAAAACATTCTCATTTGAATTAAACCGGGGAGATAGCAAAATTGCTGTCTGTGTTATTGTTTTCAACTTTACTCTATCACTAAGGAAATAGAGATGGATTTCACCGATGCAGCAGTTTTTATCGTAGATGATGATCCCGAAATTTGCCAAGCACTTCGCTGGTTATTTGAATCTGTAGATATTCCAGTATCCACTTATGAAAATGCCAAAGATTTTCTGGTTAATTATGATCCCAGACAACAGGGGTGTTTGATTATTGATGTGCGGATGCCCCTTATGAGTGGGTTGGAGTTATTGGAGCATCTTAATGCATCCAAAACTCAGCTTTCTGTTATCATGATTACGGGATATGGTGATATCCCGATGGCTGTAAGGGCTATGAAGGCCGGAGCAACCGATTTTATTCTAAAGCCGGTCAACCATCAGTATTTACTTGAAATTACCCAAAAATGTCTTCAAAAATCTTCCGACTATCCTGTTCAACCCCAGACCGATTTTTTCGAACGTATTGAACGATTAACCAAACGTGAGCGGCAAGTGATGGATTTGGTAATTGAAGGAAAATTAAACAAACAGATTGCTCACGAATTGGATATTTCTATATCTACTGTAGAAGTCCATCGTGCAAATGTAATGCGGAAAATGGAGGCCAAGACTTTGGCTGAGCTCATAAAAATTAATCTCATACAGACTCTTGGTGGTGATAACCCTAACTCTCTTGGCGAAATGCCATAAATTAGTGGTTGGTTCTTTTTTATTGTTTAAAGCTGACTCAGAAAAATCTCATCCCTCCAGCGCGTTTAAAATTGCTTGAAGTAAGTTTTTTAAATAATCAAGATGATAAAATTACTTTTGATTTGGTTAAAAAAAAGTTATTATTTTGATTTTTAAATTTAGAGAAAGAACTTATGTCCAAATTTCCCAATAAAACTTCAGGCGAGCTTCGCCGTTATTTTAATCAGTTTGACTTAGCTCAATTAAAGAAATTGAACAGTTCTTATATACCACATTTCGAGGCGCTGGAACGGCAAATAGAAAATTGTGAGGAAGAAGTAAAAGCTTTAAACGAGCGTTTAAACCTACTTACCCGTCAAAAGCATATGCATGAGCAAACCCGTAGCGAAGTAGAACGTCACGAAGCCATATTTCAGTCTAACTTGAGAAGTGTGCTTGAAATTTCCAGTAGAACAGACCGATATCTTGGAAGACAAGCGGCAGGTGATTCTCCGATGAACCTATATGAATATGAGTTATTTGCTATTAACTCAAATCTTGCAGATGCAACCTTGAGAAAGAAAAAACTGGAAGAAACTCTTGCCGATTTATCCACAAAGAAACAAGCGGCTGTTTCTGAAGTAAAAATTTTAAACGATGTTATCGAAGAAAAGGAGCATTATTTAGCCCCAAGGAACTTTGTGAGGCCTCCTGAACGCATATAATACCTGGCTTTTCAAACAAAGTATTTGGTTTTTAAATCAGGTACTTTGTTACATTGCCTATTGGCTTGGCGTCTATTCTAAAATATCTTCAGTATAAATAAAATTTTCTTTGGCTTTTTTCATTAATATTTTGAATTGCTGCACATGTTTTTCGGTTGTTGTTGCGGAATGTAAAACAAATTCCGAAACACATAATGCAAATATCAGCCTGCGGAGATCCCAAATTGTTTCTTGGAACATATCGACCTTTTTTTTGATTTCCGGGCTAATTTTAACTTCAAGCTTTAAGTTTTCGGCGCTAATGGCAATCGGAGCACAATGTTTAATCACTTGGCCTCGCAATTTTTCAACCAAAATAAAAGTATTAACCTTTTCAGTACGGCATGTGACTATTTGCTGAACTGTATCATTAAAAAAATTGTAAACCATCATTTGATGAAATAAATAAAGCTTTTGCGAATATCGCCATGCTTGAAATAAAAAATAATCGCCCACCAAAACAATAAAAATACCAATCACAGTACATATCCCGCGATTCAGTACCATTTCAAATGGACCTTCCGGGGAATTTGCATCAGTGGTTTGGGCTAAAAGCAAAAAAACAACAATGGTAATAAAAAAAACACTGATGTCATAACGTCTGGTATTCAATGCGGTAACTGCTAAGCCAATGATACCGAAGATAAATACTACCGGGATAAATCGGTAATTTATCTGCATTAAATAGATTAAAGGAATTAAAATTAATAATGCGGCAAAAGTACCGCCAATTCGATGAATGGACCGCCTGATAATAAGTCCAGGTTCAATTCCAGCACTAATCATAATTACCGTAAGCAAAACCCACCATTTGTGGGGAATGGTCGTAAACAGGTAGATCCACATGGCCACCATAAACATAACAGCCAATTGGGTAAAGCGTGCATAGTCAAGCTTCTTTTTTAGCTTTGCCGCAGTAAGCATAATTTATTCCAATGTGCAAAAGCTTTTTGCAAACACTCCCAAATATAATGTTGCAGTTGAGTTTGGGGTTCTATAGGCGAATCCGGGCCCCCACAGGGGGTGTAAGTGTTCATATTCATTCTGAGCAAGTAAAGATTATTCTTGACGCCATACCAGAATAATTCATTTTTTGCTTCATAGTATAAATTGTCCAAGGCATGTTGAATATTTCGTATATTTACCCCCATGCGATATGTTTGCATCGTGTATTTCTTAGGAAGCAATCGCCGGTAATTTCGTACCATTCCCAGGTGGAGAATCTCCTCTCCAGTATGATTTTCATGGGTTTTATTTATGGCAGACACAATATCTTTTTCAAGATATTGAATAAATTTTTGCAGCGCCTTATTCCATATGATTAAGTACATATTGGGAAAAATTCTCAAACAAATTAAGGCAAACGTCATGGACAGGGCAGTTGATGAAATAAATCCATAAGCTACCTCCAAATTGGCTGGAGGTTCCGTACTGAGTACTACCGCTCCGGTAGCAAGCAGTAACATGGCCAGGCTTTTTAATGCATAGAAATATTTTAATACATAGAAGTAAGTGACTGCGAAAACAAAAACAGAAAAAAAGAAAAAAATGCCGCGAAATGGATAGACAAGGTAAAAGGATACACTGATGAGCATCACTGCAATCGCAATAAAAATCAGTAGCCATTCTTTTTCTTTATAAGTAGAAAGAACCGGTGCTTCATACAGGGACAATAGAAAAAAAGGAGAGAAAAAAGCAAGAAAACTGACGGGCTGAAACAACCAATAAACATATACCTCTACAGTAGCAACAAAAAGACATTTATAAAGAGTAATTCTTTGTAATGAATAGGGGTCGACTTCATCAAGCCATTGCTTAAATTTTGATATAGACATAAGCACTGGTTCCAAGACGTAGCGGATATTTGGGATCAGGGTCGGTGATTCGAATAATTACCGGGAGTCTTTGTGGCAGCAAAATCCATTGATTTTCATTGATGACATTTTGCAACTGGGTACGGTTATCTACCAATTGCCTATTAGCAGACCAATAATCCGAATCAATGACTCCATGAAACATTTTTCTCCCTAAATACATCCTCGGGAAAACTAAAACTCTGGAGCCCCTACGTACCCGGCCCAAATCAGTTTCATTAAAGTTTGCCTGGATGTAAATATTATCCATATCCACCAAAGAAAAAAGAGGTTGATTTATATTTACCGGGGTCCCAACACTAAAAAACAAATTCTGGACTATTCCGTTACTTTGCGCATAAACCTCTGTTTGCTCCAAATTGACCTTGGCATTTTTCAAGCGCGCGCGCAGGGATTTAATTTCATTTTCTTGTACGGTGATTTGATGCTGATCAATTTCCAATAATTTTAAAGCAGCATCCCACTTATCTTTAGCTGCTTTGGTTTCTTGCTGAGAATTTTGTAAAGTTATCAGGGAGACAGATTTTAATAGATAACCCTTGTGATATTTTTGATCATCCAATTTAAGTTTAATGTAATTTTTTTGTTCGTTTTCACTGAGCTTGAGATCGCGTTCATAAGTTGCCTTTAATGCAGCGAGTTTTGCCTCTGCACCAGCCAAGTCTGCCCCAAGTTGTTCCAGGGCATAGATATAGGGTTCTTGAAAAACTGTAAAAAGTTTTTGGCCTTTCTTGACCGTATCCCCATTTTGCACATAAAGACTGGTAATATAACCATTAGCAAGAGCGGCAACAGGGCGCACATTATTGACGACAAAGGCATTATCAGTAAAGGGAAACAAGAAAGAAAAAAGATAGATAATTGTCGTTAACAAGCCAATAAAAATGATGATATTAGCCAACGTAACCCAGCGTCTTAGCCGGGAAAACCCTCTTTTGATGCTTATGCGGTATCTGACAAGATGTATCATATATATAGTGCTGTTAAATTATTATTTTTAGGAAGCTATTTACATCTTTTCTACAACTATCGATTATATGCATATCCACCTGCTAAATCCTGGTATAAATTGACCACTGACAGTGCAAGTTCGAGCTTTGCCTGGTTTGCTGAAAGGGCCAGGTTATCTAAATAGATTTTGCTTTGCACTAATTCTTTATAGGAAATTAATCCGGTTTTAAGCAAACCTTGTTGTAATTTGTATTTATGGAGATACTCTTGTTCAGCACGTAAATACATCCTAAATTTTTCATTCATTCGTTTATTAGCGGAAAAATCAGTATCCACTTCTTTTAAAATTCGTTTCACTGTTTTATTGAATTCAGCAATTTTTGCATTATAAGCCCCTTTACTTGCAGCAATTTTACCTAGGGAACTGGGGGTAATAGTCCAATTTACATAGGCATCGGCTGTTTGAGCAAACTTGCTTTGTGGTAAGTTTATATCCCCTAAGAAGTCATCCAGTTGTATCCCTGGGAAAAAATCACTATAGGCAAATTTGATTCCTTCGCGGGAAGCTTTTAATGCGTAGTACGCCATCTTCATATCAGGACGATTATTTAATACGGTAGCAGGTAAACTTCCGGGTTTAAAGCGTGAAAAATTGATTTTTTTGAAATTATTTTTGTTTTTAACTCTACCTGGATTAGTATTAACCAAATAGCGAAGCGCGTTTTCACTAAGGGTAATATTATACAAAACAGGTTTAATTTGCGCGGCCACTAGCCGCTCATCGGTTTGTAATTGAGCCAGGAAAATTTCATTTTCTAAACCAATCTGAATTTCGCCCTGAGCCAATCTTATCAATGATTTTAAATCGTTATCTAATTGCTCGAGTAATTTTAATTGTTCCAATTGGGCAATTAATGTGAAGTATGCGGATGCCACTTGGGCAATTATTGTCAATCGCATCCCTTCAATAGCTGCAAGCCGATATTGAACATTATATGTGGCTTGTTTTTGCTGTGTATAAAGTTTCATAATATTTATAAAATAGTAGGGCCACACCCCAAAAAATGTCCCTGGTGCCCCAAGTGCGGGGTTGGTGGAATAACCAGCAAATATTTGTACTAAAGGAATCCAGCTGAGCTTTACTTGCCGCAATTCGCCTTGTGCTTGTTGTAAGTTTGCCATGGCGATGTGTATGTCCATATTATTATTCAAGCCCGCCTCAATTAACTGATTCAATTCTACATCATCGAATTGCTGCCACCAAGCAAGGTAGGGCATATTGCTAACAGGTTTGTAATCATTTGAACTGGAGGGGAATTCAGCCGGCAAAAGGTTTTGCTGTTCAGTGCGCTTATTGCAACTTAACAACCCTATTGCCAAAAATAGCAAAAACATTAATTTTTTAAACATGTAGGGATCATCGTAGGGGATAGAAAATTTTTTCTCATTTTAATCAGCTTGTTATATGAGATATTATGTCTAATAATCCTTGATAAGTTTAGGTTTAGTCAACTGTGAGCTTCTCATAATAAGATTTTTCCATTATTCATTCCAGGTAGAATCACTTAAATGTTCGTCTAATGCTTTACCTGGGGCACAATCTTTTGAAAAATAGCCATCCTGACGTTTTAGATAAAAATCATTGTAATAATCAAGTGCGTTTTGTTTTGCTATGTCATCAGGGACGCCAAGCAATTTTGCCGTACGGTAGTTTCTTTGCACTGCCTCACATTCGGTTTTCGCTTCATTACGTTCCCCACGTGCATGCATACTTTCATGAGTAAGAATGTTCAGGCTGATAAGCTCTTGCAGGTTGGCTCCTGCAGGATGACGAAGGTAGTCCATCAGTAGTGAACATCGTGGGTATTGAATGACAATGTAACCGGTGTTAGGGTCGGCATGCCCATAAACCCGTGGCTCTTCATCGAAAAGGGTGTCAAATAAAGTATTGCAGTGTACTTTTGCAGGATGATCTTCGGCGAGTTGTCCTGCTATCGCTGTTAATAAATGCTCAAAGCGCCAATGGTGAAATGGAGGCCATGCAAATAACAAAGCAAGGCTTAGAACTACAGCAAGGTATCCTTTGGATATGGGTAGTCTGCCCGTGAGTTCTCTAAACACCAGCCAGAAAAAAAATAAAGAGAGCAGCGCCCAGAGCATAATAGTCCTTTTTAAGATGCCACAAATTGAATTTCACGTACCCGCATAAATCCATATAAATGATATAACATGAATCTCGCTCTAACTACAGATGATGGGAGGTAAGTATTCTCAAGGAGAAAAACCGTCCTTACTCTTTCACTCAAAGTAAGGTAAGGACGGTATTAAAAAGGAATGTTAGGCATGAAGGGTAAGGCTTAAAAATAATCCCTGGAACGAGAAGTTATTTGTCTCATTGGCGGCAATACGTTGAGGACCCATATTTGGAGCTCCGTTTACGCCAAAAGTTAAGCCTGTAACGCCCCTAACGGTATCCATTGCGCTTAGATATTCATTGATTTGATATCCGACTGCAGCAGTCCATGTAGCTGTATTGGTTAGCGTATGGGTATAATCCAGGCCGATTTTCCCGGTAATGTTATTCACTACACGATTACGTTTCGGCCAAGTAAAGCTTATAGTATTTCCCGCCAGAGTAACCTCGGAGGACGCATCCAAAGATCCCGCCATAAGTGCGTAATCAAAATATCCCAACAGGCCAAAACCGCGCCACAAATTGTAATGGCCATCAAGGCTGATCAAAGGACCCGCTCCACTGAATTTGCTTGTAATAAGTCCTGGTGCAGCAAAGGACATATTGTGTTTTACTTGCGCATAACGCACCCCCAAGGAAGGGCGAATACTAAAAACCCCGGAAACATCACTATATTTCCTGCCTGCCTTGACATCTGCCTGATCCACCCTGTAAGTCAAGTAAGCATCGCTAACGAAACCGGGGGTTGGAGGAATGAATACGTCGGTAAATAGAATGGCACCAAAAAATGAAGATCCATTAGCAAAACTATTCACAGCATGGGTTTTGTTTTCCAAGTAAAGATAATTGATTTCGATATTATTGGCCGACATGGGGATATCGTAACCTAAAGTAACGCTTCCAGCCCATTTATAACCTGGGTCAAAGGGTTTGCTTTGAGCCTGGGTTCCACCAGGAACGGTAAATAACCAGCTGTCAGTCACCAGACCTATGCCTGTTTCACTGGGTTGTACGTAATAGCCAGTACCGCCCACATAAAGGCCGCCAGGGCTTTTAAAAGCACAAAGCATACTCGAACATACAGGTCCGTCTTTGTCTATGTATTTAGGAAGCGGCGCTGCTGAGGCACTTGCAACAAAAAGACTTGTAGCAATCAATGGAAAAAACTTCAATGTCATCATTTACTCCTTGTTAAATTGACGTGCTACATTACTTTTTTTTTCAGTCCGAAGCAATAAGATTATATTTAAAATTTATAGGGTTAGCGGAAATTAAATAAAGGAAAAAATGTTCAATCGAGGTGATCCAATGGGAGCATGGTGGTATCACAAATGGTTCTCAAAATAAAACTGGATTGGACGCTGGTTACCCCATTAATCCGTGTGAGTTTGTCTAACAAAAATGATTGATATGCATTAAGGTCTGGTACAATGACTTTCAATACGTAATCTGCAGATTGTCCGGTAATTAAATAACATTGCACTACCTCAGGGAGGAAACGGACCGCTTCTTCAAACTGATGCATGACAGCGGGTTGATGGCTGTTTAAACCAACTAAAACAATCACGGACAACTTCAAACCCAGTTTTTCAGGTTCAAGCAAAGCAACTTTTTTTCTTATGTACCCATTATCCTCCAATAATTTGACGCGCCGAAGACATGGAGAGGGCGATAAAGCCACCATTTCTGCAAGCTCTTGATTGTTAATTTGGCAGTTTGATTGAAGGAGATCAAGGATTTTTTTATCAGTACGATCCATAACAACTAAAATTACATAAATAATTTATATTTTAGCATTTTATTCTAAAAAACCAAATTAATGTGAAATAAAAAGATAAATATCTTTCCTCAGCGCTTATCTTTGCAATAAAATTTCAAAACAAATAGATTAGAATAGATGATGCATAAGTTATAGTCATTGTGCGTGTTTTAGCCGCTGGATTTTTTAAGGATTTTTATGTCTACATCACGAGTTATTGCCTGGTTTGTATGGATTATTGCCTCAATTTTTTATGCCTACCAATATATTCTTAGAGTAATGCCTAGTATTATGATGAATGATATAACCGCGCAATTTCATATAGATGCGACAGTTTTTGGGCAATTTTCGGGAGTTTATTACCTCGGTTATTCTTTGATGCACTTACCAATTGGAATTTTGTTGGATCGCTTTGGCCCCAGAAAAATAATGACTTTATGCATTCTGCTTCCTGTTGTTGGCTTGTTGCCGCTGCTTTTTTCAGAACACTGGGTTTATCCGCTTATGGGAAGAGCATTGATTGGTATTGGATCTTCTGCGGCAATTTTGGGAACATTTAAGATAATACGGATGACTTTCAAAGAGCAGCATTTTTCCCGGATGCTAAGTTTTTCAGTCATGATAGGGCTTATCGGTGCCGTTTATGGGGGAGGTCCTGTAAGCTATATGTGCCAGGCTATGGGATATAAAATGGTAATTGAACTATTTATTGTTATTGGCCTCGTCCTGGCTTGTGTGACTTATTTGATTGTCCCTGATGAGAAGCCTACTTATCACACCTCGGTAATTGCCAATATCAAGACAGTGTTTGGCAATAAAAAAGTAATTTTGCTTTGTTGTTTTGCCGGCTTGATGCTCGGTCCTCTTGAAGGGTTTTCTGATGTATGGGGAGCGGGATTTTTAAAACAAGTATACGGTTTGAATTCAGCAACAGCAAACTATTTGCCCTCAATGATTTTTCTTGGAATGTGTTTTGGTTCGCCCATTCTGAGTTTAATCGCGGAAAAAACCGGATATTATTTAGGGACAATCATTGCTGCTGGAATCACGATGTGCCTGGTATTTACCGCACTCGTAGCGGGGATTCTCACCGTATCCAGCATCACAGTGTCTTTTATAATTGTTGGAATGTGTTGCGCCTATCAGATTTTGGCGATTTATATCGTTTCTACTTATGTCCCGGAAAACTTGGCTGGACTGACTACAGCTATTGCCAACATGATTATTATGATTTTTGGCTATGGGTTCCATACCGTTATTGGATATCTAATCAATGAGCATGGAGGGATTCGTGAAGCAGGGGCATTTGTTTACGGGATAGGAGTGATTCCGGCGACTCTGGCAATGGGAGTTATCGGTTTTAGCATCATTGCTTACCGAGAGAAGTATGCTCTATCTAAATACCTTCCTGCAGGCAGTCCGGGTTAAATGAATTCCGGATGAGACATAGTCTTATCCGGGTGGTTTTAATCCATCTCCCATTTTACTATTTTACCTTCTAGACAATTACGTTTGGACTTAAATCTGATGAGAAAAAAGCCTTTTTTTTGCATCTAAAATTATCATATTGCATTCAAGAAGAAGCCTATTTGAGAATGGCAAAAATTTTCTTTATCAGCTACTATTTTAAGTGGAACCAACAGGTTACCATTTATATTGCAAAACAAGGGGCCGTTAGCTCAGCTGGTAGAGCAGGAGACTCTTAATCTCTTGGTCATAGGTTCGATCCCTATACGGCCTATCAAAAAGTTATGGTTTTCTTAAAATCTCACCCATACTATCCATGTAAAATAAGAGGGAATTTATCAATGCAATTTTAAAATCGTTAGGATTCATATTTCGTTTATTCGTAATCTAAAAAACCTATTTTCGATGCACCTCTCATGTCAATGAAAAAAGATGTTTCTAATTAAAGTGGAAACCAGGTTTGGTAAGTGAGAAAGAGGTGATTTTTTTCAATTTAGATTAAGAGAAACAGGATTTGTTTGTTTGGAATACAAGATTTGATACTGAGGGGTTTTAGGGTGAAGTATTACGAACCGAACAGCCGAGCTGGTAAATGATTATGGGAAAATTATTCTATAATCAAGGTTAACAGGAAATTATAAAACAAGGAAAAATATTGTGCCTTGTCAAAAATGTGATTTAACGACACCCTATCATCTGGCAGGAACTTATCATTTGCTCATCTCAGCTCCGCGAACCCATTCTTATTCAAAGTTATTAAATTACCTGGCTGAAGATAATTATGATGTCAAAATAAAAGACGGTGCAATTATTGAGCTTATCTTTTCCGCAGAGGAAGCACAAGGGATAGGTCATGTTCTGGAGCGGTGTTTCTCACAGGTTGAACTTGAAGACAGCAAAGCTGTCTTATTGCCGATAAATATCACAGATAAAAGAATAGAAAAAGTTCTACATTATACTCACTCACTAAAAGAGATTGTCGGGTTGTGTTTATCACAATGGCTGGTTGGACTTATTGAAAATCACGGACTGTCAACTTTTTGTCAATCGATAGTCCATAATAATACACTTGAACCTTATGGTTTTGAGTGCTTATTAAGGGGGAAACTGGGTAATAGTATCATACCTGCATCAGATATATTCGGGGCGGCAAAATCTAGTGGCATGCTGTTTTTATTAGATAAGATGGCCCGTATATGCCATATTGAAAATATGAGTAAAATTGATATTTCTGATAAAAAAATTTTCATTAATTTCAACCCAACAGCAATTTATGATCCTGTTTTTTGCTTAAAAACAACAAATCTTGCCTTAAAAAGAACTTCTATTAAGCCCACACAAATTGTGTTTGAAGTCACTGAAAGTGACGAGGTTAAAGATAAAAAGCACTTGTTAAAAATAATGAATTATTACAGGGAGCAAGGTTACAGTGTTGCTCTCGATGATTTGGGTTCTGGTTATAGCTCTTTAAATTTACTTACTGAGTTACAACCTGATTACATCAAACTGGATCAAGAATTAATTAGTCAAATTCATGCAAATAAATATAAGCAAATCATATTGGAGAAAATATGTGAAATGGCTAAAAAGCTCAAGATAAAAATAATCTCTGAAGGGGTCGAAACAAACGAGCAACTGCAGATTATTAAAAATTATGGCATTGATTTTTATCAGGGTTTTTTATTTGATAAGCCTATGCCCTATGAAAAAATACCCGAATATTATAAAGTGAATAAATAATTGCTCTCTCCTTGATACTGAAAAGACTTTACCTTGCATACGCCGCTCAAGGGGCGATATAGTAAACATCTAATCCTGATATTTTGTATCTCATTTGCAATAAAATGGCTGGGGCGTGTGCTCGTTTTCAATACATTCACTCTGCTCCACCTGTTCTTGCCTTTTTTTCATCCAAATTTTATGACGTGCTTCAGCCTGTCTTTTTAGTGCCCATGCAAAATGTTTTGATTTATCAAAGAAATTAAATTGGCTCAATTCTTTAATATTGAGATCGGTAACAGGGTTGATACATACTTTTTTGGTTAGTGTATTGCGTACATGGGAAGATTGATACCACATCCCCCCAAGATGGCTGTATTTTTTTCTATCCAGTGCAGGGCCGCACAGGGTCCCTGCATAAAAATTAATGAATCCATGGAACAAGATTAAGTTCTGACTGAATTTTTCTGCTATAGATTTCTGATTACCCATATTGTTACAAAAATAAAGCTTAATCGTAAGAATTTGATGATGCAGGTAAACAAAATCATTATTAAAACGCTCAGCTAGTTTATCAATGCCAAGGTGGGTAGTTTGCTGGGTAAGAGGAAAATGGCTTGCCAGATGAAAATACTCGAGTAAATCATTTATCCCGTGTGCGAGAACATAGATTTTAAGGATTTTGTCCTCCAGTAATTTATAATTAATTTTTTTACCATGTTGAATAATAAGTATATTTTGATCCTTGAGTGTTTCCTTCCAATCCATGGCTTTGGGTATTAAATCATTTTCTTCACTGAAGGGGATATATAAAATGATCATGAATTATTCTCTTCTACTTTCCTTTTGTTTATAATTCGGACATATTAAGAAAGGGGGATTTCATCATTTTGATGATAAATTGTCTACACAATTCTAATTGCTCAAGAGAAACAAATTCATTTGCCCGATGCGCTTGTTCAATACTCCCTGGACCACAAACGATAGTAGGAATTTGCGCTTGCTGGAATAATCCTGCCTCCGTAGCATAGGCAACTTTTAAATGTTTTTCATTTTGACAAATGGACTGGGCAGCACGGACAAGGGGTTCTGAGATGGGGGTATCCAATCCGGGTGCTTCGGAAATCGTTTCCAAAATGACTTTTGTGTTTTTTTGTTCCTTGTGTAGTGCAGGCAGCAATTGAGTGTCTATATAATCGACAATTTGTTGATGGAGTTCATGCGGATTATCAACTACCAGGTTCCTTATTTCAAAAACAAACTCACACAAAGCGGGTATTGTATTATAAGCATTTCCCCCGTGAATAAGGTTGGTGGACAGCGTTGAATAAGGTACATCATAGGCCTCGTCCCTATGCCCTTGGGCTTTGAATTGGCAGGCAATGTTGCGGAGATAGCTAATGAATGATGCGGCATGCTCTATTGCATTACACCCTTGGGGAGTTAATGATGAATGTGCTGCTACTCCATGAATTTGACATCGATAGCATTGGATCCCTTTATGGCCTATTACAGGTTGCATGGAAGTAGGTTCGCCGACAATGCAGGCTTTGGGTTTATAGTTTAATTTTACCATCCTCTCGATAAGACTTGGCGCGCCGCGACAGCCAATTTCTTCATCATATGAAAAAGCGAAATGTACAGGAAACTGCAGATGAAGTGCTTTTAATTGGGGAATGAGACTCATGGCAACTGCGATAAAACCTTTCATATCACAAGCGCCTCGTCCATATATTTTTCCCTCTCTGATTGTTGCCTGAAAGGGATCGCTATCCCAGGTTTGTCCATCAACAGGAACTACATCGGTATGGCCAGACAAAATAAGACCCCCATTGAACCTTCCATGACAATCAGGGATTGAAGCAAGCAAATTTGCTTTAGGTGCTTGTTCATCATGAATTAAAATAGGGTTAATTTGGTAATCAGTAAAGGCATTAGCCAAGGTTTCTATCAAGGATAAATTGGAGTTACGTGAGGTAGTGTCAAACGAGATGAGCTTTTTTAACCAATCCAGGGCATCCATAATACTCCTTTTGAGGCAAGTGAGCTGTCATTGGGATTATACATCGTTATTAACGTGCAAATCATCAGTTGTAAATAGGAAACCATACTCCTTCATCGTGAAATTTCGCAAGGGTTGTCTAAAATCAAAATAGGAATTTGGAATCCGTAGGTGCCTGTGTGTGCGTCACTGCTCAGGTATTGAATTACTATAGGACATAATTATGAAAAAAATGAAGGCCGTACAAGTCAGTAAATCGGGTGAGTGGGAAACCATTCAAAAAGAGATGGTGATGCCCTCATTAAATCAAGTGCGTATTAAAGTTGAAGCATGCGGTGTATGTCATTCAGATGCTTTTGTGAAAGAAAATTTATGGCCTAATCTTCTCTTTCCCAGAATTCCTGGTCATGAAATTGCGGGTGTAATTGATGAGATCGGAGCTAATGTGACTCATTGGAAACCGGGACAACGTGTGGGGGTAGGCTGGGCGGGGGCACGCTGTGGTTACTGTCATCCATGTCGTCATGGAGATTTTATTTTGTGTGAGCACCATCAAATTACAGGCTTGGACTATGATGGTGGATATGCAGAATATATGATCGCACCTGTAGAAGCACTTGCTGCCATTCCAGATGAGCTTTCATTTGCAGAAGCTGCACCATTAATGTGCGCAGGCATAACCACTTTTAATGCATTAAGACACAGTGTTGCACGTGCGGGGGACTTGGTCGCAATACAGGGAATAGGGGGGTTAGGCCATCTGGCAATTCAATTCGCGCACAAAATGGGATTTAAAACAGTGGCTCTTTCCAAGGGTGCGGACAAAAAAGACCTTGCAGAAAAATTAGGCGCTCATATTTATATAAATACAGACGATAAAGACGGTGCTCTTGAGTTAAAAAAATTAGGTGGGGCTCGCGTTATTTTAGCAACCGCACCGAGTGGTAAAGCAATCTCCCCCTTGGTTGATGCCCTGGGTAATAAAGGAGAACTTGTCATTGTAGGAGCTTCTAGTGATCCAATTCAGGTAATATCGACGCAACTTATTGCCGCTAATCGTTCAATAAAAGGTTGGCCATCTGGCAGCGCTATTGATATAGAAGAAACTTTACAATTTTGTGCATTGGAGGGTATTCGTCCGATGATTCAAGAGTATCCGCTTGCAGATGCAGCTAAGGCTTACGACGGAATGATGACCAATAAAGTACGTTTTCGTGCAGTAATTAGGATGCAATGAAAGTTAAATTAAATGAAAGGAGAATCTTGTTCTATACTTAAATATAGTTTTGCAATTTTTTCAGGGAGTGAAATTATCATGAATAAATTATTACTCGCGTTTTTCTCGCTTATCTTGTTCAGTGCAAGTTCCTATGCCGACAAAATCGTGATTACTGGACAACCAGTTATTTTGGAAAAGCAAGGCGATGTCTATTATGTGCCCAATGATTACAAAACAACGGCATCTTATTACTATGTAACTGTAGAAGGGGCTCAGCGGGTATGCTATATAGAGAAACAACCGCAATTAACGGCCTTGGACACTTCGACTCTTGAAGTAAATTACAATGGATCCACGTTGACTTGGGTTTGTTATCCTTTTGACACCAATTATTTTCAAACCCCATAAAAACGGTTTATAGCCATTTAAGTAAAGCGGAACAAAATGGTTCCGCTTTTTCTTGCTTTCTATTTCAAAACTTAACGCGATAACATGAGGGTGTTTACTACTTCCTGAAGCACTTTTAAGGGAATAGGCTTAGTCAATATTTTATTCATTCCAATACTTAAATATTCTGTTTTAGCCTCTCCGGATGTGTTGGTAGTCAGGCCGATAATGGGTATCGGTTTCTTCTGCTTTTGTTCTTCCAGATTACGGATGCTCTGAACGAGATTTTTACCTGAACTACTCGGTATCCCCACATCGGTTATGATTAAATCAAAATCGTTTGATTCCAGTAATTCGATTGCATGTTCTCCATCAATTGCTGAATAAAACTGATAACCGGCTTGTTCTACAACGTTTTCAATCATATGAAGTGAAATGATATTATCTTCCACAAGAAGAATGAGCGGTGACTTGGCTGAGGGAGGTTCTTGTTGTGATTTGGTTTCCGGGAGCTCACAGGAAGGACTGAACTCATTGTATCCAATTTTCATGGTAAGGGTAAAATAAAAAGTGGCACCTTCCCCAACTTCACTGGTTAAATTGATTTCGCCGCCCAATAGGCTTAGGTATTTTTGTGCAACATGAAGTCCAACCCCATAACCGCTGTGCTGACTTTTATAAGAAGGGATTGCACGAAAGAATCGATCAAAAATCTTGCGCTGTAACTCACGAGGAATACCTATGCCGGTATCTATCACACTGAAACGCAGTTGAGTGTAGCTAATTTCCTGGGAAAGTGTTTCTACTTTAATGGTTACCGTACCGTTGTCTGTAAACTTAATCGCATTGCCAACCAGATTTAGCAGTACTCGG
Source organism: Fluoribacter dumoffii NY 23 (assembly GCF_000236165.1). Taxonomy (NCBI): domain Bacteria; kingdom Pseudomonadati; phylum Pseudomonadota; class Gammaproteobacteria; order Legionellales; family Legionellaceae; genus Fluoribacter; species Fluoribacter dumoffii. The sequence goes on along the minus strand of NZ_CM001373.1, from coordinate 2,420,321 downwards.
TGCAATTTTGTCCCATCCGTAATCACGGTATTAGGTACTGTCTCATCAATTTCAATATTTAATTGAATTTTTTTCATTTCCAGGGTGGGTTGTACGAGATGTGCAATATCCTTGATATTCTTGCGTAATTCGAATAACTCTTCACGGACATCATTTTCCCGGAGATTATCTGCTGCAACAATTTCCATGACCCCGTTGAGTAAATCAAGTAATTTTTCTCCACTTTCATGAATCCAGCGGGCGTATTGTTTTCTTTCGGGATCTTCAGCTGTCTCCTCTAACAGCCTGGACATCCCAACTATGCCACTTAACGGAGTATGGATATCATGGCTCATATTTTCAATAAATTCAGTTTTTGCCTGATTTGCTACCTCAGCGTTTTCTTTAGCCCGACGTAAGGCGACTTCCATTTTTTTTCGTTCGGTGATGTCCAGAGAAATTCCCAACACGCCTATAGTTTCATTATTTTGATTGCGTAAAGGAACTTTTTGGGAATAATAAATGCCCATCCCGTTGGCCATAACGGCATACTCTTCAGCAGTATGGGGAATACCTGTTTCCATGACTAATTGATTGAGTTTATTTAATTCTTCTGCCTGATCCTTCCATGGCATATCATAATTAGTTTTCCCAACAATATCTTTTCTTGACTGCAAACGCGCATTTTCAGCTTGTAAATCGTTACAACCCAAAAATACATTATTTTTATCCAGCCAATAAACATGACCCGGCATTAAGGCGATAATATTTTCATAATAATCGTGCGCCGCCTGCAATTCATTTTTAAATTTTAATCTTTCTTCCTCAAGAGAAAATTTTAATTGATTAATTTCGGCATCTTTTTGATTAATTATACTGTGTAAATCTTTTATTTTATCAGAATCCATTTTTCACCATGTAAATGTACTTAATATTAAACACTGTTCTAATTAAGTATAATTTGATTATTTAACTGACAACGCGTTCTTCTGGAGTTTAAGTGAGCTTATTATAAACTATTTATAAAAAAAATGGTTATTTTTTTTTCAAAATGAATTATACTATTGCTATATTTTTGGTCTGGCCATTCAAATCAGTTCATGTTTAATGGCTGCCATGGGTAACTAAGTACGTCATACCAATCCATTTGAGTAGATTAAAGTAATAGTTAGCGTACTTATAAGATAAATATTACGCTAAGGAATATTAGATGCCAAAAGTTAGAGGTTCGAAAACCGGTAAGTATGTTACCGCAACATTTGATTCAAAAGATAATAGTAAAAGCCGTTTCCCCTCATTAAAAACAACAAAAGATTTGATCCTTTTAAGCATTAAAGGAAATGAATATTGTGCAAATGAATATTTAAAAGCCATTGTGCAACAGGCAGTAAAAACGCATGAAACTGATGAGTCGTATTCTGGAGTAAAAGGGAAGGCTACATTTTTAATTGCTGATGAAATTTATTGGCATAATCTCAAAAATCCCTCTACTGTTAATGAAAATGAACTTAGAGGTAAAGCCCTACAAATGGGGGAGACTTTTTTTGAAAGTAATGTAACTGCTTTCCTGGCTCCTTTGGATATTGATCCCGTAGTTTTTATTCAAACCCATGCTGACAAATCCGTGGATGAAAAAATCCAGATCATTAATCAATTAGCACTACAAAAAGGAAAGAATTTTGAGATTATCCGTTGGCGTGATTGGATAGAGCAAAATAATTTTCACACAAAGCTCCCAGAAATTATGCCTCTTTATAATTCTGTAGAAGGTCTTAAATTTGCTATAGACCAATCCGTAACTGAATTTGCAAGGCGCCATGCCAATGATGAGGAAGGAAGTTTAGACCTTTGGCTTGCACGTTCTCGCGGCTATCTTGAACACGAAAGTCCTTCTATCATGTTACAGGCGGCGAGTCTGGGGTATAACTTTGTAATTTATCCAGGAAGTGTTCTTCCGCCATTTTTAGCAACAAAGGAATATTTTATAGTTGACAACCATGTGCCGCGCATCGAGAAAGGCAAGAGTATCCTGGAAGAATGTACCCATGATAAACATTGTCTTCATGTCGATAAACCTGCTTCTTTAGTCAATTGGCTGGAAGTTAATTTCGAGAGAAGGGATGAATTGGTGCCTCGTTCTCGTCGAATTAGCCCTGAGGGAAGGAACAAATTTAAAAAAGGTGACAAAGAAAGCACTTTGACTCTTGGAAGGCCTTCAATGCCCAGGATAAGCAGGGAGGGGATCACTTTTTTCAGTAATTCCCAGGAAACAGCACCTGCAGCATCTTCCGATTTGCAACAAGGGAATAATTCTACAAGTGGTGTGTCGGAGTTGACTGCTGAAGGACTAGAACATAGGTTGACACAAGTACCTAAAGACGAATTTATAGCTTCTTCAATATCGCAAGGAGTTGGTAGGGCTCTGCAAAATGAATTTTTATCCTGCAAGAAAGGTTTAACTGATCCAAGAGTGACTTCAGCCCCTCTAGCTAAAGTATTTGAGGGTATTACCCAAGGAGTTTTAGCTGCAGATATTCCTCTCTCTGAGAAAATTACAATTTTGAAAGCACTTATAGAGCCCTTTACGACTAACTCTCATTCAGCGAATATTTCTCCAGTGGAATCTCCCTCTGCAGAGATGGTTTTTTCAAAGTTAAGTGTGGCCTAGCTTTTTGCCCATAGTAATTTAAACTATGGGCTTTTATTTACTACCATCAATAAGTGGAATTTATTGCAACATCTCAGAATTAAAAACCTGTCCATTAATAATAATCTTCTGGTTTTCAATTTTGAATGACACTACATAATCATTACCTTCAGTCTTTAAGAGCCCTTTACTTACTAAATCCTGGACTAGTGTGTCTGCATTTTTCGCCGTATTATTATCTGAATCCATTGAAGTTTGCTCAGATTGGGTAATCGATGCAGGTGAAGATACGGGATTAGTTTGTTCATTGTCATTAGATTGTTCATTATTAGGAGACTCATTTTCCAATAATGCTTTGGCAATGGCCTTGACCGTTGCCATCGGTGCCCTAAAGGTTCCTTCACCATATATTTTTTGTATAATTTGCGATAAATCATTACTTTCATTTTCCGGTACTGCTATTTTAAAGTTACCTGTAATTTTTCCATCAGGCACATCCAGATTCATTTCTGAAAGTTCTATCATTGCTCCCTTGGCAAGGAGTTGCGGCAGCTCACTCATGAAGGACAGTGTGATCATATTGGGATCACTGTTATTTTGGATCATGCTGAATTCTTGCTGATTAATTTTCGCTGCAATATTGGGGTCCAAATTCCTTATACTCAAATGGAGCGTTCCTGGTCCATAATTGTGGTTATTGGTAAACAATTTTTGCAAAGACAGTTTAAAATGAATGTCCATTACCCCATGATTAATATCAGAACGTGCCAGAAAATTAAGTCCAGACAGTTCGAATAACTTATTACCCGCTATACTGATTGCTATTGCATTAGAATTAAAGTGCGAGTGCCCTGTCCATAACCAGTCCTGATAACGTTTTAGTTTAAAATCATAGTCAATTGCACCAATTTTAAAAGTCACGTTATTCTGAGGTTTGGATGGGTTGTTAGCAGCTCCGTTTAATCCTGCTAATTGAAAGTTTCCATCAACAAGATCAAGGTTTGAGGAAACACTGAGCAATGAAGTTAGTCCCTGCCATGCGAGTTGAAAGTCCCCTTCATTTTCTCCAATCTTACCTTCTATGGCCAAGGAAGGCAGTGTATAACGAAACAGCGTTCTGTTTAGGTAATTAATAAATGCCTCATAATGTGTTTCAGGTTGCGTTGTAATCAACCCCACTCCAAAACGAATGCCGTAATTTGTAAATATAAATGGCCCATGTTTAATGAGGAGTGGAATATCTATATCAAAATCTGCTGGAGGCTCTGTTTGGGGTTGCCCATTTTTATCGGTTATGGTTTGCGCAGGAATATGCATTTTGATTGACAAGATGGCCTTTGATGAAAACCAGCCGCAGTGGTATTGATGCAAATGAACATTAAAAGCGGAAGATTTTGGTATTGAATTTATATTCTTGTTTAAGGTGCTTTTAATTGAAAAACCAATGGCATAATAAGCCACAAGGATGAGTGCCACCAAAACAATGAAGAAACCAGTCCATTTTTTCATGAGTATTCTTATTGAAATTTCCCTTTTAATATTATGTAGCCTAAAAATTTTATTTTGTAAATTAAATAGATATTTATCTTTCGGGTAAGCGCCGCTCATAACTACAGGAATAAGACCAGGACACTCTGGTCTTATTCATTAGCACGTAAAATTGAAACAATTACCTGAGGATTCCGGAATGAGTTTAGGAATAGAGGGAGTAAAGAAGGAATGGCGGATAACTCCTCCCATATATTTCCGATACCCCTCAGATTCCTGTAAATTTTTTTGAAAAGCTTTTAGATGAGTGAGTTTGAAATGAATTCCCTGCTCCAGCATTTCATTGAACTCAGGATCGTCCTTGCTGGAATATAACTCACCTAATTCCTTCCATAGTTCTTCAGTAAGCGCGGATTTTATTGTTGACCAAAGGGGTTTTATATCACGTTCCAGCAGTAAAAATAATTGCAGTAACTGCTTGTACTCTTCCGCTGTCTGCGGATAGGTGAATGGTTCCAAATAATTCATTGCTATCTGCTCAATAATTTTATCGCGCCGGGAAGATACGGCATAATCCAATGCTTTTTCCAACGATAAAAATTCATCAAGCTCCGGTTCATATACCAGGATCTCACTTCGTTGCAAATCATAAAACCAGCCATGAATAGTGAGTTCATTTCGTTCCAATTTTTTAGCAATGAGCGGATAAGATTTTAAATGCTCCATCTGTGCCAGGACGTTCAACATAGTTGCTTTTCTTACTTTTAAATGAAAATCCTTATCCTTAGAGTCTTTGGCCCCATTAATTTTTTCTAATACAGAATGTGAATGTTTAAGCCAGGAGCCTAATTCAGGAATGAGTTCATTCACACTGGGGGTTAATAAACCCTCCATGGCGCCACAATGAGAATGGCCGCAAATAATAATATCTTTTATACTGGGGAGTTTGTTCAAAGCAAACATGAGTGCTGCTGCTTCACTTGAACCAACGCCGGAAGGGGGAATGATATTCCCTACATTGCGAATGAAAAATAAATTTCCGGGCTCTTTGTTTGGCACCAGGCGTGAATCAGAGCAAATAACAAATAGTGTCTCAGGTTCTTGAACTGGCCTGAAGCCACCTTCCATTTCTTTAAATAATCCCTCTTTAAATTTTGCAAGTTTCATCAGTTTACTTAACATACGTGCTCCCTATAAAGGTGAATTAGAGAATGCTGTAACACACATGTTCAGAGCAAGCATTCCGTTTTTTTATGCTATAAAATAATTTATTATTTCATAATCGTCAATTTATATAACAAAACTGTAAAGAAGTCGCGATTCAATTTTGGTGTTTTTCTTTAATCAATACTATATTTAAATATTAAGAAATTTAGTTAAGGGATATTTTTAATGGAATTCCCGGGCGTGACGGGTGAACAAATAGAACAAAAGCTCATAGTCCAGTCATATAAACATTATTACATTTTAATAATTGCTGATTTTGTAGCAACTTTTCTCTATGCTGCGATCATTTGGAATAATACAACCCGGAAACTTCCCATAATTATATGGGTCCTGGTCATGTTTATCTTCAATCATGTGTTGCGAGGTTTATTTTTATTTTATTATTACCGCCAAAACCCAACGGATAGTTCATTTAATTCCTCATTTTGGAAAAAATATTTTATATTGAATAACTTGCAATCCGGTATTTTATGGGGTTTTGGAGGCCTTTTATTTATTTATGTTGCCGATCCCATTCATCGCATGGCAATTTTTGTTTACCTTGTTGGGTTATTGGCAGCGCCTGCTGCTAAATTATTGACAATGCATAGTGCTTATGTCGCTTTTATGTTACCTATTTGGGTCCTCTTGCTTTTTTTATCGACATCCATCACTCCTTCTCTTTCCGTGATCTTATTTGTTGCGATATGCCTTTTTCTATTCACTTTGGTATATGCCACGAATCAATTAAGTCAATTTTTAATGAAATCCATTTACCTGGAAGTATACAGCTCAAATCTTTTATCGGATTTAAGACGCAGTGAAGAAAGGTTTCGCAATACCATTGAAAATGCACCCATAGGCATGGCTATTGTTTCTCCTGCAGGAATGTGTATTCATGCCAATCGTACCCTGCAAGAAATACTAGGTTATAGTGATGACGAATTACGTAACAAAAACATGCTCGAAATTACTTATCCAGATGATTTGGCCATGACTAAAGATGCTATGAACAAACTTCTTAGTGGGGAACTGCGTATTTCCCATATGGAAAAACGTTATATACGAAAAGACGGCAATATTATCTGGGGGATGGTTAGCTCGACTTTAATACGAGATGAACAGGGGGAACCATTAAATTTTATTATTCAAATGAAGGATGTAAGTGATCGGGTCCAGAATGAAGAAAAAATGCGTCAGTTGAATGAAAAAACAATGGAAACCTTAAATGAATTAAAATTACTCGAGCATGATGAAAGTTTGTTAAATAAGTTAAATCGTTCTCTGCAAATTTGTATTACAGCTGAAGAAGCCTATCCCCGCATCAATTTAATTGCCCAGGATTTGTTCCCCGACTTAAGTGGGGGTTTATCGATTTATAATAAAACAATCAATCAAATGGAAACTGTAGTTCAGTGGGGTAAAGAGCAAATATTACCGCAAATGTTTCCCACAATAGACTGTTTTGCAATCCGCGAAGCAACAACTCACGTAGTTGATGATCCTCATAAAACAGTACCTTGTTCACATTATCAGTCGCCTCCTCAAGGCGGATATATGGCATTACCCCTTATGGTTCAAAATGAATTAATTGGAGTGATCCATTTAACTGCAGCAAAAGACAAAAAGTTAACTCAACATCAACAAGACATGGCCAATTCTTTTGGGAATATTGTCAAGCTTGCTATTGCCAATATCAATCTGCGTGTTTCATTAAGTGAACTGTCTTTGCATGATCCATTAACCAATTTATATAATCGAAGATATTTAAACGATATTTTATCAAGGGAATTGATTCGAATTGCCCGTGAGAAAAAGTCATTATGCGTGGCGATGCTGGATATTGATAATTTCAAGATTTTTAATGATACGTACAGTCATTTAGCCGGTGATGAATTACTCAAAGCGATAGGGAAGTTATTAAAAGATACGTTCCGGGAAAGCGATATTTCTGTTCGTTTCGGGGGAGAAGAATTTGTAGTTGTTTTATTAAATACCACTTTAGATAAAGCCATGAACAAAATGGAGGAGCTTCGCGAAAAGATAAAATCGCTAACCCTTTATTTTAAGGGCAGCCTTTTGAAAAATGTTACCATTTCAATTGGGGTAGCAGAAGCCCTTAAAGATGGGGCTTCCATAGAGGAGATAATAAAGGCTGCTGACCATGCACTTTATGCCGCAAAAAAAGCAGGTAAAGACAGAGTTGAAGCCTACAGTAATAACTCGTAATTACCTCATTAAAACCATGCTAAAGTGAGGTGTGCTGTTAAATGTTCATTGTACTTATTCCCGGGGGTACTGAATCTCCGAGTTCCCCATTATAAGTTTTAACGAGAAGTTTTTTTATTTCTGGACAGGGGATACCCGTAATGGTGCCAATGTCCAATTGTTTCCCTATAAAATCAATTAAGTTGTTTATTGTGTTTTGCAATTTGGCTTTATCATTCATTAGCAAACTTTCCAATTGTGTCGTTAACTCTCCAATTGCATCAGAGAAAAGAGCTTTCGTTTCCGATAGGGTAATATTTTGTAAAACAGGGCTTGGGGGGGCATGGCTGAAGGATTGATAAGGCTCCAACAATGCCCTGTGCACAGTAAACAAATTTTTTATTTTATCTATAGCTCTGTCATGAGTGGCATGGATTTTAATCACCTGGTGATATAAATCAAAAGCTATGACGATCGCATTTCTTTTTTGAATCCCCTGCACTTTAAATATGGAGAAATGATCTGCTATCAGACACAGCAAGTTTGCTAAAAATTTTGGATTGCTTGAGTCTTTTATTATAGTTGTTAATGCCAACTCAAAGGCTCTACCATGAGCTAACTCGTCTATTGAAGATGTTGAGGGGGAAGTAGTAGGAGCAAAAAAACCATGCTGAGAGACAACGCCAAAAGGGTTGGGCGATACACTTGTGCATACTGATGAAAGACTAAGTCTTGTGCTGACTTTGTGACTGGATGCTGAAGAAAAGTCTGGAAACCCAGGTGCAGGATTTTCAACCGTCTCCGGTATTGCATCACCCTCTGGTATTGTATCCCCCTCCAGAAACTCGGGTGCATAATCCATGGAAGCTTCTATTTCCTTCTCCATATCAGCCGGGACACAGATCTCATTGGGCTCGTCTATTTTATCTGCTTCAGGTTCTTCTAAAAGATCACCCATTTCATCTTGAATTTTTTCAGGTACCAGACTGATTAATTCTTGCAGATCCTCGACGATAGGATTTTCTATATCTTCCTCCCCGAGTGTCGCATAAAGTGTTTGACATTCTAAAGTCAGTGCATCGATATTTTTATGATGAACAAGTGCTACTCGGATGACGTAACTGAGCAACTCAAGCTTTTTCAGGGACGACTCGATTGTCATCTCCAGAAGTTTATGATTCTTGATGTAGTCAGACATTTCCTGAAGTGAGTCGGTATTTCCCTCCTTTTTATATTGGAGCTCGAGTAAATTTAGAAAACCGAGGCTACTCGAGAGTTTGGGTTTGTTCTGTGTTTTTAGCTGAAAACTAATGGCTAATCTCATCCATTCAATCGCTAAAGGGAGCATATTTTGTTCGAGAGGGCTGTCTTCTTCCTCATCCAGGCTATCCGCTAATTCATCGCTTACGTCCTCACAAACCGCAGCAAGCGTTTTATGAACACCAACAATCACTTGATCCTTATTGCTATATGGGTAAGACAGGCCTGACAGGTGTTCCTCATGAATTAGTTCCATTTCACACAGCATGCTGAGAATTCCCTGCCAATATTTTGAGACAGCCTTAAAGTTCGAATCTTGGGCTTCTCGGCGTATGATCATAAGTTTAGTAGAGAGAATTTCGGAGAGGACATAAACTAGGGCATCATAATAATCGATATGTAAAAAAACTTTGGATGCAGCATGCAAGTTTAAAGTTTTTAACGCTTCTCCATAATGTTTAAGCGCTTCCTCATAATTTCCTTCGTTATATGCTTGATCGCCATGTTGCTGTCGGAAGGTATTAAAATAAAATCCCATGATTATCGCCTGAAATAAAAAATGATAATTGTATCGAAGGATTTTTTTTATTCAATAAGTAAATATATATTTCAAAAGTCAAGCAATATCCCTAGGTATGACCAATTAAAAATTTTTATTAGGAGTAGTAATCTGCACATTATTTTGAAATGATTAAACATAAATAACCTAACCTATGAAAATCTGATGTCATACAGCAACATGTTGGATAGTGAAAATAACTCCAATGTACCTGGCCGGGTTTACTTCCGTTCGGATACAAGATTGCCGAAAGATATTTTAAAAGAAGGTTTTGTTCCAAAAATTAAAGCATTTGGGAACAATTGGTGGAAAGAGGCAATTAAGTCCCGAGGTTATATCGACAATCGAGGAATTGACAATAAAGCTGTAGATGCTGATCCTGCGGTGTGCATTTGCATGAGTACCAAGCCTGAGAGTGCAGCAATTTTTCCACTCAATATAGAAGATACTTATATTTATGCCATTGCGCTTCCTGATTTTACAAAAATCGAATATAGTGAATTGGGGGGCGGACAAGTAAATTTGTTACGAACACCCAATACCCCAACTGACACTACAGAAGTAGTTGTTGATTTAAATGAACTCCAGACCGTTCAAACTCGAAATATTAATGAGTTTTTTAAGTCCTCAATGACCTTCAGCGCGGGTTGGCCACTTCATGCTTACGAAGCCTTAGCTTATCAGGTATTGCCTCATTCCATTATCGGCGCGATTAAATGCATCAGAAAAAATTCAGAAGAACAATTAGATGGTTCATCTATAAGTAAGAAAATCATGCTTGCAGGGGACTTCATAGAAAATCCCAGTTTTTGTAATGCGCAATTATTAAAAGTGGGAGCAAGTCATCGAATTCGACATGCCGTGATCGACTATAGTGCACAAAAAAACCAGGCGATCCAGATTATGAATGAAATGAAGCAAAAAAATGAGCATCAGACACCTAATATCTACTATGGATTTGGAGGCAAAACGTTTTAATTCTTAAGAGTGATTGGGCTGGTTTACAGCTGAGTCTCTTATCTCTCACTAGGGTTAAATAGAGACACTCTGCTTCGATGGCACTCCATCCTTTTTTATTGGTGCATCCATAACCTGGTTGAAAATACGTTTTGCAAGTCGTTTTAACGGTACATGATTGGTATTGGTTAGGATGATAATACTTACTTTGTCATCAAGATGACGCTCAATCCAGCTGCTGTAACCTCTAATCCCGCCATTTTTAAAGGCAATGCGTTTATCATTAACAGAAGTGATTTGCCATCCCAAAGCCCACGCCCAATTTTTATGGCCGGCGGGTTTTCCATTTTTTAACAAAACCGGGGTCCACATTTGTCGGTATGCTGCAGGGGTCAAAATTTTTCCAGCAGACAGAGCATTATCCCATTTTGCCATATCACTAATGTTTGAGACGATTCCCCCTGATCCACCCATTTGTTTCCAGGGTTTTTGATTCTGATTGGGGACAATTTTTCCCTGGTGAAATTTGTATCCTGCTGCTAAATTTGGCGGCAAGAGAGAATCCGGTATGCCGGTCTGTTCCATACCCAAAGGATTAAAAACAGTAAGGGATAGATAATTGATTAAGGGTTGATGGCTCACATTTTCAATGATCCGTCCTAGTAGGGCATAACCAAAATTATTATAGGTTATTGCCGTTCCTGGTGGAAATTGCATGGGTTTTTGAGCCAATTCATTCCATACCTTCATCCAGGGTAGATGGGGTCCCTGATGTTGGGGAATACCACTTGAGTGGGAAAGTAGTTCTCGAACAGTAACATTTCTCCACTGCTGTGGTGCTTTGCGGACATAGGCCAATATCGAGTTATCCAGATTGATCTTACCCTCCTGCACTAAGGTCATCAGCGCAAAAGCAGTGATGACTTTGGAAACCGACCCAATTCCAAATAAGGTCTCGGTATTAACAGGATCATTTGTTTCGATATGAGCATAGCCATACCCTTTTATAAGAAAAGGCTTGCCATCTTGGAGTACTGCAAGGGCCAGTCCGGGCACATGATTATTCTGCATAAATTCAGTAACTATATTGTCAATTTTTTGCTTTGTTATTGCCAAAGCGGCATTGGCAATTTTCACTGGAACAAGTAATGTCCAACAAAAAATAATTATGAAATTTTTTTTAAACATGCTTATTTGCCCCGTAATCCCTTTTGCAAAAAAGATATCACTACTATTAGGGCTTTGACAAAGAGAAAAGTACCCTAAGGTACTTTTCTCTAAAATATTATTGGAGATAGGAGAATTTAGGATCGTCGCTATGGTCGAATAGATAAGGTTTTTGGACAATCTCCGAAATTTGCTTTATCGCTCCCTGCATGTTGTGGTTTGCACAATAATTAACGATATATTTGGTTAAAAGATCTGTATCTTTTTTATCATGTATTGGATGTTTGCCATGTGAAACGTCAGATGCCAAGGCTGTAAGTGGACTACTCTTATGTTGGGCCTGTCTCAAGTAGGTTTGAACAATGGGCTGTCCCTTTTTCAATTGGGATTGATAATACGCTGAAATTACTTGCAAGTCTTCCTTAATCTTACACACGTCACCGAACAAAGTAGGGTAAAGCCTTTTTTCTATTATGGCTTTTTGTAATCTGGCAAAGCGAGAATCGAGATCGTCGATAAATTTTTGATTATCATTTATCCTGGAATTTGAAAGGGCATGAGAAGTTAGAACACTTTCGTCTTTACTCACTAATTGTTTAAAATTAAATATAATTCTTCCCATATTCTCTACATCATTATTATGAGGATCGCTTAATAAAGCAAAAGCTTCTTTGCTTGTTTTAGGGATAGGTTGTGGTTTATAAAATTTCGTTTGCATGATGTATCTCTCTTTTATTGGTGTTCCACATTGAAACAAGGTGGCGAAATATTACACCAAAACACAGTAATATGTCAATAATTTGAACAGAGTGATTTTAATTTGCATTGACAATGTGCAGTGAAACAGGGATGAAAGGAAAGAAAAAAATCTCCTCATAATTCCCGTGGACATGCCACGGGATATAAGAAAAAAGTAAGGAAGAATTGAGGTGCTTTCTCGGACATTATCTCAAGGTTCCCTTAAAAAGGGTTCGACAATTGACAGCCCAGACCAAAACATCCCATGCTGCTTGGTGGAGGCTTTTTGCAAGTCACTGGCCCGAAAGTAATGGAATAAGGAGGGGTCGCAGTAACTGCAGTGGCTGTAGTGGTACAGGATTGTCCGCTTGTGGGTGAAGAAACAGTAATTTTGGCTCCTTGATAGATTAGGAATTGTGGCCATGGCGTTACGGAATTGATGTTGGGGGCTAAGCCAGAATTAGCAGGGATTGAGGCTTTAACCGCAGGATGTTGCCCCGAGGAATAAGTAATTTGTACTGTAAATGATGGTTGAGTTGGCGGTGTTGTCCCAAAGATGGTTAAGAGGGTACCTTTGGTATAACCCTGGCATCCACTCGCTGACACCATTTTATTATTGGGAACCAGACCCGCAGCTTTTTGCATACAACCTGCATTAAATAACCCGTAATTTTGTTCTGCAGTTGGACCCGCCTTGGTTGGTTCATCGTAAGCCTCAAATGCCAAAACCCCCATTTTATATCCCGATGTTTGCAAAAAATTGCTGGCGCCCAATTTATAAAGAGTTTGGAAATAAGCAGAAGCATTTGCCACGGATGGAGCGCATGGACCCGGAGAATTGCATGCATATCCAGTCGTAGTACCGGCTGTTGCCCATCCTGTTTCTGCTGCCAGCAAGACACGACCCGCCGTATAAAATGGTTGCGGATTAGCAAAAGGTAAGGCCGGGGGGGTTGTTGAACCTACAACCTTAATATAATCCCAAGCTAGAGAATTGGTAGGTTGCACTCTTGAACTTAATGGGGGTGTCCATATTGCGGCTGTTGCGGGAGATACGCCGAATTGAAAGGGGTAAGGATCATAGGCTAAGGGCGCGGTGGGAGAATATGAGTTAATTAATGTTTGCATGTCAGCGGAAATTGCAGGACTTGGGGTGACAAAATTCCCACTAAGAACTGCGGAGCCTACAGGAGTGGTTATGCCTCGAGCAGCAAGGTTTGCCCGCAAAATCGACACGGCAGTCGTGAGGTAAGAAATATTTGAAGTTCCCGTGCATGGGGGGACCGTATCTCCTGCATTACAATAATTTTCATGTCCTGCTAAAACAAGAATGACAGTATTGTTGAATACTTCCGGACTAACCTGTTGAATGACCGTGTTTAAGGTAGCGGCTGCACAAGGAATATATTTTTGAGCGCCTAAAGGACATCCAGGGTAATTGGTATCTTGGGGAAGCTGAGGGATTACAGCTTCATAAATGACTTTCATTCCCAAAGCATTTGCCTGCTTAATAAGGTCTATCCAGCTGTAAGGTTCTGTTTGATATGAGCGAACAGTAGTAAATCCAGCGTTTTGCAGTTGCTGCAGCTCTGCGTAAACATTTGTGGCTGCCGGATTATTCAGTGTTCCGGTATAAAAAACATCGTGAAAATTAAAGGGGTAATTATTACTATAGTGGTTAGGATTGTAATCGACACCTATCAATTGGTTAAATGAAACATCCCGTACCGTAATTGATGTAGAGAGAGTATTGGAACTAAGGTTACCTATTAATTCAGCTGCTAAAGTGAATGAGCCATTTGCAGGTGAATTGAAAACTCCGGTAATACTGCATTGTTGACCACTTGCTAACGATCCGGTTGTTCCTGAGGGAATACAGCTGTTACTCGTAATTGAAAAATTAGGATGGTTTGGATTGTTATTTAGAGTGATTTTTTGGGTAAAATTTGTTGTCGTTGCCTCATAATTCGTAAATGTAAAGGTCACGGTATAATTTGTATTTGTAAATCCCTGGCTTGGTAAAGGTTGTGCAGAAGGGAAATTGGTTGTTCCTAGAAGACCTGCTGGATTTGTTGTTGCATCGGTTGTTAATGCGGGTTGAACATGCACCACATTATTGTCATATCCACCATATGCCAGTAGAACAGTTTTTCTGCCGCTGCTATTTGGCGTCAGGGTAATGCTGTAGGTGCAACTTTCCTTAGGCTGTAATTTTTTGCCTGTACATTGATCCTTGTATTTAAATTCAGCTTCGGTAGCCGTGCACTCCTGGTTAGGAGAGCTACAAAGGATCGGGGTGACCTGGAATGGTTTTCTAAAAGTAAAAGGAAGATTATTAGTAAAAGTATATGTTGACGTGACGCTTCCGCCTTGTGTGGAAATGTTTGAGGGGAAAGGTTTGTCTAAAGAATACAGGACAGGATTACCCGCAAGGGCCTGATTCAACACAAAAAACAAAGTATTTGCCATTATGAATCGATTCATTTTACACTAATTTCCTTTGTCAGTAGTAATAAAATCACAATAAGAAAAATATTCTCGTTTAGGGAGTTGCTTATTTTTTTACAAGACTGCTTTTTTTAATTTCTTTTATTATCAAGAAGATAAGTAATACTAAATAATGTCCCCGGAATTTACCACATATAAATCTTTAATCATAAATGAGACACAGATCTTTTTTTCTAGCTTGGCCGTGAAAATTTATGAAAGAGATGTCCATAAAATGTTCTCTATGCTATTATTCGCGCCTTTTGTTTTGAGATGATGGTGTTTTAATGGCACAGGAAAAAAAAGAAAAAAAGACGCTTTGGGATGCATATTCCTTTAGTATGGGTTACACAGCAATGACTACATTAGTAGGACATCCAGCAGAGCGATTGAAAGTAGCAATTCAAACGAACCTGTCCCTGAGTTCCTATTCCGTAACAAAGCAGTTTGCAAGTGCCAGTTTAAACCATTTCTCTACGGGCTTTTTGTCCTGTGTTATTCGTCAACAAGGAAAAGTAATATACCGGCCTTTATTGATAACCCATATGCCGAAAGAGGTAGATAAACTGCAGTATCCCATGATTGTTGGAGGTGTAGTCAAGGCAACCATTGCGAGTTCTTTTGATACTCTTGTCGTTAGTCCGATAGAAAATATCAAAACAGTACAAATGAAAACTGTTGCGAATCAGGAAAAACCCATCACCCCTATGCAAGCAGCACAAAATATTTATCAGAAAAGGGGATTGCCGGGCTTTTTTGCCGGTAGTGCCGCAACGCAGGGGAAGGCTTTCCCCAGTTGGTTTTATTTGTTTATGACGTATAATGCAATGAAGTCGAAACGTGAGAAACAATCATTCTTGTCAACGATTTTTTGGGCTACAGCCGCTTCAGCCCCGGTTGCTTTGGCAACAACACCCCTTGATGTAATCAAGAGCCAACAACAGGCTTGTACTAGTGGCTCCAGGCACTCAATTGGGGAAGTTACGTCACAAATATACAAAAACTATGGAGTAAGCGCTTTTTTTAAAGGATTTAATTGTCGTTTGGTTCATAAATCATTGTCGACAGCAGGTGCATATATGATTTTAGATATCGCCAATAAAATGTAATACAGGATTTATTAAGAAAGGGATTGATGAGGTTATGAATAAAACGATGCATGATGAACAGGAAGCTTATAGAGTTGTTGCGCAATTTAATGATTTAAATGCTTCACGGGCACCAATATCTGATTTTCTCCCCATAGTCGATGCTGAAGATTTAATTATAACCTTACGAGGCAGCGATATAGTTTTTCGGGGTATTGCGGGTTTTGCTGAGCACCAGATAGGCAAGCTAATTTATTTTGATCAACAATTTGAATGTGAACTCGTAGGGAGCGAAATTCAGGGAGATCAGATAATTTTGAGCACCAAAGGAGCATGGCATGCACGAATTTGGCAATCACCTGCTGCCTTCAGCCAACAGCTAATCGCCGATTTAGCCCACACTTGGACTCTGAAAAAAAACCACCAGGCAAAATACATTATTCTCATACATATTTGCGAACATTTTAAATATAGGGATGGGTTTTCTCCTCATGATATGGTAGAAGATTTCCATCTTTCACTGAACTAATCATCGGTTTTTTTGTGAAACATCTACTGTTTTTTTATATCAATTAATCATTTTAAGTGGACAAGGAGTTTAAATGAGAAATAAGTTTTATTTATTTGGATTAATCGCGGGTATTTTAAGTACTGATGCAGTAGCAGGAACTATGGGGGAGCCTGTTGCGCCTTTTAATTATGTTGCTGCGTTGAGTATTGGCCCCGTATGGCCAACAGGTGGGGATTCCCAGACTTTTTATTTGGCAGAAGGAATTGAGAAAACCTATGATGCGAACAACAATACAAATGCTCTCGCTGATTTTGAGGTATTCCTGGGTTTGCAACGCTCATTGACGCCCACATTTCTGGGGCAATTAGGTATAGCGGTTGCTGCAACTACTGATGCTCGCCTTACTGGTGATATTTGGGATGATGCCGATCCGGAATTTGATAACTATACCTACAGTTATAAAATCCAGCATACCCATGTGGCATTAAAAGCAAAATTATTGGCTGAGATGGGATTTATGGTAATGCCTTGGGTAAGTGGCAGTGTGGGTGTTGGTTTTAACGATGCTCATTCTTTCGACAATACTCCCAAGATTTTTGAAGCTGTGGCTAACCCCAATTTTAAATCACATACCGAAACAGCATTTACCTACACCGTAGGTGCAGGAATCCAAAAAGAGTTGAATCAAAATTGGCAAGTTGGCGTGGGTTATGAGTTTGCGGATTGGGGTAAAAGCAAACTGGCTCGTGCACCTGGTCAGACCCTCGGTGATGGATTAAGTTTAAATCATTTCTACACTAATGGGGTTATGTTCAACCTCACTTTTGTAGCATAAGACAAGACCAACGAGAATCGGGCTGTTCATACAGCCTTTTAAAGTCTGGGGAGGCAAGGCATTTAAACGCGAAATACCGGTTCAAAAAACTGCTTTACGAACCAGACTCCAAGATTAATCCATGGGATAATTGCAAAAATTTTTGACGCGAAAGAGAAAGAAAAAAAATCATTTATTGCCAGGAAAAAACCGAAAATATTATTCAATTTCAAACAAGGAGGGCTGGTGATAATCCTTATCTGCCAAAGGAAGGGCAAAATGAACTCCTATCCCAAGAAGTCGAATAGGTTTGGATTCATGGGGAATAATTTTTTTAAATAATTCGTTATAACGTTCCAAATTAATTTGGGTGCTTTTAATTTCGGCTGAAACTAATTTGAAATCACTCATTTTTATCTTGATAAACTGATTTTTTATCAACAAATCGGCCGCATTTTCCTTGATTCTAACAATTAAGGATTGATATAGCTCACTGATTACTCTCATCGCTTTTTGAGGATCATGAATATCGTATTGGAAGGTTTTTTCAACGCTTAATGATTTGCGCAAGCGATTGGGTTGCACTGGGCGATTATCAATTCCCCGGGCCTGATAAAACAATTGTTGCCCCATTTTTCCAAAGTGTTTGATTAAAAACTCCAAAGGATATTCCTGTAAATCATTACAAGTAAAAATATTCAGTTGATTTAGTTTTGATGCAGTGACTTTTCCTACCCCAAATAATTTATTGACGGGAAGAGTTTTAATAAATTGCTCTACGTGCTCGGGGGTAATGACGAATAAACCATTAGGTTTATTCCATGCACTTGCTATTTTTGCTAGAAATTTGTTAGGTGCGACGCCAGCAGATGCTGTAAGTTGGTGTTGTTTAACAATTGTTTCTCGAAGCGCTTGCGCGATATAAGTAGCACTACCTTGACAATGGGAAGAATGCGTGACATCCAGAAAAGCTTCATCAAGGGATAAGGGTTCTACCAGATCAGTAAATTGCCGAAAGATACTGTTTATTGATTGCGATACCTCTTTATATTTAGGCATGTTTACCGGCAATACAATTAAGTCAGGGCATAAACGCTGTGCCACAGCAGTTGGCATTGCTGAATGTACCCCATATTGACGAGCAATATAATTACACGTGCACAGGACGCCGCGTTGGTTTGCTAAACCGCCTACGGCAACAGGTTTATTGTTTAATAAAGGGTTGTCTCTTATCTCAATGGCTGCATAAAAGCAATCCATATCAATATGAATTATTTTTCGGGACATAAAACTATTCAGTGAAAAATGATAGGTATAATGAGCAAGTATAGCTTATACGGTACCATTAAACAGCGCTCCTCCAGGAAGCACTCTACTCTTAAAGTTCATTTTTTAGCTGTTGTTTATTGTTGGATTCATCACCCAAAAATTGCAATTCGACCTGTTTTCTGAATTCTTTATACAGTTTTTTCTGGTTCACGCCAAGGAAGGTATGGAAAATTCCTTTTTGGGGTTTAAGTTTGCTGTCTAATAGGGATAATAACAATGGAAATTCATCTTTTTCCCAAGAATTTTCTTGTGCCAGGTATTCCTTAACATGAGTCAGGCATTGTTGATAATGCTTTTTATTGCTCAGGTGAGGGGAGAGTCGATAATAGTGTAATAAGACTGCGTGCGTTTTATCAAGAACTTCTTTTTTGAATGTGGGTTTGAAATGGAGCTCAGAAAAACTGGAATCAATTTCTGTTTGTTTTACTTCCCTGGAAAGACGTTTAAATGCCTCATCCAAATTCGCCTCAGATTTGATGGCCATTTCAAGTTTAGGGAGTAGAAGCAGACGTTTTTGAGGATGGATTATAAAACATCGTATCAGTTCGTCCAGTTGATAGGGAACTCGATGGACGTTAATTGTCGAACAATCACCAACAGTACGTTTTTTCAGATCCTGCATCACAAATTCTAATGGAATTTCAACAGTGTTGGAATAAACGACCCCGTCATTTAAACCTTGATGAAATAGGATATCTTTTAAGGTATTTGCAGTTTTTTGCTGTCCTGTTTTATCCAGGTATGCCAACGCTTCACTGACAGTTTTTATAGATTTTTCAGGAAAATTCTGTTGTTCCATTTCAAAAATTAATTCTACCAAGGTTTGTCTTCGTCGAAAACTTTGAGACATGGCGTAGTTGGTGATGATTTGCGCTATGCTGAATGTGGAAGGGTATGAAGCATCACCCAATCCACCAAGCAAGTCTTCAAAGGATTTTTGATCCAGATTTAAATCCCGGTAATCTTCTGTTTCGGAAATTAAATGGGTTGCCAATTCACCCCAGATACCATCCGTCATTGAAACAATAATATCACCTTCAGTTAATGCAAGTGTTTTCCTGATAAGTACATTATCTTTATTAGCAGTTGAGGAAAACATTTGTACTGATGAGGGTGTCCAGGTATTAAAACCTCGGTAAATGTGGCGCGCGCATAAAGAATTTTTGATCTTGTGATGCTTGTCCATAATGACAATCAAGCCATCGCCTATATTGGCAAATTCGCCAGAATAATGTCCTTCTTGCTCATGTTTGTAAGTAAAAGCCGCCATTGAAGCATGAGCATCATAGTCTTTATGCTTTGAAGAGGTAGATGATCCAATTGAGGCTAATGTTGTTTCCATGTTTTCCTCAGAGCCCAAAAAAGCTTCACAACACCAATGTGATACTTTATGAATTTCTTTATCTTCTTCTGGATCGCCCGCTCCGCCCCCCAAACCATCATTAACGGTTACTCGTGCGCCATTAATAACTCCGGTTTTATCTGTTGTAACACATACCCCTGAACTATCGAGTATTCTATCTTCGTCTATATCCTTATCTTGATGAGAAAGGCTTGAGCCGATAACAATCGCACTATTATGACTTTGATTTACAGAATAGAACCTGTCTGATATAAAAGTGGATAGTTTTTTTGAATGATCTTTTGCCACCGAATGGGAAAAAATAATTTTTTTGCCAGTGATAACTTTTTCTCTCATAGTAATACTCTGTTTAATCCGTTCTGGGCCTTCTAAAGAAAATAGTAAAAATCCTCTTTAGAAATAGTTTTTACCTGCACCGTTTTTTTAATGAAACTCTACTTGCGAATCCTTTAATAACTCTTTATTTACCTCTTCTTGAATCAAGAATTTCCTTAGTAGCAAGAGGAAATTAAAAACAAGCTATTATGTCATAAAATAAAAAAAACAGGAAATATTTAAAACATAATGAGCTATTATTATAAATAATGGTGCGCGCTTTTTGAGTGTTTTATGCCAAATTTACCCGGGCTGATTTTTCTGAAGGCCTACCCTCCTGAGCAAATATGGAGATTATTGGTCGATGGGCGTTTTTGGGCAAAAGAACATGGCTGGCAAGGCTATGAATCCAGGGAAAGAGGTTCAATTAATGCAGCGTTAGAAAGTTTATGTTCCATTGCATTAGCAGTAAATCAAGATGATGAAGAATTTGAATTAAGTGTTCGTTTAATAAAGGAAATTCATAAAAAATGTGGAAGAAAGGTAGAAGAACTAGAAGATAAAAGTCCTGGTGAAACCAGGACGGATGAGCCTGTTTCCTTCGGTATTCCTGCAAGTCGTGCCTCAATAAAAGGAATTGAAGAATTTCTCCAGCTGTTTTTTCTTATTAAAGGGGGGGCGCAGTTCGGTCCTGGAAAGCAAGGACCTTTTGGACCTGGGTTTGACTTCGACTATTTTGAAGGTTTGCTCCCGGAAAAAATACCTGAGCTCGCAAAAAAAATATACGAAGACATGAGTGCGAGCGGGCACAATAACACGACTCATTTTTTTCTTGCTGTAAGAAAAAATGTTGATCTTTTTTTGGATGCAATAACCCAATCCTATAATAGGGAAATCAAGAACGCCAAAACACTGGATGAAAAACTTGAAGTGATAGCCAAACACATCCGCCAATACGAAGTATTGCATCCTTTTAAAGATGCAAATGGCAGGACCTTTGTCAATAATTTATTAAATATCCTGCTGATGCAACAAGGATTACCCCCAGCAACCTTTTTTGAACCTAATGTGTTTGATTTATACAGCAATGATGAGCTCGTAGTTGTTATTAAAGAAGCTATGTTTAACACCCTGCAAGTCATTGAAAACAATAAAAAAGGTATTTCCTTATATGGATATAGAGATACCCTGGAAGACAAAAGCAAATTTCTGGAGATGCTCGATAGCCCTTCTTACAAGAAAATTCAAGGGATTGACTTATCCCATGTAAATGAGAACAAACTATTAAAGAGAACTAAAGCCTGCCTTGATTCTTTAAACGGGAAATTACCCCTCCATAGAGCGGCAATTTATTCAAATGATCCTGCTGAGGTAAAAGAGTTAGTATCAACCAATGAGTCTCGAATTGATGAACAGATAAAACAAGGGGCACCGCCAATTTTTGTGGGTAAAACCCCTGCTCATTTAGCAGTAATAATGCAAAATATGATAATGATTGATGAACTTATTGCTAAAAAAGCAGATTTATCAATTCAGGATTATGATGGGAAAACGATTCTTCATTATGCTGCAGAATCCGGAAACATGGTCATAATGGGAAAAATCTTAACAGTTCTACTTCATCAGAAAAATGCCCTGGAGGTCCTACAACTGAAAGACCATGAGGGAAAAACAGCCTTCCATTATGCGGCTGAATTTGGAAGTCCGGAGTTAGTCTCTGCCCTAACTTCCACTGATATGATTGAAATAAATGAGGCAGATAAGGGTGGGGCATCCCCAATAGTTTTAGCGTATAAAAATCATAAATTGCATACCTTCGAAAAATTACTCGATTCAGGCGCAAAGATTAGTAAAGAGCTTTTAAATGAAATAGTGATCCGCAAAGATAAAGACACATTAAAAAAAATTATTGCGAAACATGAGAAACTGCTTTTAAGTAAAGAAGTGTTCGAGTTTGCTATTCGTCTGGGAAGTATAAGTTTAGTTAAAAAATTTTTAAAAGCCGGGATGGATATTAATCTCCCCATTACCAATGATAATGGAACCCCCTTGATGATGGCTATTGGAAATGGGGATTTAAGGTTAACTAACTTTTTATTGAAGAGAGGGGCTGATACAAATCTAACAGATAAGCGCGGATATACTGCCTTGCATTATGTTTTTTATGCGAGCCCAGAAAACAGATTGCACATGATAAAAAGCATTCTGAAGTATAATAAGAAAGTAATTGATACACCAAGTGAGATGAAGCAACCTCCACTATTTAATGCGATTGCAGTAAGAGATTTCAAGGCCCTGGCTCTCCTGTTAGATATGGGGGCGAGGGTTGATTACGAAAGTGTAGAAGGAAATAATATATTACATTCTGCCTTGACTGTATGTGATATTTCTATGATCCAGGAAATTGCATCCAGGGATAATAGGCTATTCCACAAAAAAAATTCTGAAGGAAGAACACCCTTTCATCATGCACTCAATGAATTCTCCAGGTTCCGGTATTCTCAAGATCATGAAATTAAAATGATAAAAATATGTGATTTCCTTTTTAAGGAACGAGTAGATTTGAATACAGAAGATGCAAAAGGAAAGACTATATTAGACCAGGCTTTATCAAGCCGTTATTATGGATTATGCGTGAAATTGTTGAAAGCAGGGGCTCATACCAATATTTCTGCAGCTGCAGATTTTCTCAAGATGAGCGAGGCAGATTCTATATTAAAAAATCCAGTGAGATTTAAGAAAGAATTGGGGACGATGCTCGATGAAAATCCTTTAATTGCAATGAGCCAACTCAATGATTTGTATATCCACATTAAACTCAATCAAATCAGGACCCCTAAAAATTATCTTCCACAGGGGGGAAGATTATTTTTTAAAGGAAAGTCAGAGGATGAAAAAGCCCACAATGAGACCTTATCTGTATTAAAAGAACTCTATGATACTAAACTTAAGGAGCTGCTCGATAACTACCAGGGTCAGGAAGAAGGTTTTGCAAAAAAACATCAAGCAATTGATGAAAATTTAATCTACTTAATAAAAAATCAAGCGCTTTCTAAAAAAATAGTAAAACCTTCCAGCCAGATTGTTGAAGGCGAAACTTATAAAATAAAATGGTAATTCTTTCCAGGTTGTTTACCTTAGGGAAAATAACCGCAAAATTTTTAAAAATGTGTGAGTCAAGACTGTTTTTTTATTTTTTATTTGTATAAGATAGCAACGTCTAATTCTTTACGTTATCCAAGTTCTGTGGATATTTATTCCGACCGTTCCAAGCCATAATTTCCCATACCTTGCAAAAGATCCTTGATCTACATGGGCTATCTTTCTTCCTAAACGAAATCTCAACCTTAAACTTATTCACATTTTCTGTGGATAAGTCTGTTTATAGTCTGTCAAACTTTCTGTAAAAATAGAAAATAGGGGGGTGATGAATCATTCTTCAGAGTGATTTTTGATTATTTGGAGGGCAGGCATTTAGTTCAATCAGAAGAGTAGAGGTGATGTTGCCAATTCTTAATGGTGAGATGCCGGTTTTTTTCTCAACGCTTTGAGTTCGCTGTGTTTCGATTTTTCATCCAAAATTTTTTGTTTGGCTCGTCTTGAACGCCTTTTCTTTTGGCGTTTTAATTTTTCGTTTTTTTGTTGTTCTTTGGTTTTCTCATCAGTTACCTGGGAATGTAACTTTTCACAAAGCCTTATTCTTGCAAAATATCGATTATCTTCCCGGCTTCTTGATTCCTGGCATTTAATTTCCAGGCCTGAAGGGATATGCTTTAAATAAACGGTTGAGGCAGTTTTATGTAGCTTCTGTCCTCCTTTGCCGCTGCCGATGATGAATTTTTCAATGAGATCTGTTTCATGGACCTGTAGTTTCGCCATAAAATCAGATAATTTCTCCCATTTTTCTTTATTAACCATAAAGCTTTTTTTCTTAATAAGTAAAGATTAAAAATTGAATTTTTCTAAATAGTACACCAAATTCAAAATTCAGTCTTTCTTTGTCAAGAATGAGCTTGAAGGGTTGGGTATGGGGTTAAAACAACAGGGCAAGGCTGGGTAGTTAAACCCCAACCTTGGAATAAGATTTTAATTAGATGGAGAATCAATGAATTCATCATCATCTGATTCATCGGGAGATGCCAGGAACTTGTCTTCATAATCTATAACAAAACCTGCAAAAATTCGGATGATGCGATCATCAATTTTTTCAGGATAATGAACAGAGACGCTCCATGTTTTATCGCCAAAATTTCTGTTGAGTTCAGCAATTGGATGTGGGTTGTTTGCTGAGGCTAAAATGACGAATCGGTCAAAAGTGGGATTTGCATAAGCAAAACCAATCTCAGTTGCTTTTCCTGACTCATCATAGTCATATATAGTAAATTTAGCAGACTCAAGGGTTGCCAGATTTCCATCGATAAAACCAATTTGCACCCCGCGAGTATCATAGATATCTATTTCCTTTGCCCAGGGATATAAAGAACCTAAAGAAATGATTCGAGTAATACCTGTAGCTTGCCATCCATCTTTATTGGATAAATCATAGTTTGTGCGGATTCGAAATGCGCTCTTTTTTATTGAACCGGGATATGTTTCTCTTTGAGGTGATTTTATCTGATATATTTCTGAAAACTTATAAATATCCTTTGTCATGACAAAATCATAAGGGTGATCTTCGTGAACACCGTAACTATTAGCTAGAGCTGCATAGGTTGTAAACAGGATAAACAGAAATGATCCCAATAATTTACGCATTATATGACCCCTTAGTTAAAAAAATTTGGCGATGCCCAAATGGCACCCAAAGCAAAATAAATAAAAAAAATAAATAATTCAATGTTTTTTTTACATTTTGAGAATTAGGTGTGCAGTAAATCCGATTTTAATTAGAGCCAATTTTTTCCCGGGGAGGTAAATTTTTTAGCCTCCCGCTAGTGGCGATGCTCTCTTGAAGCGTTTCTTAACAGCACCCGAGGAGGCAAAGTATTTATTTGTAATCAAAAATGGCGTGATTTTGAGGAGCATTTGCAGGGCTTTCCTCCAAGCTTTCAGGTTGTTCCATTTTTTTAGGAGCCGGGTCTAAAGAGTAAGGAGTGCTTTTACTGGTATTAGTCTCAAAAAAACGGTATTGAACCAGGCTTGAATGATGATCCTTTTTGTTGTCATCATTATTTTTTTCCTGAATTTCTCCCTCTTCTGAAAGTGATATGAGATCGATTTCTTCTTGTACTTCATCATATCCTCGATTCATTAGCGGCATTTTTTCTGTTAATGCAGAAATCTTCAAATTGAGTTCAGTACGTTCGTCTTTGAGCCGCCTAAGCTGTTTACTTAACTCTTTTTTCTCTTTCTTTTTAGTTGAAGAGTCTTGTTGTTGTTTTTCTATAACATCAATTTTGTTTTTTAGATTCAAGGATTGGTCCAGCAGGTTTTTCATCGAAACACTCACCATCTTTTTTGAAGCTGATCTCATATGTTCCAATTGTTCACGAATCGAATGATTGGTATTTGCCAAATTTTCCAATTTATCAGCATGACGTTCTTTAAACTCTTGATCCCATTTTTCATCAATAATGTAATTTTCCAATACAGATGTTAATTCACTTAAAAAACCACTCAGGCTTAGAAGGTCTGTAGACGGGAAGAGTCCAAAATCCTGGGTTAACCTGGGAGCCATAATTATCGCAAGATTATGAGGCGTCATGAGATTGCTTTCTTGAAATAGGCCCGCTTGATGCATTAAATAGCAGTAATGATAGAGAATTTCTCCTGCACGCTGATGATCGGCTCGCTTGGAAAGTAAGAGTTTATCAATAAAATTATCAAATAATTGCTTCGCTTCTTTTGTAATGTCTTTTGTCTGTTGGGTGTTTAATAACAGGTTCAAATTTTTAGAAAAATCAATCAGCAGGTTATCTCGGGGATCGATAAGGGTTCGATTTTTAACAATGGCTGGGATCATTCCTAATACGTCATGGAGATGATCGGTAATTACTTTATCTTTTTTTAGAACGTAATCACTTAAAACCTTCACACTAAACTGTTCACTAATGAGTTGATCAATTAATTTTGCTGTTTCCTCTTTTGCTCCCGCTACCCGAAAAACCCCAGGTGTACCTAATAATGCTGGATGTTGTGTTACTAATTGAATAATCGAGCGGAACACATTTACTATTATTTGGGTATTATAAGGACCAGGCATTTAAATTCTCCGAAATTTTAAACGAATAACACTTAGGCTTTGGTTCTAATTATTTTCAAATAAAGAGCAATTTGAGACGAGTTTGTTTTGGTTTATCTGGTTTTTCAGAGCAGATAATCCGTATAACTATATAAAATGCAGAGTTGATTTACAACGAAGGACTGTATTGAATAAATTGAGGTTTACTTGAATAGGAGGGCCATAGGTTGAGCGCAGCCGCCATTTTAAAGAGGTTTTGGCCCTAGTACCAAGAACTATGAATTTAAAAATAGAAGTAATGATTTCTGCACATGCATTCTATTTTCACTTTGCTTAAAAATTATAGAAGCAGGGCTATCCGGTAAGGTCACGGATACTTCTTTTCCCCGTTCCATGGGCATGCAATGCATAAATACCGCTTCTTTTTTTGCATGGGACATTAAGGACTCATTGACCTGGAATCCCTGAAAAACTTCATTGTTTTCCTGATCTTCAAAGCCCATACTAGTCCATACGTCAGTGTACACTGCATCGACATTTTTAACTGCGGTTTCAGGTTTGGAAAAATTATAAATCATGCCTGGCTTTTTGCTTTGTGCCTGCGCAACAATTAAAGCATCAGGCTGACGGGATGCAGGACAACAGTAATTGATTGTTATTCCTAATTGAGGCGCAAGCAGCATCAGACTATGCAAAATGTTATTCCCATCACCGATATAGGCAAGGGTGAGGCCTGCAAATGAACCGAATTGTTCCCACAGAGTTAATAAATCTGCCATAATCTGACAAGGATGGTGTAAGGCTGAAAGACCGTTGATTACAGGGACTTTCGCATAAGCAGCCATTTCCTGTAAAATCTCATCAGCATGGGTTCTTACCATAATAAAATGGGCATACCCATTTAGTACTCTGGCCATATCGGCTGGTGTTTCCTGTTTTCTTGTATTACCTACACTTTCAATGGCTATTCCGCCCATACTCTGAATTGCCATTGCAAAACTTAGGCGCGTTCGGAAAGAAGGTTTTTCGAAAATCATAGCCAGACTTTTATTCTCCAAAGCTTGACTATAGAGTGATGGGGTTTGTTTCAGGGCTTTGGCGTTCTTGAGGACAATGCTCACTTCTTCTGCGCTTAATTCGGTTCCAGTGAGAAAGTGCCTTAATTTTTTACTCGAGGAGGTACTGATTCCGTCGTTTGGATTGGTTGCGGCCACAAGGTTAGTTTCAAAATCAAATTGGGCCTGCTGTAAATTAATCACAAAGGTATTGGTTTTGACTTCACTAAACGGCAAAGTATGAGTCATTTCTGCTAAAGGGTTTTTATTGGAAATTGGAAGGGTCATTCATAGCCTCCTTATTAAATCAATATATGTTTATGCTTGATGCAACGATTTATTCGCTGATCTGGATGTCTCCAAGGATGTCGAAACGGCTCAAACCCTTTCTTTAACACCACAGTTAAATCCTGGATGAATTTATTCATAATGAATCCTTAAGCCAGATATCTTGCAGTTTCTGGATTTCTCCAGTTGCCTTAAGTTTTTGTAACGCTTTATTAATGTGAGGGAGTAATGGAGACCCTTTTTTAACGACTAGCGCATACCCATAATCTGACTTGCCCAATACAGAATAGGAAAGACCTGCATGTTTTTTGCTGTAGATCTTGCCTTGGGCTTCATCCATCAAAATGACATCCACATGTCCTGCAGCTAATGCCTCAATTGTTTGATTGTTGTTATCAAAAGCAGTAATTTGCACTTGAGGATATTTTTGTCGTAACCAAATCTCCATCATACTGCCGAGCTGTACCGCTACATTTTTTCCTTTAAGTTGATCCGCTGATTTAACCGGATGATTGGCTGGGTACACTGATGCCATGCCTTCAAAGTAATAGGGGTCAGAAAAGTCAAAATTGACTCTTCTCGCATCGGTGATGGTAATTGTCGCTATAGCAATATCATCTTGCCCGGAGCTCAAGGCGGGGAGAACGGTGCTGAATTGCATGTTGTCAAACACAGCATTCTTTCCGAGCTCCTTTGCAATCAATTTTGCCAAATCAATATCGAAACCTTTGATTTCACCATGTTCTGTATATTCAAATGGTGGATATTCTGCTGATGTGGAAAAACGTAAATAATTCTCATCGTTTTTTCTATCGCAAGATGAAATGGGAATTATAATGGCAATTGCAAAGACAATAAAACTGAAAAATCGAGGCATTTGAATTTGTATTCATTAAATATCCATAACGTGAATATATTTGTTTTTGACGCACGTGTCAAATCTAAAATGAATTCAATTTCATTTTTTTGAATATAGGTTCAATAAGACTATCTACCAACAGGGCTATTACCTGGGCATTAAGGATGTTTCATATAAAGAAAAATCACCGGTTGAACCAGAAATGCAGCTGATAATCTGCATCAGCCCTAACATGCAAAATCAAATTGCCTCCACGCTTCATATAAAACAACTGCAACGGCATTGGAAAGATTTAAACTTCGATTATTTTCCCTCATAGGGATGGATAGAGAAGGGTACTTTTTTAAAATCTCTTGCGGTAAGCCTCTGGATTCTGGCCCAAATAACAAAACGTCATCCGGGGTGTAGTGAACTTTCGAGTAGCATTTTTTTGCTCTCGCGCTAAATGCAAAAATATTTTTCTGATGATGCTGGTGAATAAATGTTTCCCAATTTTCATATTGGGCAATAGAAGCCCATTCATGATAATCCAGTCCAGCACGTCTTAATGCCTTTTCCTCTAAGGAAAACCCCAGGGGATGTATTAAATGCAATTTTGCTCCGCTATTGGCGCATAAGCGGATGATATTTCCTGTATTTGGAGGAATTTCAGGTTGATACAATGCAATATGAAACATAAATTTTGTAAATGAGTAAAAAAGTACCCTGGAAAAGAGGGTGCATGAGTATTTTTGAATTATAGCGCTAATCAGAAGTGTAAAACAAACTCAGCTGATCAAAAAAATATCCATCATTCAGGGAGCATATTTATTTTTTATGATTGCCAATCCGCAAAAAGGACAGTTCTTTTACATGCTTTTGAGTGGGTAAAAACTGGATACTCCATAAAGCAATTGCCGCATTGCTGTCCACTAGAAAGCGACCGTCCGCAAGCAAAAGCGGGTTGTTATTTACAGTAATAAGATAATTATCAGTGAACCAGTTAAATAGTTTAAAATCACGCAGTAATGAAGGGGAGTCACTTACATAATCAGGTAATTCCTGATAAGAAAAAGAGGGATAACTTTGTTTTAATTGAGTCTTTGATTCTTTGTTAAGAGGGGTTAAAACATCGATGATTTCCAGATGATTTGCATTTAAGGCAATGCCTCTCCATGCTGTTGAACTTAATAATTGCGGAAAGGCCCTAACTTTCATGGGGTTTACTCCTAGTTTAGCAAGTTCTGTGCGAACGGCGGTAAGAGCCCGTTGATGTTGAAAAATATTAAAGGCCAAAAATAAACTTACCAGTGCTAAGCCAATGATAACGGGTTGCCTTTTATTAAAGATGAGTGTGGCTATAATTCCTAAACATAAAGGAACGGTTACAAATGGATCAATTATAGAAACAATATCCCAACTTACCCTGATTTCTGAGAATGGCCAGAATAAAACAGTTCCATAGCTGGTACAGGCATCCAGCAGGCCATGAGTTGCATATCCAATTAAAGCTGCCAGGAAAGTAAATTGCCAATTGCGTCGAAAGCGTTTGAAAATGAGCAAAACTAAAGTACAAAGTATCGCCCCTGCCGGGATAAAAGCCAGGGAATGGGTAAAGTAACGATGATAGAGAAAAAACAGCATGGGATTGCCGGCTTCACGTATGAATATATCCAAATCAGGTGTCATGGCTACTAATCCGCCTACAATCCAGGCATTCTGTTTATCTTTTTTATACAAAATTGCCTGAGAGCAAGCTGCGCCTAAAACTGCGTGGGTTACTGGATCCATTTTTTCCCTTGGAAGAAGCATCTTAATTTAGAATAACTTTATTTAAAAACCCTGTCATTGAGAAAAGTCCTAAAATCGGCTATTTTGTGAAACCACTTTTTTAAGAGATACCTTTATTATTTAACAACTTATGTATTTCCTGCATTTGAAGGCTAAGAACGCAGGAGCAGCAATTATTTAATTTACTCTGCCAGGGATATTTATGATGAGACAAAAACCAGCGGATTTTTTCCCGCCCTCTTTTTCCATACGTTCTTTTTTTGTAGCTTTAAGCTCAGTAATTCTGGTTTCCACTACTGGATATGCCAAAGCTAATGAATTACCTTCCCCGTCAAAGCAAAAACCTTTAAGTTGGTTCCATCCTTTTGTTATTTTAACGGGTGGTGTCGCTGCAGCCAAGACAGGACATTCACAAACGATAACTAGGGAAGGGGATTTTACAATTTATCAATACACGTCTGATCATTCGCATTCAAATCGAATGTTATGGGGCGGATCCCTTGGTACCGAAATTCCGCTTGCTTCACAATGGGATTTACAGCTGGGTATTGGTTTTTACAGGCCTAATGATTTTTCAGGCAGTGGTATCTTGTTGCAAGGAATCGATGAGCAATCAACTGATGAGTTCGCCTATAATTATAAAGTAAAGACCAGCCAACTCTTTTTTGAGGGGAAATTATTACACTCTATTAAGGAAATTTTTCACCCCTACGTATCCCTTGGGTTGGGGGCTGCGTTCAATAAGGCTTCTGATTATGAAGTAGAGGTGCCGCCCTTCCTAACCTTTACCCCTGAGTTTGAGGATCATAACACCAGCAATTTTGCCTACAGCCTTGGCCTAGGTATGGATTTGGACCTGGGTAAACATTGGCGTTTAGGTATCGGGTATCGTTATGTGGGCTTGGGTGATGCGGATTTTGGTAGGGGAACCCTTGATGATCTGCCGTTCACCCCGACCCTGACATCAGGGCATCTTTACCTGCAGGAAGGTATTGTTCAAGTTAGTTATTTAATTTAGGAATTTACAAATGAAAAAGAATAAAAGGATGACCTCTTTCTTTCTGTTTATCGCGGCCACCTCGTTAAGTACTGTGAGCTATGGGGTTGCCTACAATGTGGTACCCAAGGCAGGAACTGTATTACCTACCCAACTGGTGACAGGAAATACTGCAACAGCATTATACACAATAACTAATAACACCCGACGTACCCTTCCAGGCGGTTTTGTTAAATACTTACCGCTCAATGTTACTCAAGTCGTCACCGATACAAAGTATCCTGATTTATGCGGCTTAAATTTTACATTGGCTGCAGGTGCCAGTTGTACGTTGAAACTTACGGTTTCTGGGGCAGTGAATCCACATGATCCGGATCCCAAACATCATATTTTTGTCTGTAGCCCTAATGTTCCTGCTTGTGCAGGAACAAACCAACCCCTGAATGTTAAAGCTTTGGAGGCTACAGTAAAAGGGAGAGTGCAAAGCGGCATTAACTCTGCAATCCCGCTTGTGAATGCTAATGTCACTATTTACAGCGTCAGTTCGACTTCTGCAATACCTATCGGTTCTGGTACTACGAATAGTTCCGGGCAATTTTATATTTATGTCCCTCCAGAACAAAGATCTAAAGCAAAGTCATTTTATGCAATCGCGCGATTGGGGAATAACACCAAATTGGCAACGATAATAGGTGGGACTCTTCTACCGGTTATCACCATTAACGAATTGACAACAGTAGGTGCGGCTTTCTCAATGGCACAATTTTTTAAGAACGGGGAAATTATTGGTTCGTCTTTGGGGTTAAAGATTGCCTCAGGGATGAATGATAATCTGGTTTCACCGGTTCTAGGTACTTTATCGCAAGTGATTAAAGCCTCGCCCAATGCTGATCAAACCAATACGATGCGCTCCCTCAACAATTTATCTAATTTGATTGCATCTTGTGTACGAAATTCGAGTGCTTGTACGTCGCTCTTCTCACTGACCAAAATCAATGGTTTTTCGCCTACCAATACCTTGGATGCATTGTTAAATATAGCCCATTATCCAACCAATAATTTAGCTGGTATTTTTATTCAATCAAATCTGCTTTCTCTTTATCAACCTACTTTAAAACTTAAACCTGATGCCTGGACTCTAGCGGTAAAATTTAATAATTCAGGCAGTCTGGCTGCACCTTTCGGCGGGCCTGCCAAAACAGTTTTTGATAAAAACGGTTATGCGTGGATAACGAATAATGTGATTCAAGGTACGCCCGATTCATCGCAATGGCTTATTGTTTTAAAGCCAAATGGCCAACCTGCGGATGGAATGAATGGAACTCCCACATCTCCCATTTTTGGCGGTGGCCTTTTAGGAAATGCGTTTGGAATTACTATTGATACAAGAGGGGATATATGGACAGGAAATTTCGGGTGGGGAAGTTGCGCTAACTGTTTACCTCCGGGAGGCGAGGGGAGTGTATCTCAGTTTTCCCCCACAGGTATCCCAATTTCAGGCTCCCTTGGCTATATTACAGCTTTATACAGGGTTCAAGGTACTGTTTCTGATAGGAATAACAATATTTGGATGGCCAGTTATGGTAATGACCGTATAGTCGTTTATTTAAATGGGGATCCAAATTCTGTAATATATTACCAGGAGCCTGCCAACAGTGGACCTTTCGAAATAGCTATTGCTCGAGATGGCTCTGCATGGGTGAGTAACAGCAAATCGGGTGCGGGTACAGGTTCTGTAATAAATAAATACATCATTTCTGGTAACCAACTAATAAAAACCCTGGACGTCCAGTTACCACCTGGTAGCTCTACCAGGGAAATTTCTTTAGATTCGCAAGGCAATGCCTGGGTAGCATCTACAGGAGATTCCACAATTTATAAAATTGACCCTAGCGGAAATTTTGTTGCTTACAATAATCGAGGGGGCATATCCGGTCCATGGGGGGTTACCGTAGACGGCGACGATAACATCTGGGTAGCCAATTTTGAGGGGAACGGCTTACCTCCTAAATATTCAATTTCTAAACTGTGCGGAATTAATACAGCCAAATGTCCTTCAGGACTAACTACCGGGGATGCCATATCTCCTTCCATAGGGTATACCTTACCAAGTGCCGGCAGTCAGGTTCTGCTCGCAGATGGTACTCCGCTTAATGGAGCAGGTGGACCTCCCAGTTTTAATCCTTTAATGCGCTTAACCCATGCTATTTCTGACCAGGCTGGAAATGTATGGTGTGCAAACAACTGGAAGCCGCTTCCTTATAGTAATAATTATTTTAATCCCGGTGGGGACGGGATGGTGGTATTTATAGGACTTGCTGCACCACCTAAAAATAGTTAATGCTTTTTCGAGGCCGTCAAATGGACAAGCGTAGGAATAACATTCTGCGCTTGTTTTTAGACAGTTCTTCTCCTTTATAGAAAATTACACCGTGGGAGAGGCGGGCTCCTTGTGGTTTTGCAGACAAGGTAAACTCATATGATGTACATAAATGATTTTCCTGAAAAGGAGAAATTCGAGAGCGGTGCTTAAGAGGAAAACTCCCCACTAAATTCTATTAGTGGGGAACACATGTTATTTACGAGAAGTTTGCCCACCTTTTTTACGATCTGCATCGCTTAAATGATGGCTAGTACCTGTGCTCTTACCAGGAGACGATATGCTGCCTTTTTTATTTAAATCTGATTTTTTTCCTGGATTGCTCGATTTATTTTTCATTTTAACCTCCTTATATTAATGAAATATAAATTTAATGAAGTATAGATAAGTATAGACCATTTTTTTCGAGTGTTTAATTCACGTAATTTGCACCCTATTAACACTTATACCTGAGCCCTTGGCCGGTTTGAAATTAAATGCCTTAGGTGAAGAAAAAATGGAGTTCTTCAACCCAGTTGCTATAGTTAACTTAACTGGTTTTTTTAGATTGAACTTCAAAATTCCTGTTTCTAATAAATAAAAGCGGCTTATGAATAAAGAGATAACCAGCTCTTTAATGTATGTAAAAAACATTCAGGGCATCCAGAGAAGAAAGCAGGGTAGGTCTTTTGTATATTATTCTCCTGCAGGAAAAAAAATAACCGATCCCAAGGTTTTAGAGCGTATAAAAACCCTGGCCATTCCCCCTGCCTACACCAAAGTATGGATTTGCCCTTACGAAAATGGTCATATTCAGGCTATGGGGCGCGACAGTAAAAACAGAAAACAATACATTTACCATCCCCTGTGGGTTAAACTGCGGGAAAATGTAAAATTTAGGTCTTTACTGGATTTTGGCCGCTCTCTTTCCTCTTTAAGAAAAAAGATAAATGAAGAAATAAAGAAACCCCCATCACTTGATAAAAATCAAATCATCTGCTCTGTCCTTTTTTTAGTCGATAATTATTCGGTCAGAATAGGAAATCAGGTCTATGCTAAAAAAAATAAAACTTTCGGGGTGACTACCCTTAGAAAAAAACACATGCAGCATAAAAAAAAATCAGTGACTTTTAAGTTTTTAGGTAAAAATAAGCATCTCTGGAATTTTGAAGTGGAAGAGAAAAATGTGGTGAAAATTCTGAAATGTTGTGGGCAAATCCCCGGATATGAAATCTTTAAATATTATAAGGAACATCAAGAACTTGGAGTGGTTACTTCCCAAGATGTCAATGAATATTTGTATGCTGTGACCCAGCATCATTTTACAGCAAAAGATTTCAGAACCTGGATTGCTACCCGGGAATTTTTTTCGCGCGCTTTAAAACTTCTGGAAATAAAAAATCTGCGCATGAAACATATTAAAAACAGTTTGTTGGAGGTTGCCAATCTCTTAGGCCATACTCCCACTATTTGCAAGGACAGTTATATTGCTCCCCAAATTTGGGAATGGCTCAATAATGGAAAATTGTTGCAATGGAAATATAAAAATAAAAAATTCATTCAAAATAAAAATTCGGAGGAGATACTGCTTCTTTGGTTAGAAACAGTCTATTCCTCCGCAAGTCAAAATGATAAATTTCCAAAGTATTCTTAAGGGCAATTAAATTGGTTGACTCCTTCCATCGCTACTTGAGTCAGCGTACTTTCAATGTTAGATCCGAACCAGTTCTTCTCCAATGTGTTTGACGGCGTCCAGTATGGCTTCAAGTTCTGCTGTTGTTTTTTTGACGAGATTGGAACTTAAATCAAGAAAAATGGGTTTGGTTTTTTTTTATTCCGAGATTATTTGGTCGGTTTGTTTATTTATTTAAAAGATTCAGGCGCATGAATAGTTTTCCTGTGTGAATAGGGTTTATTGAAAGCAATACTCATTGTCTTGGCAGGAGTTTAAAATAAAATCATTATTATTAAATTTTGCACATATTATCATTGTTTACGCACAGGGGCAGCCTGGAATACCTTGAAAACAATTAATTTTTAATCACAAATTAATTGAATGAACCTATACTTTTTATGTGGAATTAATGTAAATTTAAAAGTTATGAGAAAATTTAATTTAAAAATCAACACCCCAACTCATGCCAATTTAGCTCGTTTTTTGCAAGAAGAAGGATGGAAGCCAAGCAAGTTTTCTGCACTGGCCTCAGTCAATGAAAAATGGCTCCAGTTTTCAACCTTGGTTAGCAATACATTAGAATATAAACATCTTCTCGCGTCCTTTTTACAGGCAAATCATCTGGGATATTTAATGCCCGAAACCTTTTATATCGATGATCAGATTTGGCCCATTGTTCTAGACGATATTACACATTCCCCATATGCCCACTTGCCCTGGATATTAAAGCCATCGATGTTAAATAATGGACAGCATATTCATATCTTTCATGACTTAAACTCCATTGAATCTCATTTCCTTTCCCATCAGCGCATGGGCGGCCCTCAGGTTTTGCAACGCTATATCGTCAAACCGCAATTAATTCAGGGGCCTGAATTGGGTCATAAATTTTCTATTCGGGTATTGTTGGTTGTGTCCACACATATTGGCTCAGCACTATTTCCCAGCGGTTATTTGAATATTGCTTTGAAACCTTATCAGGAAAATAATTTCAATCAACTGGAAGCCCATCTCACCAATGAACATCTCAGTGATGAACGAATGAACGTAGTTCAACGGCTAAGTGATGAAATAGTGATTTTTCAGCAATACAAAATGGAAATTATTTCTACCTGTCAACTTTTATTAAAGGCATTGAAACAGCAATTTGTTCCTGTTTGGCAAGATAAGCAACCCCGTATTGCTTGTTTCGGCGTTGATTTTATGGTGGAAGCAAAAGGTAATAAGCTCTGGTTGTTGGAGGCGAACCATGGGCCTTGTTTTCCCGTCGATGATTCACATCCCTTATTTAATAGTTTGTATCGTCCTTTTTGGCAGCAATTAATCAAACGGTTTATTGATCTGGAACCTTCAATTTTTATCTCATTAGATTAAAAAATGAGAAATTTTTTTTAACATCCAAATCAAAAATTTACTTACACATGAGCAATGTCCCTTTTAAATTTTCATCAGTTTTTGCAACAGAATAATCCATTTTAAGATTGAAATTGATTGCTGTTGTTATTAAGATGTAAAAGAATCGACATACCGTTGATACGATTTTTTTTATTTTTCCCATTGTACTTAGTTATAAAGACTGCATTAGATTCTCTTCTAACATTTTGTGAGTATAGATTTTTATTTTCATTATTGTTACAGCGCGCATAGAAGATAATGAGATTTATTGTTCCGGGGGGCTAAATTGATTCATTGAGTTAATCAACCGAAACTTATTGCGAAAGGACTTATTTCTGAATAGATAAAAAATAATAAAAAGGAATTTTAATTATGTTTCATCGAGTTCATCATCCTAAAGCCCAGTATGCTAAAAGACTTAGTTGCAATTTGTTGGCCAATTCCTTTCAAGCTTTCTTGTAAATTCAAATCTATTTAAATCTAGAAAAAAGGAAGTTATCTTGTGTAAAATCTATAAACACCACGGGGTATTTTATTTTTTGTTGGTACTCCTTTTATTTTTTAAAAATGCATTTTCCAGGGAAGTGGATGATATTGAATTAAAAGTGACTCAATACATTGATAAGAGTTGGGATTTATTAACTCGGAAAGATTGGCTGCAATCGAGTTTTGATCCTAAATTATCAGTAGATGAACTTATAGTTTATTTACCTCCGGGAGAAAACCTCAAAGAAGTCGAAACAAAAAATCCAAAAATAGCAAACCATGTAAAATTCGCTTATTTATCTAAGGATGCTGTGCGGGTTAAAAAGCATGGGCTCCTTTATCTCCCTTATCCTTATGTAGTACCCGGAGGACGATTTAATGAGATGTATGCTTGGGATAGTTTTTTCATTGAGCTGGGACTGCTTGAAAATAAGCGGTTTAGTCTTGCCAGGAATATGGTGGACAATTTAATTTATGAAGTAATAAATTATGGGATGATTTTAAATGCCAACCGCACGTATTATCTGGGAAGAACCCAGCCTCCATTACTCACGGAAATGATATTGGCGTACTATGGTAAAGTCCCAGATAAGGATTGGTTAAAGTCTACATTGCCTGCAATTGAAAAAACTTACTGTTTGTGGACAACAGCACCGCATGCGATTCCGCATATTGGCTTATCCCGCTATTATTCAGGCGGGGAAGGGCGTACTCCTGAAGAATCTCCCTTGTATTACCAAAAAGTATTAAATTATTTTAAAACCCACGAGGTCTCGGATTATGATAAAAAGCTTTTTTATGACGGCACAAAAAATCGACTGACGAATTATTTTTTTATTGCCGACAGAACTATCAGGGAGTCTGGCTTTGATATTACTGCAAAATACGGACCATTTGGGGCAGGTATTCTGGATTATGCACCGGTAGATTTGAATGTTTTATTATACCAAATGGAATGTGACATAAAAAAAATACATGAACTATTAGGTAGTAATAAAGAAGCAAGCAAATGGCAGATGCGTGCACAAAGACGTGCGGACAATATAAATCGTTATTTATGGGATGAAGCGACAGGTTATTATCTGGATTACAACTTTAAAAAGAAAAAACGAAAGCATTATCCTTTTGCTACCACCTTTTATCCTTTATGGGCAGGAATAGCTTCCAAAGCCCAAGCTGCTGCCGTAGTGAAACATTTACCCGATTTACTCATGAAAGGCGGCATTGTAACAAGCACAAATGATTCGGGATTACAATGGGATGCACCTTTTGGTTGGGCTCCCTTGCAATACTTTGCAGCGATTGGCCTTGAGAAATATGGTTACGAGCAATATGCCATGGAAGTTGCCGCAAAGTTTATAAATACCGTAAATAGGGGATTTGAAAAGGATCAGGCTATATTCGAAAAATATGATGTGCATGCTATCAATACGCAAACTGATAATAAAATTAAGTACAGTTATAATACCAATGAGATTGGATTTGGTTGGACAAATGGCGTGTACCTGATCCTTTCAAAATATCTTAAAAAACATTGCGAAGTATGTTAAAGGAAAAAGATAAAGGTACTTTTAAAAACTCTAAAATCCGACTTGAACTTTCTGAAGGTAGCAGATGGATTACTGGATAAATCAATATCCCTGCGCCTTATTTTAAGGTATGTTTATTTAATAGAGTGATATCGGTAGAAACAATGACCATTTATTTTTTATTTGGTAAGACTGGCTCGGGAAAAAGTTATGTAGGCAGACTGCTCGAAAAGCAGAACATTCTCCATATTGATGGAGATAATCATATCACCCCAAGAATGTTAGACTGTTTAATTGAAGACGAACAAATGACTCCCGATATGATAGATGAATTTGTTGTTGTTCTGATTGATGTAATTAAAAACCAAAAAGAAAAAAATCCAACGCAGAGTTTCGTTATCTCCCAAGCGATGTATCTCGACAAACATCGGCTTAAGCTATTAAATGCCATACCTGATCTTAAATTTGTAATGATCGATGTTGCACCCAGGGTTCGCGAAAATTTCATTACCAGCCGCTTTCAAAATAAAGAAAGTAAAGTAAGTCCGCGATATGCCAAAGAAATGGATAAATTTTTTGAGACTCCTTCCCACGAAATAATTCTGTTGCAAAATAATCAGCAAGCAGATGAACTTCTGCTCCAACAAATCCAAGAAAAAATGCCAGCCCTTTTTAGTCATGTAGTGGAAAATGAATTAGATTCACATCTACAACTGGACTTCTATTAAATCCAGTTGTTGAAGGGGGATGAACCGGCCTTGGACTTGATATCCATGCAGTTGTTCCTAATATATTTGCTAAATAAGCCTGTTTTTATGTAGGAGAGGTTTTCGATTTTCCTA
Source organism: Fluoribacter dumoffii NY 23 (assembly GCF_000236165.1). Taxonomy (NCBI): domain Bacteria; kingdom Pseudomonadati; phylum Pseudomonadota; class Gammaproteobacteria; order Legionellales; family Legionellaceae; genus Fluoribacter; species Fluoribacter dumoffii. Next base: position 2,380,769 of record NZ_CM001373.1, on the reverse strand, counting down.
AATAATTAAAACCTTAGATCCGGGATTTGCTTTGACCCATTGAGCTACATATTCAATATAACTATTTTTGCCAACAGCAATACATCCACGCGTTGAATTGGGTAAATTGTTTAACCAACTTATTAGCCCAGAGTTTTGAGTTGGTCCATGGATACCTACATCTCGCCCAGTATACCCTGCCGCCCGTTGCTTGCTGGTTGGATAAAGAATTGGAATAAAGACTTTAAATTGACTGGATTTTCGAGGATAGGCTAATCCATATAAACCAATGGGGGTCTTATTATCCCCCGCCTTCTTTTTACCGACGCCTCTATATCCGAGAGCTACTTTAAAGGATTTGACTACTGTTCCCTTTTTACAAATATTTAAAACTCGCTTTGCAGTATGTACATTGATTCCGTTTGCTAAAGGACAAGTCCCACTAGCAAATAAAGCGACGGGGAAAAAAATAGAGAACATCAAAATAAATGCTTTAATTTTCATATAAGTAAACTAAATTTGCCAAAAATGGTCAATAATTATTCCATAATATTGGGTTTATGCATAGGGCAACAGGTTAAATTTTTACCACATACCTTGCGTGCAAAAATACAATTCGAGCTAACCTATTGTTTTAAAGAGGATTATTTTTAGGTTCCTATGACATTGATATATTAATTTGTCCACTTGCACTGGGGCTAATTAGAGCAAATAAATCCTTTTAAGGGACAATCCTGGCTTTATTAACGAGACCTGAACGCAGCCGGTCCTATAAAAACGATTGTGCAGTTTTATCCTATAACCAGGTATACTATTAGTGGAATACACAGGGAGGTTATATGACTTTTAATTTTAAGGATTTTTAAAAGACAAAGGTTGCCCCCTTTCCAAATAACGGTTTACCTGGAAAGAAATGGCAGTAATGCCGATTAGTAACCTTGATGAGCATTTACCCGAGTTCTAATTATTTTAATGAATGGTTTGGAGCTCGATGCCCTGTGTTGATGTCATCTCATGTTTTAACGCTCTCATCAATTAGCGGCAACAGCTGAGACCTCATAATGATTCAAAGTTAAATGTTCTTTCCCCTTTATACCCATAACCGGAGTATTTTTTAGGGATTACATGTATCACAATATTGAGGATCTGCTGATTCCAAACCGTCGTTTCGAGGACGGGTGCTGCGATAATCGCATTGGATGCAGCCCCATATTTCTTGCTGGTATAAGGAAGTTACAGAGCCACATTCCTTGCAAGCAAGACGACCGGAGCGTTCTTTAAACCCAAAACCAGGAGTACAACAACTAGGACAACAACATAGGATTCGCTCGACTAACTTTTGAGCGAGAACAGAAATTGCAGACATCCTTGTTGGGTTCATCATGGCTCTCATATCCGTTGCAAGTAGGAGCTCCTTAGTTTGTTTAAACCCAAGATGCAAGGCATTCTCGAGCGTCTTGATGTCTTTAATCCCTTTCGCAACAACGGTTTTGTCGCTGTCAATTTGCAGGGTTACTGCATGCTCGGGAAAACCTGCCTTTTCTAAAAAATCGTTGAGCTCTGTTTGAGGGGTTATGGTCATCACGCGGTAATTTGTTTTGGGCGTAATATATTGCTCTGCAATAATCCAATTGTTTTTGCGATCTAAAAACACCATAATTTCATGGTCACTGGGAATAAATGGAAACGCGGGATGAGGGCCAAAACTTCCCTCGCTCGCAATTGCCAGGTCGTACCCATAATGTTCTGCAGCGCGTCTTGCTTTTAAAACACAGGTATCATAGGCACTTAATGTCCTTGCTATTTCACCAGTAAATGTACCAAATTGGTCGGTATCAAATTCGTGCACATCAAGTGTGCACGAGAGTCTATCAAAAAATACACTGGAAATAGCCTTTTCTTTCTCATGTTTTGAAGCAAGTAAAATCGCTTTATTCTGATAATGCATGCTTAGGCTCCTGTGATTGAGTGAAAATAATCCATTCGCGCCACACTCACATCGGAGACAAACATAACCCCCGAATTCTGTTTAAATAAGGTTTTCATTCCTAAAGCGAGGGTTGCAATTACCTCTTCTGGAGCGACGGCTAGAAACATAATGAGTGAAGCCCTGTCATTGAATAATATTTTTCCTTCATGAAATCCATTATGGCCTTTACCTGAGATGTTTCTCAATAAAGTAAACCCTGTGACTTGCGCTTCTTCCATCATCGAGGTCACCAGCTGCTCATGCTCGCCAGAAACTATGATTTCTATTTTTTTCATGGGATGCAGGTTAATGCCAATATCTTTTCGTTCTTGAACTTTAATTACTTTCATTTTTTTCTCCACGTTTTAGTTGGCTAAAATCCAATTGCCTGTTTCATTCAGTTTGTAGGCTAAACCATTACTCGGATCAATGAGGACTAGATGAACCCATTGATTCAAAAACAAAGTTTTTAAAATCGCTTGCCGTTGGATGATGTTGGAAACGACTTCTTGTGGTGCGTAAACTAAAGCGAGCAAGCGTTGTGGCTGATGGTAAGGGCTTTCATCACTGCTCATCACGGACTGTAGGGGTAAGCCATGCATTAAATCGCTGCCATTACCTTGCATGATGCCAATTTTCCCTGTGACATTATGGGTGATCTTACTGCCGCTTCCGTAGGCAACATTATCAAGGGTTGAAAACAAATACTGGGTATTAATCCATTGGGCAACCACCATGGGTGCAGTAAGAATCGTTTCAAGGTAGGTTCCTTCAGGGTCTTGTTGCCAATCGTAAGAATGCAAGAAACATCGACCATCAAGATTGATGTTTTTGGTTAGTGTGCGTGGGGCAACAATAAAAGCAGCATTGCGGGCAAGACCCCATTCAGGTCGTGTTTCAGACCAATCCTGACTTCTTCGCCGAATGTCTTTTGCTGCATTCGTTGAGTTTAATTTTCGACATCTTTCTAAATTATTGTTGCTCCTTGCCTCTTCTAAATCCGCAAGTAACTGGTTTAACAGAGTGGGATAAATTACTTTGCTTGTTTTAAGATTATAAATTTCAATGGTGTCGGTAGTGGTATTGTGAAGCGCACCATAAAATACTGTGTCTAGAGGAATATGAATGCCTTTATCCTCTAAAGCTCTTCGTACATCTGTTTTATTAAGAATCGCGGCTAATAATTTAGCATTCATACCCCCATGATTCCCGCCACAGGCACCACAATCCAGAGCTGAAGCATAAGGATTATTTGCTGTAGTACTTCCATGGCCGCAAAGAATGATGAGTTTTGCAAAATCTGAAGTGAGCCCCATGAGTCTTAATACAGTTTCTGCATAGTCAATCTGCTCGCTTAGGGCAATTCCATGTGCCAAATCGGTCTCATCTAATTCAAATGAAGGTTCTGTTTGGATTTTCGGGGTAAAGTAATGGTTTAAAGTTTTACTGGTTTGCCTGGTAAAACTTGGAGCAAGTGATTGAAATAACATCTTCAAGCCACACCAGGCGCCAAGGGTTTCAGCTAAGGCAAAAGGTGTTGCAACATTATATTTTAATTCTTGATAGATTTTGCTTAGGCTGGATTTTATTTCTCTCCCTTGCTGGTATTTTTCTATGGAACTCGCATTTGCAGCACTTGGTTTTTCATCAATACGATAACGTGGCTTCAATAATACAGGGCAGCAATCTTTCATTTTACCACTCTCAAATTCCTGTACGCGGATAGGTAAACCAAAAAAGCCTGCAAATCCTAGAGTTTGATAATTGCCTAATTTTTCTATGGCCCGTCGGATGGGTTCGGAGCGTACATCAATACAAAATACCAGTTGTGCCTCGGCTCTTTGGGTCCTGACTGCCAATCTCTTGACCTCAGGCAAAATTGTTTGTAGCAATGCCTGTTCATAATTTTTTTCATTTTCTTTTAAGTGCTCAAGAACTTCTTGAACCAAAGAACCATCTTCTTCGTTTTTTTTTTCTTGGGCTGCTTCGGGACATAGCAAACAGGTAATCACCAGGCGGACCGCAAGAAAATCAGTTAATGTAACTGGTTGTTTGTCTCCTGCCGTTGAATTTTGCCAGTGAGTTTTCCATTTAACAAAACCAGCCCAACCGGGTAAATGGAGGAAGGTTTGGGTGATGAATTCTTCTGCTTTTTCTTTAGGTACCTGAAGTTTTTTCAGGCAAAGAGTAATCGCTTCTTCAGCAGATTCAGGGAGGTTCAATAACCACTGTTTTACTTCTTTTTTATTCTGATGAAGCGTTTTATCAAAACTAGCTAATTTTAAGAATCCAAAATAAAATCCTTTGTCACGATGCGGCATTTCTATAACCCCTTGTCCTGCATCGAAAAAACCTCCACACCATTTAATCATGTGCAAATTAACATTTTCTAAAGCACGATTGCGTGGAAATTCTTTTCTTCGAAACCCGCCTTTTGCTATGGCTTGCTCAAAAGTTTCTGCCTCAAATCCTTGGAGAGGATTACACGCTATAAAAGTTTCTAGCGGCCAAACGGGGGCAATCTTTTTGGCGGCATTGTCCACCAATGCCCGCACTTCAAGTCTCGTGTTCAGGGCTTTGACTGAAGTATTTGTGTTTTTAGAGAGATCTTGTATTTTTTCTTCGTTTACTATTTCTCTTGCTGTACTCATGTTCACTCCTCAGGATAATTAGTATTTGTAATCAGATCGAAATGCGGTGAGAGTTTTTGCGGAAGGCTGGCTTTGGTTGAATAAATTCATATAGAGCCAGCACCAGAAATTGGACTCTTTTATTCTTTCCAGTACTCCAAGGTTAAGCAGAAGCCAGGGCAATATGAAAAGAACTAAAGTACTCAGATGCAGCATCGATAATTTAGGTAAGTAAAGCGGGATCAGATTAGGAAGCAGCGTTTCAATCAGGTGTATACTTGCACCATAAATCAAACCGGTTAAGGAACTCGCCAATAATCCGATTATTATATTTTTGATAGACAAATGAGTGTTGATCAGCGTCAACATCAGTTGAGTTCCTGCAATGAATGCAAATGCCAGTAAGAAGGTGGTTGCTTGTAGAGATAAAACAGGCTTATTGGTCATGAATGCAAAAACAAGCATCCCCAAAAAACCGCTAATACTTGCAATTAAGAAAAGGAGAGGAGGGTATCCATCGACTTTGAGTTTGTTACTTCGTTGCGCAATGACTGAACCTGAGCTTAAAAACAAATATGCCTTAAATAAACCATGCCAACACAAGTGAGCAACAGCAGCAGCAAAAAGTCCCAAACCACATTGCATCATCATAAATCCCATTTGCGCCAGTGTGGAACAGGCAAGCATTCTTTTGATGTCATACTGCATGAGCTTCCAAAATGTTCCTAAAAAAGCTGAAACAGCGCCAAGAACAAAGATAACCATGAGGAAACTAGTGGACGCTGCAAAGAGAGGCGCAAACTTTACAATAAGGATTCCACCGCCATTCACAAGACCTGCATGCATCAGAGCAGAAACAGGAGTGGGCGAGTTTAAAGAGCTCATAAGCCAGCGATGAAAGGGCCAAATGGCGGACTGAGTTAATGCGGTGAGCGTTATCAAAGCCATGGTTGCCGCAAAAACAGGTGAATTGATAAATTCTTTTACGTTTAAAGCTTGAATAGAGGCAGTTTGAGTATTTAACCCGATTAAAGTAAAGGCTGCCAGTAAACTGAGACTTCCCACCAATAAGGTATTTAGCGTGAGCCAACCTGAGTTTTTGGCTGCAATCCATTCTTTTTTGTGAACCATCAATGTAATAAGGAAAAGGTTGCTTAACGACCAAGAAAACCAAAATAGAAAGAGGTTATCTGCAAGAACCATGATCACAGCACTCAACGTAATGGCTGCCAAATTTAAAAAATAACGTGAATAGAGCCGGTCGCCCTCCATGTACTTTAGGGAAAATCGATGAACGATAAAGCTCACCAATAAAATCAGACTACATAATAACAAACTTAGGGTGTTAAAACTCAGAAGCACATAAGTCACAGGTTTTTTTGATAAGCTCAAATAACTGAGTAAACCAATACTGATTATCAATCCAAAACCAATAAATCGACTTGCCCAAGAAGCCGCAGAGACAGCTCGTCTCTTGATGCTGCAACAGTTTATGAGCAGAGCAAGAGTTGGACATACCAGAAGCGCACCATAGAAAAAAATTATTGTCTTATTCACAGTATTCCTCATTAGAAATTGTTTTGTTACAATGAGAATATATAAGATAAACTAATATAAGTGAAATTAATAATTTTTATGATTTTAATTAGGAATTCTAATGAGTCTTGATACAGTAACCTTGCAATGCTTTTTGGCGGTCGCAGAAACGCAGAGTTTTACCAAAGCAGCACTTCGAGTAGGGCGCACCCAATCTGCGATTAGTCAGCAGATTGCAAAACTCGAACAGCTGATTGAAAAACCATTAATTCTTCGTGGCCGTGAGTTATCTTTGACTCCTGATGGAGAGATTTTTTTAGGGTATGCAAAGAGAATTTATGAACTTCATCGTGAATCCCTGGATCGATTTAAAGCGCCAGAGCTGCATGGGGAGCTTCGTTTTGGTTTGCCTGAGGATTTTGCTTCAATGATTTTATCCGATGTGTTAGTGGAGTTTTCACGCCTTCATCCGCGGGTGATGCTCAATGTTGAATGTGAGCTAACTCTTAATTTAATTGAGCGCTTCGATAAAGGTGACTTTGATTTGATTTTAATCAAAACCAACCAGAGAAATCAAATTGCTGAGGGTGTAAATGTTTGGAATGAAACAGTTGATTGGGTGGGTAAGAGGGAACTGCTGACCCATTTCAACAAAAAATCCCCCATCCCTCTAGTCCTTTCCCCGACTCCGTGCGTTTATCGCGGTAATGTGATTGATTGTTTAGACAAGCACCACTTAAACTGGCGTCTGGCATTTAGCAGCCCCAGTTATGCTGTGAAAATGGCTGCTGTACGCGCAGGATTAGGAATTACTGCAATACAACGGAGCATGATCCCAAATGATCTTGACCGCCTTGATGAGGATTTTTTACCTAAGTTGAGTGATATTCATGTATCCTTGTTAAAAAGAGAAAAACACAATAAGGCTATTGAGTCGCTTGAGTTTTTTATCCTGAAAAAATTAAAACACTGATGTTCTTAAAAAAGAAAGGGACTAGGAAACATGAATTCGATTAAGGATGTTTTAGATAAACCCACACTTTTATCCATTGCACTCATTAGTTTGGTAGCCAGTCTATTAACTTTGAGCATTCCAATTGCAGCACAAACATTAATTAACCTGATTGCCTTTGGAAAACTGCTGCAGCCAGTAGTTACTTTAAGCTTTATAGTGCTGATTTTAATGTTGGCACTGGGCGCATTAAATATATGGCAAACGATCATCTTGGAGGTAATTCAGCAAAAACTGATGGTGAAGATAAGTCTAAATCTCACAAAACAATTCACCAATCTCTCTTTGGAAAATTTCTCAATACACAATGGGCCGGAGTTGGTTAATCGTTTCTTTGAGGTAGTAACCATCAATAAATCACTTTCGAGCCTTTTAATGTATGGTGTTAATTTAGGACTTCAACTTTTTTTTGGATTATTACTTCTTCTCTTTTACCATCCATTATTCCTCATCTTTGATGGGTTTATAATCCTCAGCATCCTATTGATAGTTTTCATTCCCTACCGTAAAGGTCTCGCCAGCGCAAAAGAAGAGTGTGCTCAGAAGCATCAGGTAGGCTCCTGGCTCGAGGAGCTTTTAACCAATCGGTTTCTGTTTCGGTTTAGCAAGTGTAGTCATTATGCTACGTTCCAATCAGATAAGCGATTAGTTTCCTTTTTACATATAAGGAATACTCATTTTAGGCAGCTGATAAAGCATCAAATTGGATTTTATGTGCTTTCTGCGCTATCCAGTTGTCTTCTTTTAGGACTAGGCGGGTATCTCGTTATTAAAAATCAACTCAGTTTAGGCCAGTTGGTGGCTGCTGAAATTGTCCTGGGTGCATTGATTTATGCATTTAAGCGCTTTGGCGTACTTCTAGAAAATTATTACGATTTAATTGCCTCAGAAAGTAAGATTGACACAGTGCTTAATTTATCAGTAGAGGAAATTAAAACGGACCTTAATGCTCTATTTTTGCCGATGAAAACGATAGAAATTAAATTTCCAAATCAGATGCTGGCAACTGCCGCTTTGGAAAAACCTCTGTTTATTTATTCCCAAGATGCAGAAAGTTGCAAAACTTTTTCTGAGTCGTTTCTGGGGTTTGGAAAAAAATATTCCATGGACATTTTAGTGAATCGAAGTTTGTGTAATGAAGCACATCGGGCAGCACTTCGTCAATTCAGTTTATTGTTGCAAAAACCTGAGTGTTTTGCCGGAAGTATTTATGATAATTTGGTACTCAACCATAAGAATACACCTCTAAAAATAATTATTGAGCATTTAAAATATTTCGGGCTTTCTGAAAAAATAATGCAGCAGCCTCAGGGGCTAAAGACGATTATCTATGATTGGCAAAGTGAGTTTACAGAACTTGAGCTTATTGCCCTTATGATTATTCGTGCGGTCTTGCTCCAACCGCAGTTAATCATAATTGACAGGATGTTTGATGGATTAGAGAAAGAAAAAAGCGAACTCTTCATCGCCCCATTGCTTAACTTAAAAAATACGATTTTGATTTTTGTTACTCAAAATCAGGAGTTTAAAAAAATGACAAACCATGTGGGGCTTTTATGAAATTACATGCTTATTCAATGATAAAAAAACTACCCCAGCCTCAAAGAATAGCAAAAATTATTTTTATTATTGCCTTGGTTATCACTCTATTTTTAGCGTTTACGCCATGGCAACAGTTTGCACTTGGCAACGGCAAAGTGATTGCATTTTCTCCGACCGAGAGGCTTCATACAGTGAATTCTCCAATCAATGGGCGAATCAAAAAATGGTATGTCGATGAGGGGATGAGTGTAAAAGCAGGAGATCCCTTAGTTGATATTACTGACAACGATCCCAAGTTATTGACACGATTAGAGTTAGAAAAAAAAGCAATTGCCCTGCGAATAGAGGCAGCAGAACAATCGATTGTGGCGGGGAAATCTAATCTTGAGCGCCAAAAAAGATTGTATCAACAGGGTATTAATTCAAAGCGTCAATATGAATTGGCACAAATTGAATATTCCAAATACCAAAGCGAGTTAGCGCAAGCAAATATTGACATGGTGGATATTGACGTTCGTATCGCCCGCCAGCAATCACAACTTATAAAAGCACATGTAGCAGGAGTAATTTTTAAACGATTGACAGGGCAGGAGAGTGTGGTAGTTAAAGCTGGCGATGTTTTGGCACAAATCATTCCCCAGACTCAATCACGAGCTGTGGAACTTTGGATCGACGGCAATGATATTCCTTTTGTTCGAATCCATCAAAAAGCTCGATTGCAGTTTGAAGGATGGCCTGCGATCCAATTTAGGGGCTGGCCTTCAATTGCTGTAGGAACTTTTGGGGGTACTGTTTCATTTATAGATCCTACAGACAATGGTACGGGATTATTTAGGGCAGTCATTGTTCCAGATGAGCCTTGGCCACAACCACAATTTTTAAGACAAGGCGTACGGGTACATGGATGGGTTCAATTAGGGGAAGTGCCATTATGGTATGAACTGTGGCGTCAATTTAATGGTTTTCCGCCCGAAAGTACTTCAGAGAAGACTCAGAAATGAAGGGATATTGTACTTGTATGAGATTTAAGAATCAGTTTATTTTAGGATTATGTTATTTACTCCTTTCTTCCGTATGTAGTGCAAGTGAGACAGATAAATTAACTTTGCATAAGGTATTGCATAGAGTAAATCTTTATTATCCAAAAATTAAAATTGCACGTTTGGAAATTACCAAAGCTCAAGGTACTCATTTGAGTGCGTTGGGAAAGTTTGACCCTTCTCTTGATGCAAGCACCCGATCACAACCTGCCGGTGGCTATATTAACAATTATGGCGATACCCAGCTGACTGTTCCTACCCTTTATAATGGAGTCAAATTATTTGCTGGTTATCGAAATGGGAATGGAAATTGGCCCATTTATTATCAAAATTACTTAACCAATTCAGGCGGGGAATATCGAGCAGGACTTTCACTGCCTTTGCTTCGGGATCGATTAATTGATAAGGAGCGCACCAATTTATTAACTACCGCGGAGTCGATTGAAATGAAAATACACGATGCGGAAGCGGTAAAAATTAAAATTTATCAGGAAACAATCAAAGCCTATTGGCAATGGGTTGAAGCGGGATGGCAATTAAAAACATTCAGACACCTGCTGGAATTGGCCAAAAAGCGACAACATGCTATTGAGCAGCAGGCAAATCAAGGTGACCTTCCGAAACTTGCGATTACTGAAAATTTGCAACAAATAGTCCAGAGGGAGCAATTACTCAACCAGGGGAGAATGATATTTGAACAGGCTGGAATTAATTTATCATTGTACTATCGGGATGCACAAGGAAATCCTCTAATCCCAACCGAAAGTAATCTTCCTTCGCAGGTGTTAAATAATCCAAGACAGTTGTCCCCAGGTTTATCGCAGTTAACACAACATCCCTCCCTTAAGAGACTTCAAAATTATTCAAGAATCATCAGGCTTAAGCGAGATTTAGCACAAAATGAGTTGTTGCCTAATTTGGATGCTACCGCATACACGTTTAAACAAAATGGGACTGGAGGATATCCTTTGCTCATCCCTGAAGCAGCGTTTGTAGGAGTTTCTTTCAAATTTCCTGTACTTCGAAGAGAAGCAAAAGGTAATTTAATTCGTACTCAAAGTGAGCTGTATCAGATAAGAGCGGAAAAAAAGTTGCTGTATGATCAGCTTAAGAATGAACTTACTAATCTTTATATTGGGATAAGAAGAATCCAGCAGCAGGTAGCTTTCCTAAAAAAGGAATACCATTTGGCGCTTAAGGTGCAACACGGAGAGACACAAAAATTTCATGCGGGGGATAGTACATTGTTCCTGGTGAATCAAAGAGAGCAGGTGACTACTCAGGTGCAGCTTAATTGGATAAATGCCCAGGTACAACAGGAGGAATTAAAAGATCTAGTGCGTTTCTTTTCCTCTACTGAACTTGGAAAGTGAGATAAATCAGGATGAATGCATGCCAATAGCAGTTATTATTCTTTTTATAGTTTTAGTTGCTATTGCTTTGCGACGTCTAATCAAGATGATCATCCCAATTTGGGCAATTATGGCAATTGGTGCCCTGGCATCCGTTGTATTTCAACAAATATCCCCCTTTCATGCACTCACTGCAATCGAACCCGAAGTCATGTTTTATTTATCTGGTGTATTCTTGATTTGCCAGGCAACTGAGGAAAGTGGTTATTTGGAGCGCATAACTGATGGAATTTTTTTTCATGCGACAACGGGAAAACATGCTTTATTGATTATTATTTTTGTCCTTGGTTTCAGTGCCGCTTTATTGATGAATGATACTATCGCCATTGTGGGTACCCCCATTATTTTACAATTATGTAAATCACAAAAACACATGGTAAAACCCTTACTTTTTGCTTTAGCATGTTCAATTACTATTGGTAGTGTTGTAAGCCCAATAGGCAATCCCCAAAATTTACTTATTGCCGTAAATGGGGGTTTATCATTTCTTAATTTTATTAATCCATTGATAATCCCGACACTAATTAATTTAATTATCGCTTATTTCTATCTTTATCTTATTTACAGGCATCACTTAAACAAGCCTATTGAAAAACCAAACGCTGGCGCGATTAACCATTATCCAACAGTAATGCTTGTCAGAATAAGTTTGCTTATTATGTTATTTTTAGTAGCTGCTAAAATAACAACTGATATGATGCACACATCGCTGCGCATTAACTTTAGTTATATTGCTCTCATTGCTGCCTTACCGGTTTTATTAAGCAATCAGCGATGGACACTGTTAAAAAAGTTGGATTGGGGGACGCTTATTTTTTTCGCAAGTACGTTCATACTCACACAAAGTGTATGGGATAGTGGTTTTTTTCAAGAAACCATAACTCATTTCCACTTAACTGTAACCCAAATCCCCGTCATTCTTGTTATCAGTATTATCCTGAGTCAATTTATCTCGAACGTTCCTTTAGTAGCTTTATACTTGCCTTTATTAATCAATCATCATGCAATGGATCCGCAGTATCTTGCGTTAGCAGCAGGTAGCACCATTGCAGGCAACTTTTCAATCCTAGGGGCTGCAAGCAATGTCATTATCATTCAAAATATGGAGAAGCGGGGAGTGAAAGGATTTGGATTCCTTGAATTTATAAAAATAGGTGCCCCCCTGGCTTTAATGAATGTTTTAATCTATACCTGTTTTCTTTACAGCTGAATCATAAAAAGCCCTACACAGTTTTAGTTACGTATAGTCCAAATTTGGTCCATAGGCACAGCAAAATGCCTTTTGTATGAGGCGTTAAAAAATTATCTTCCTTGCCCAAGTAAGTTTTTTGTTCGGCAATGGTCACTTTGTATACATATTATTTTTTTCTTTGTATAATTATTACAAAAATTTACTTAAATGATACATTTGAAGAGGTAATCCTAGAAATGAGTCATTATTTATATATCCCTTTTAGAAAGAAAGAAGTGCCGCCAAATTATAAAAAAATCATCGAAGAATGGTTGTCATTAGAAGAAAGGCAAGAGAGCAAAATTACAGTCTGTTATTACGGTGAAAAAAAATTAAAACAATTACCCTTAAACAGCAAAATTTCTGTGATATTTCCGGGCAAGCCTGGCAAAAAATCCCCCCTTCATGGAATTGAGGCTGTGGCAACTGAAACGTTAAGATTTTTTGAAAATTTGTCCTTGCACTTAAGGGTCACTGATGAGAGCAAAAATTCAATCTTGATTCCCGAAGTAGCCGATAAAATGCAAGAGGATGGTTTGCTTGATGCGTTTGATGGCCGACTCCAGATTAAACTTATTTATCTTGATGCAAACGCAAAAGAAGCATCTATAATGACCAGTTCATTTTTAAACTCACTCAAAAAGTACAAAGAACATGAGAGAGGGGCAATTAAACTTCAATTCCTCTCCAATAATCCAACAACAAATGCAAATTTGGATCAAACTCATAAAACCAAAAAAACTAAATTAGAGTCATTCAGAGAACAAGCTGAGCAGGGTAGGCACTGTATTTATAACCTCAAAGAGCATTATCCTAAACTTTCACTTGGTGAAGTGGCTCATGTAATTAGAGATTACTATCAGTATAAATCGTCAAGATGCTGTGGTTTATCGGGTTTGCTCAGTTTAAATTGGCTCTTTTCAAGTACTGAAAGTAAGGAAGCCATTAATTATCTCAGTAATGATCAAATCTCTGATGTCGATAGATTTGCTTATGCTTCCCGCTTCCTAAAACGCTACAAGGAAAATCATTTAACACAGATTCTTGCACCCGTACTTGAAAAAGCATTAATACAACACGAATCAAATTGGGAAACTGAACTTCACTCTCGTGCATTACAGTTTGAGCTTTGAGATTTTTGTTATTTAGAGTACTGAATAAAGAGATGTTAGGGTGTAGCATCAGATAAATTAATTTTTACTGAAATTATCGATTGAATTTGCAGCGAAAATGGATGCATGCTGTAAAGTTTCTTGCATCTCTATTAAATTTTTAGAGAAGTTGTTAAATTAGAAGATTACCTATTGCGTGAGATTTGAATGACTGTTGCACTAGTCTGGTTTCGATACGATTTAAGATTAAACGATAATCCTGCATTTATCGAGGCTTGCTCACATCATCAGTTTGTGATTCCTCTGTACATTTATGATGGAAAAAATAGTGTTTCAGGAGAGGCCCAGGACTGGTGGCTTCACCATAGCCTTACGTCCCTTAGCGAATCTTTAGCGCAACTTGGATTGAATCTCATTCTTCGCAAGGGCGATCCCTTTGAGATCATTTCAGATTTGGTTAAGAAACTTTCCGTGAGTTCAGTCTATTGGAATCGCTGTTATGAGCCAGCTGCTATTTCACGTGATAAAAAGATTAAAGCAGCTTTGTTGGAGCGGGGAATTGAAGTACAAAGTTCAAATGGAAGTTTGTTGCATGAACCTTGGACGATTAAAAATAAAAACGGCGATTACTTCAAAGTGTTTACTCCCTACTGGAAACACTGCAAACAACATCTCAATATTCAACCGTCTATGTATTTGGAGAATCGTCCAGCTGGAATTGAAGTGCAAAGTGAAGTACTTAAGGATTGGAAATTATTACCCGCCATTAACTGGGCCGCACAATTTAGTGAGTATTGGACCCCAGGAGAGGCTGGGGCGCAACAAAAACTTCATGAGTTTATCGAGCATCATCTTAATGATTATAAAAAAAATCGAGATTTTCCTATAAAAAATGCGACTTCGCGCTTATCACCTCACTTGCATTTTGGCGAAATCAGCCCCTGGACAATTTTAAGGGCAATAGAGCTTGCAAAGCTTAACCCAAATTGTGATTTATCCTCAGCTGATCATTTCCTTTCAGAATTGGGGTGGAGGGAGTTTTCAGTATATCTTCTTTATCATTTCCCCAAACTTCCTTATGAAAATTTCCGAAGTGAATTTGATGCGTTCCCCTGGCATAATGATAAAGAATTACTAGCCCGCTGGCAAAATGGCTTAACCGGCTACCCAATAATTGATGCAGGAATGAGGGAATTATGGGCAACGGGCTACATGCATAACCGTGTCCGTATGATTGTTGCTTCATTTCTAACAAAGGGGCTGTTGATTGATTGGCGTTTAGGTGCTGATTGGTTTTTAGATACCCTTGTTGATGCAGATTTAGCAAATAATAGTGCGAGTTGGCAATGGGTGGCAGGATGTGGTGCAGATGCAGCACCTTATTTTCGTATTTTCAACCCAGTACTCCAAAGTCAAAAATTTGATCCGGATGGACATTATATTCGTCATTGGGTTTCAGAACTTTCTCATTTGCAAAGTCAATACATCCATGCACCTTGGGAATCTGCTGATTCTGAGCGCATTTATTTAACTACTCATTATCCCAAGCCGATTATCAATCATCATGAGGCAAGAACAAGAGCGCTAAAATATTACAATCAGTTAAAAAAGAAGTAAAAAATAAAAAGGAATAACATCATATCGGTACACTTTCCTTTTTTTTCGCGAGGATTGATATAAATATGGAGAGAAGATTTTGAGCAAACAAAATGTGATTAAACTGATTATTTGGATTTTATGTTTTCAGTTGATAGGATTTTTTTTAGGAATAATGACACAGGCAAACATCCCGTCCTGGTATAATGGTCTTCATAAATCAACTTTAACTCCACCCGGATGGGTTTTTTCTCTCGTTTGGTCACTGTTATATGCACTTCTTGCGATTGTTGGATTCATGTTATGGCAAAATCGCAGCAAGCCCCAAATTAAAACGATACTTAATCTCTATCTAGTACAACTCATCATGAATTGGGCATGGACCCCTCTGTTCTTTCATCTGCATTGGATAGGATTCAGTTTTTTATGGATATTATTGATGATTGGCTTGAATGCACTCATTATCCTAAAGGTTAAAAATATTGAGAGAGTGGTCGGGTTGCTCTTAACCCCCTATTTTTTGTGGCTCATTTTCGCCAGTTACCTTAATGGGGTAATATGGTTTCTTAATTCACAGGTCTAGAGACGCCCTGAATCTAAATATGCGAAAACTTCTTGTACTTTATTATGAATGCCTTCTTTTTTGTCAGGATCCATCTTTTGCCAATTCATATAAGCATAGTGAAGCCGAGGATTATCTTTGAGTTTCTCTTCATGTTGTTTAAGAAAGTTCCAGTACAATGAATTAAAGGGGCAGGCTTTTTCTCCCAGTAAATCATTCGGGTTATAAGCGCACGATTTACAAAAATTACTCATGCGCTGGATGTATTTTCCACTGGCAGCATAGGGTTTGCTTGCCATCAAACCACCATCGGCATAAAGCGCCATGCCTAAAGTATTAGGAAGTTCTACCCACTCATAGGCATCTGCATAAACAGCAAGATACCAGTCACAAACTTGTTGCGGATTTATGCCTGCAAGTAAGGCAAAATTCCCGGTTATCATGAGTCGTTGAATATGATGCGAATAAGCCTCTACCGAAGTTTGGCGCACTACTTCCTTAACACAAAACATTTTAGTATCCGCTCCCCAGAAAAGGGCAGGTAAGTCTCTTGTTGCATGAAAGTGATTCATTTCTTTGTAAGCAGGCATAAAATGCCAATAAATACCGTGATGTGGTTCAATTGATTTAGACACTCCAGTTAAGAGAT